>CAIVKH010000252.1 GCA_903906425.1 uncultured bacterium
CCCTTGCTCTTCCAGTAATCGATGCGGTCGTTCTTCAATTCGAAATTCTTGCCTTCGACCTTGGGGTCGTACCAGCCGACGATCTCTAGGAAACGTCCATTGATCTTGCGGCGCTCGTCGGTGGCAACCACGCGGAAAAAGGGGCGCTTGTTGTTGCCGATCCGATACATTCTGATTTTGACTGCCATGTTCTTTTCTCTCCAGACCCAAACGAAGCGCGCGCTTATGCCTTATTGCCTCCGGCGACGCAACATTTTTCGCAATTCTCCGCCGGACCTTTTTTCGCGACCGCGCCCGCACGCTGGTTTATGGTCACGGAATGGAACGCGGACTCTACATCGTCGGCACGCCGATTGGCAACCTGCAAGACATCACGCTGCGCGCGCTCGAAACGCTGAAGGGCGCGGACGTGATCCTCGCCGAGGACACGCGCATCACGCGGCGGCTGCTCGACCGCTACGAAATCGCGAAGCCGATGGTCAGCTATCACAAATTCAACGAAGTCGCGCGCCTCGGCGAAATTCTCGACCGCCTCCGCGCCGGCCAGAAAATCGCACTGGTGACCGACGCGGGAATGCCGGGCGTTTCCGATCCCGGCGCGCGCGTCGTCACCGCATGCCGCGAAAACGGCTTCGGCATTTACGTAATTCCCGGCCCGTCGTCGGTGGTCAGCGCCGTCGCGCTGAGCGGAATGGCCGCGGGCGGATTTACGTTCGGCGGATTTCTGCCGCACAAATCCGGCGCGCGTAAACGCCGGCTGCTCGGACTCGCGAGCGGCGACCTGCCGATCGTCCTCTTCGAATCGCCGTACCGGCTGCTGAAGTTGATGGACGAAATCGAGCAGACGCTGGGCGCTCGCCGCGTTTTCGTAGCGCGGGAACTCACGAAAAAATTCGAGGAAGGAATTTGCGGAACGCCCGCCGAAATCCGCGAATCGTTTTCGAAGCGGGCCGTGAAAGGCGAGATCGTGGTCGTGATCGCGCCGGCCGACGGAACGGAAACTCCCGCCACAGATTTCGGACCGGGCGAAGATGAAACGGAAATTTCCGCCGGCGATCTTGATCCGGCCGATGACGATCACCTCCAATCATTGGAAAATCCGCCCGCGTAAATTACCAATCATTGGAAGTTTTCATTTTCGCTGCCGCGCCGACTCGTGAATCTTTCGGCGGCCACGCGCCACTTGTCGCGGACGCGGAAGTGTGCAACTTTTAGCCAGTGATCAAGAGGGTGATTTATGGCGAATGCGATTTCAGCCGAGTTTGTGCGGCGCATTCCGAAAACTGACATACATCTTCACCTCGACGGTTCGTTGCGGCTGAGGACGCTGATCGAACTGGCGAAGCGAAAGAAAGTGAAACTGCCGTCGCAAACCGAGGACGGTCTCAGCCGGCTCGTCTTCAAATCGCACTACAAAGATCTGCCGGATTATCTCGCGGGCTTTGCCTACACCGTCGCCGTCATGCAGGATGCGGAGAGCATCGAACGCATCGCCTATGAACTCGCGCAGGACAACCTCGCCGAGGGCGTGCGCTACATCGAGGTTCGCTTCGCGCCGCAGCTCCACATTCGCGATGAGTTCGACATGGAGCAGGTTGTGCGGGCCTGCTGCGACGGCTTGGCGCGCGCCCAGCGCGAGCACAACAACAGCCGCGCCGTGAAAAACGGCGCGGACATTCCGTTTCATTTCGGCGTCATCCTCTGTGCGCTGCGATATTTTCACGCCGGCATGTCGCCGTATTACGCGAAACTTTTCGCCGTCATGCGCTACGCCGCGCCCGCCCGCGTCTTCGCCGCCGCCTCGATGGAACTTGCCCGCGCCACCGTTTATCTCGCTCGCTCGCTCGGCTTGCCGGTCGTCGGCTTCGATCTGGCCGGCGCGGAGGCCGGCTATCCGGCGGGCGATCACAAATCCGCCTATCAGTTCGCGCACAAAAATTTCATCCGCAAGACCGTCCACGCCGGCGAGGCGTACGGGCCGGAATCAATTTTTCAGGCGATGACCGATTGCTACACGAATCGAATCGGCCACGGCACCTGGCTCTTCGCGACCGACATGGTCAGGGATCCGAACATCACCGACCGCGAAGCCTACGTGCAGCATCTGGCCGAATACGTCGCCGCCCAGCGAATCGGCATCGAGGTCTGTCTCACGAGCAACGCGCAGACGCAGTCGAAGCTCCGGAATTTTGCGCGACATCCGCTGCGGCAGATGCTCGATCACAATCTTTCCGTTTCGATCTGCACCGACAACCGACTCGTCTCGAACACGACCGTCACCGACGAACTGCTCATCGCCATCAACAAGGTGAACCTCACGCAAAAAGAACTCAGCCACATCATCGCCGCCGGCTTCAAGGCCAGCTTTTTTCCCGGCACGTACACCGAAAAACGAAAATACGTCCGCCAGGCTTTGGACCGCTACGAACAACTCGAACGTGAACTGCTGAATTGAAATGACGAAATGACGACCGACAAGCCCAGCTCCACCGCGAGCATGATTCTTCGCAGCCTCGTACTTCAGGCGCACGACCCGCAACGCAAGCCGCTGATTCCCGCCGCGTGGACCGAACCGCACGAGCGCCTGCTCAAAGCCGTTGATCCGAAGGGCGCGAATTGGATCGAAAAATCAAAATCCGCCGGCTTTCGCAACCGGCTGTACTTCCTTGAAAAACTTGTCCTGCCCGGCGTGCAAGCCCACTACATCCTCCGCAAACGCTTCATCGAGGACCTCGCCCGCAACTGCATCACCAACGACGGCTTCACCCAGGTCGTCAACATCGCCGCCGGCTTCGACAGCCTCTGCTACCGCCTCCACTGGGAATTTCCGCAGGTGAATTTTTTCGAGCTCGACCACCCCGCCACGCAGGCCGCCAAGCGCCGCGGCCTCGACGCCCTCGGCTTTTCCTCCTCGCTGACGCTGCTGCCGATCGACCTGCACCGCGCCACGCTCGGCGACACGCTTCTCGCCGAACCCGCCTACGACCGCAGCGCCTCCACCTTCTTCATCGCCGAAGGCCTGCTCATGTACCTCGACGTGCGCATCATCAACGCCCTCTTCGAAACCATCTATCACCACAGCGGCCCCGGCAGTTGCCTCGCCTTCACCTTCATCGAACACCTCAAAGGCGTCGGCGGCGGCACCCCGCTATTGCGCTGGTGGCTCAAGCGCCGCAGCGAACCGTTCACCTGGTCCATCCATCGCGACGACCTCGAAGAATTTGTCGGCAACCTCCTCTTCGACCTCGACGATGTTGCCGACGCCGCCAAGCTTCGCGACGAATATCTCATCCCCGCCGGCCTCGACAAACTACGCAACTCCGAAGGCGAACTCATCGCCGTCGCCACCCGCCCCTGACGCCCGCCGCGCCTAAACGTTGTCCCGGGGCGGATCGAAAACACGCGGACCGCAACTTCCAATCATTGGAAAAATACGGCCCGGTCATTTCCAATCATTGGAAATTTTCGGACTGCGCCGCATCGCCGCGCCCTGGACCGGAAAAAATTTTTCGCGACGGCCGCGGTGCGAAAATCGCGGATTAGATCCGCCACGGCGGGCGCGTCGCAAAAGACAGCAGACGGTTGGCTTCGTCGTCGCCGGGAAACGTTTCGGTTTTGAAATCCCATTTCAGCGGGCGGCGCAACTGCATGACGATGCCACCGAGCAGCACCAGCGAAATCGCGCGCTGCGCCGTCTCGACATCGGCGACCGGCGTCTGCCGCGTGCGGACGCAGTGGATGAAATTATTCGCGTGGCTGTCGCTGCGATAGAGCCGCACTTCGCCCGGCGCGACCGGCTCTTTCAGCAGGCCCGGCGGATCGGCCGCGATGTTGTCGCGATCCACCGCGATCCTGCCGCGTGTGCCGACGAAGCACGCGCCGCCGACGTTGCCGACGGGCTCGCCGGGGAATGGCCGGCCGTACATCACGACGCCGTTCGGAAAACGAAACGCGGGCGCGTCGTGGTCCATCCAGATTTCCGTCGGGCCGGTGCGGTCGGCGTCGAGGACCCACTGCGCGAAATCGAAATGATGCGGCGTCCAGTTGATGTCGCCGTACTGGAACCGGAACGTGCCGACGTTTCCATCGCACGGGAAAAACGGCATCCAGCCCAGATAAAGTTCCCAGTCAATTCCGTCGGGCGCGGGCTGCGGCGCGCCGATGGGCTGGCCGGGCCACGTGATCGAGCCGCCCGGTTTGTAGGCATAAACTTCCTTCAACTCGCCGATGCGGCCGCTGCGGACCAGCTCGCACACGAAGCGAAATTTGCTCGCCCATTCCGACCGCTGCTGCGTTCCCGCCTGATAGACCCGGCCGAAACGGTTGACCGCATCGACCAGTGCGCGGCCCTGCTGGATCGTCGGCGCGATGGGTTTTTCGCAATAGACATCCTTGCCCGCCTCGACCGCCATCGTGGCGATCATCGCGTGCCAGTGGATCGGGCACGCGATCACGACGGCGTCAATGTCGGGCCGCGCCAGCAGCTCGCGGAAGTCGGCGTAGGCCTCGCAGGCCTTGAATTTTCCCACGCCCAATTTTTCGGCATAGACCGCATTGACGCGCGCGCAGCGTTCCTCGCGTCGGCTCTTGCGGATGTCGCAGACCGCGAGCACCTGCGTGTCATCGCGGCCTGCGTAGCCGCCGGCAATATGCGTCCACGCGCCGCCGAGCAGATGCCCGCCGCCCTGCGTGCCGATGCCGATGTGGCCGGTGCGGATTCTTTCGCTCGGCGGCGTGCGCCTGCCGAGGCCGAGCGTTTCGGCGCGCAAAAAGATCGGCGCTGTGAAAGCCGCGCCGCCCAGCGCGAGCGAATCGCGCAAAAATTTCCGCCGTCCCGTCCGAATGTTCATGACTGTCTCCGCCATTCAAACTCGAAGAACAACCGGCCACGGTTACGCCAGTGGCGGTTTCGCGATTGAATTTTCCAATGATTGAAAAATCTCGCGAGCGTAATTTCCAATCATTGGAAACTTGCGCGGCGAAATCGGGGCAGAACAGGCGAATTACGGGCATGAATAAGTCCTTCCTGATCTTTTCCGCCATGGGTTTGTTCGGTTTGGTGGCGCGCTCGGAGTTGGTGTCGGTTGTTGCCGAGATCAAATTCAGCGAGGGCAGCCAATCGTATGCAGGCGAGCCGTACGTTTTTCTTGGCGACTCGGCGCTTCATCTCACGATTCCAGTCGCGCCGAAGGCTGGCGACATTTTGCAGTTCCGGTGGGGCGCGAAGGGGGACAAACGGATCGCGGAAATGACAATCAACGGCCGGCATTTCGCGGTGACGAATGGCGGCTACAAAGGATTTCAGTGGCTGAGCGTGCTCGAACCCGATGGCGTTTCCGGCCAGGCCTACGAGATCGAACTGTCGCCTCCGGCGTTCGGCAAGCCGGCATTTCTGTCGGCGGTTCAACTCGTGACCACCGGTGCCGTGACATCAAAGGTTCCAATTGTCGCGAAGACTGTCGCGGCAAGGCCGGTGGTCGCCTTTCCGGAAATGCGCGCGATCTGGGACCGCGAGCCGGCGTCGCCGGCCAGTGACGAGCATTTCCGGCAGGCGGAGAAAAATGCGCGCGACGCGGCGGAGGCGTTCTTCCGCTGCCGAAAGTATATCGACGGCTGGCTGGCGCACGCGGACTCGAAGACCGGTTTGATCCCGCGAAATCTCCGCGAGTCGAATTACTGGAACGGCCGCGATTCGGCGGCGGACAATTATCCGTTCATGGTGCTCACCGCCGCAATGACGGACCGGCCGCTGCTCGATGGCCGGCTCTCGGAAATGCTGCGCACGGAAATCAAGCTGACCTGCCGCGTGGACCGGCTGCCAGACGATTTCGATTTCGCGAAGCAGGGCTGGCGCCGCGAGAAGGTTGATCTCGACGCGATTATTTTCGACGGCGCGGAATACGTGAAGGACGGACTGCTCTACGTCGCCGAATGGATGGGCCCATCGCCGTGGACGGAGCGGATGACCGGCATCATTGACGACATCTGGAAGAACGCGAACATCGAAACGCCGTTCGGGAAAATTCCGACAATGAACTTCGAGGTGAACGGCGATCTGCTTCAGGCGTGCTCGCGGATTTATTGGTTCACCGGCGACCGCAAGTATCTCGATTGGGCGATCCGGCTCGGCGACTATTATCTGCTTGGCGATCACCATCCGACGCGCGACATGAAGGACCTTGCCCTCGGCGATCACTCCTGCGAGGTCATCAACGGCCTCTCCGAACTCTACGTCGCCTGCAATTCCGCCGCGCCCGAAAAGAAGAAACAATACGAAAAGCCGCTGCACGAACTCTACGACCGCCTCCTCGAAATCGCCCGCGATGAGCGCGGCCTGATCTATCTGCACGTCAACACGCGCACCGGCGAGCACGGCCCGAAACTCACCGACAACTGGGGCTACAACTACGACGGCATCTACACCGCGTTCCTGCTCGACGGCACGACCGCCTACCGCGATGCGGTCCGGAAAGTCCTCACGAATCTTCCGTCGTTCGCCGGCTACTTCCGCGACATGGACAGCCTCGCCGATTCCATCGAGGGCGCGATCACGCTTTTTAACCGCGAGCGGATTCCCGAGGCGACCGAATACATCGAACGCGAGATGCGCTCGATGTGGGCCATCCAGAAACCCGACGGCGTGATCGAGGGCTGGCATGGCGACGGAAATTTTGCGCGCACGTCGCTGATGTATGCGCTGTGGAAAACGCAGGGCTGCCACGTCGAACCGTGGCGCGCGGACGTCCGCGTCGGCGCGGTCCGCGAAGGCGGCAAACTTTTCATCAGCCTCGCTGCAGACCAGCCGTGGAGCGGCAAATTGATCTTCGACCGCCCGCGCCACAAAACGAACATGCACCTGCCGCTGGATTATCCCCGCATCAACCAGTTCCCCGAATGGTTCGTCGCCGAGGCAGGCCGCCACTATGCCGTGAAAGGCTTGACCGACGATGCCGACGCCGATTCGCTCGCGGCGGGACTCGCCGTGACATTGCAACCGGGCGCCGAACTCCGGCTCGAAGCCTCCGAACTCAAGGCACGCTGAAGCCGCGATGGCTTCCAATCACTGGAAACGCCGCAAACCGGAATTGCGCGCAGTGCGGATACTGCTATTCTCGGCACCCATGAAAAAGAGATGGTGGTTAGACCGCGACACATGCCCGGAAGAATTCATGAACAAGCCGGCCGCTCTCCTTGACCGTGATTTCCAACTGGAAAATTCCGGGACCGACTTTTCCGAGCATTGGAACTTTCGTTTTTGTTCAGATGAACGGATTGTCCTGCTTTCTCGTACAAGGCTGAACCACAACGAGCACGCCTGGAGAACGCCATGAGCAGATCCCATTGGGAACAAAATTTGTTGCGCATGCAAACCGACCTCGCGGATTATGTTCACGCGAATAATGTCCCCAGAAAAAATGTTCAACGCGCTGCCGATCTGTCGCAGAAGATCTTTCTGGCACACTCGACCGCGGACGAAAGCTTCTCGGACATTTGCAGGAGCGGATACCTGCTTTCGCCCAATGCGCTTGCTTCCCTTCCCGGAAGATCTGCAAAGCCAGATTCTGTCGAACGGCAACTAGGCACGGCTGATTATGTGTTCTGTTATGCGGGTCCGTTTGCATATCCCGACACTGGTTGCGGTTTTCTTTTCAACGTGGCACTTGAGACTGAATATCGTGACCATAGCAATGTGGCACCATTCGATTCCGGCGGATTGATTCGTCACTTCGTTCGCGCAATTCCCGGCGAACCCGCCGTGGATTTTCTCCGTCGCCACGAAATGCCGGCACCAGAACATCGTGAATATTTGCGAGAATCTTTTGAATATCTCTTCGCGGCACCAGATGATTACGTGCGCAGCATTAATCCAGCCTGGCCGGGACCAATCGGGTTGTCAGGCGGAGATCGCCGACGCTGGACACATGAGGTTCGATTTCCCAATCGGATTAGTCTTCGAAATCATTTGCGGGCGGTTTTTCTTCCAATCAGCCGGATTGCCGATGAACCAATTGCAGAGTTGCTGACGTGGTGTGAGGCCACCGATGTGGATTATATTCCGTTCAATGCGTGTCGTGACGACGATTTTGAAAAGCTCCTGGGCGCCTGTGTTGACTACATCGAACGGGCAAGCATATAGTTTACGGCCATGCAAAAAATCACCGACTTGGAAATCATTGGCTACGGCAACGTGTTGAAAGAATCGATGCTGCCGTCCGTCGTCGCGCCAGTCTTTCGGCGGCTCGACAATCGTGATGTCGTTATTTTTCCACCATATTCTTTCGACGGGGGATTTGTTCTTCGTGAAACCGAGGGCAATCAGCAGGATTATTCACGGCTCGTCGATGCCCGACAGATAACCAGAATCGAAAATGCAATACCGGCAGTCGCCGGTCACGAACTTTGGATCGATCAGAATTTGCATCCTCAATACGAAGCGCGGGCTCGCGTGACTGAAAAGCTGCGCTCGATAGCGTTTGAGAGCATCAAAAGGGCGAAAGCTGCATTGCGTGAAAGAAATTTCCCCGAAACGGAGCGCTTCTGCGGAGTGGCCCTTTCCGCCGATGATCGTCTTGTTGAACCTCTCGCGATCAAGGCGGCAGTCGCACGAAGCAAAAACGAAGCGCCTCGCGAACGCGTGATGGAGAAACTGGCATCGACCATGATGACAGCGGAAGCGTTTGCTGTGCTTGTTGCGGGATTTGTCGCAGAACTTCAGCCTCAGCAGCGACCGGCATTTGCTGGGTATCGCCTGGCAAGCAGCCCCATGTCCGGAATCGCTGCTTACCGAGCAACTGAATTGGCAGAAGCGGCCTGATCTATGAACCCGACTTTCCCATACGTATTCACGTTTTACAGCTACAAGGGCGGTGTTGGTCGCAGCATGGCCTTGCTCAATGCCGCCTATGCCCTTTCAGCGCGTGGCCGGCATGTTCTCGTTGTTGACATGGATTTGGAAGCACCCGGTGTCAGTGGCTATCTTCGTCGCAACAGTGAACTCGAGGAGTTGAAGGACGAAAAGCCCAAGGACATTCTTGATTTATTGTGGGAAGTCATTGGTGAAAGCAAGAAAGGCCGCACTCCACAGGAAATCGCCGCGAAGCTGCCTCCGGTTTCCACATATATCCGACGCGCGGTTCCGGCCAAGATCGAATCGCTCAAGCCTAAAGTTGGCGATCAGGGGCGGCTCGACTTCATCACGGCTGACGACCAGCGGCACTACTGGCGCAGGTTGTCGGAAGTCGGCATTTCAGGATTGCCTCAGGAATGCATAATTACGGCAAGCGCGGCATTGAACCTCTACTTCAAGGCACAGCGTTTCCCTTTTCGCCCCGTCGGTGTTGAACCTTTCGAGGAACCTCTTCAGACGCCTTATGACTATGTGCTGGTTGACAGCCGCACGGGCATTACAGAAGTCGGCGGATTGTGCGTTGGTCCGCTGGCCGACAGGCTGGTAGTGCTCACTTCATTGAACGACCAGAATGTTCAGGGAACACTGGCTTTCTTGAAGGAAGTTGGCATTGAAACCAAGGCTCGTGGTACTGACGCCAAGCCGTTCGATACTGCGGATGTACCACCTGCGGATGCGACAGCCCAATCCAGCCTCGGCCCCAAGCCGACCATTCTTGTCGCCAGCCCGGTACCGAACGGTGAGATTGACTTCAAACGTAAGCGCATTGCCAAGATGAATGAAGAATTCGGCATTCTTCCCCTTCGCCTCTCCTATCATCCACAGATGGCCGTCATGGAGGGAATCTTTGTTCGCGATTTTGCCGATGAATATCTGGCAATCGAATACCGCACTCTCGTTCGCGAAATTATGGCGCGCGTAAATGACCATCCGGCCCAATTGGCCCAGCGCGTCAACGACGCATGGAACAAGGAACACAAGACCGTTGATGCGATTAGGGCGGCCTTGCGAATCTCATCTGATGATCCTGACCTGGGCGTGGCTCTACTCGTCCAACTCGGCAATGAGCTGACATCATCGATCGCCGAAGAATTCCAGTTGGATCGCAGGATTGCGGCATTTATTGCTCAGGCGCGCCCAGAGAACAAGCCCGTTGCATTGTCCAGATGTGCCAGTGCTCTCAACGAACAAGCCGTTTCCATGACAGGTCCTGCCGTCGATGAATACTTCTCTGCGTCAAATGAAAAATTCGCACAAGCTGTCCTGCTTCGGCCGGACAACCACGAGGCGTTCAACAACTGGGGCGTTGCGCTTTCCGAGCAGGCGAAGTTAAAGGGCAGCATGCCGGAAGGAGACCGGCTCTTCGCGGATTCTTATGCGAAATTTGCCGAGGCCCTGCGCATCAAACCGGTCGACTACGATGTGTTCAACAACTGGGGCGCTGCGCTTTCCGATCAGGCGAAGCTCAAGGGCAACACGCCGGAAGGCGACCGGCTCTTCGCGGATGCGTATGCGAAGATTGCCGAGGCCATGCGCCTCAAGCCTGACAACCACGAGGCGTTCAACAACTGGGGCGCTGCGCTTTCCGATCAGGCGAAGCTCAAGGGCAACACGCCGGAAGGCGACCGGCTCTTCACGGATTCTTATGCGAAATTTGCCGAGGCCGTGCGCATCAAGCCGGACAAGCACGAGGCGTTCAACAACTGGGGCGCTGCGCTTTCCGATCAGGCGAAGCTCAAGGGCAACACGCCGGAAGGCGACCGGCTCTTCACGGATTCTTATGCGAAACTTGCCGAGGCCGTGCACATCAAGCCGGATGACGAGTCCGCGCATTTCAACATCGCACGTGTTCATTCGCTATGCGGACGGGTGAAGGAATGTTGCGCCTCACTTGAATTGTGGAAGAAATTCAATGTCGCCGCGAATAAATCGCAGCTGGATGGCGAGAAGGAGTTCGACCGCGTCCGGACCGCTCCAGAATTCGTAACATTCCGCGAATCGCTGCCTGACTAATGATCCAGCGCCGGTAGCGTTATAGCCAAGGAAACCGCCGGCATGTTTCATTCGCCCCACCGGGGCTTTGGACTGCGGAAGCGAATTCGGATGAGCTTCCGCTTTTCTTCTGCGATGCGAGTCGGCGAGCTTCGCGGCGGGGAAGAAGGGAAGCTCTCGGAATCGCTTCCTGACGAAAAGCGGAAGCTCGAAGCCATCGCTTCCGCAGTCCATATAAGAAACGCTGCCGCGCACGCCACGCGGAAGAGGATTGTGATCTTCGTCTGCCCTTTCCGGCAGTTGAAGCCGCCGGCTATTTTTTTCGCCTCGCCGGGGCTTTGGACTGCGGAAGCGAATTCGGATGAGCTTCCGCTTTTCTTCTGCGAAGCGAGTCGGCG
>CAIVKH010000253.1 GCA_903906425.1 uncultured bacterium
CCAAGCGAAACGTGCCAGTGATTCTTTCCGCTCCAGCGTCCGCTGATGAAAAGCTCCAAGCCATCAACGGCACGGATCAAAAGGAAATGCTCGTAGTGCAATTCCTCGTCCGTCTTCGCCGTCCACGTCTCGGCGGGAGTGGTCATCGCCTTCGCCAGTTGTGCGGCAAGGGCTGCGCAACGGGTCGCGGTTTCCCGTCGTTCGCGGGCGCAACGATCCATGAAGCTTTCGGTTTCGGTCGTTTCGGTCGTCGTCGTGTCTTGTGTCGTTGTATTCATGTTCTGTGTCTTTCTCTGTGTGTTGTGTTCTGCTGCTCAAATGCTCAATGCCTGCTGGCGTGTGTCGGCCTTCGGTGTTCGCAATGTCGGGTTGCAATACATCGGCACCAGCGCGAAAACCTCCCGCGCAAATTCCATCTCCGTTTGCAGCGGCGGGCGTGTCGTGATTTCGATTTCAACCGGCGTGCCGATTTTGGCGAGCGCAGCGGCGGTCGGCTTCCTCGTGCTGATGCCTTCAATCTTTCGCGTCGAGGCATTCCGCGTAATCCACAAAGGTCTGATCGCTTTCTTCATGGAAAATTCGCTCCCCTCATTCCGCGTGCGATGAGCGCGACAAGCGCGACAAGCAAAAGGGCTTCAAGAATGCTCATGGCGTCGCCTCCTGTTTCTTCGGAAATGCGACGGCCATCGCCGCGCTGATACAATCGGCGGTGTCCGCTCCGGCCTTGTAGGTGTCCACCATGACGCGCAACGCCTTGTCTTTTCTCCGGCAGATCGTCGCCATGATGCTCGCGGCCTCGGCTGGCCTGTCCTTCATCAGCCGTGCGTAAAAGTCCGGTTTGAATTCCGTCTTCTGCTCTGCCGACTGCTGCTGCGGTTCTGCTGCTGGTGGCTGCGCAACCGGCGAGGCCTGCGCTGGTGTGCTCTTGCTGTTCTTCTTGGTGCTCTTCTTCATGTACTGTGCTCCTTCATGTGTTCTGTGTTTCAACGGCGATCACACGACCGCCGAAAATGTAAAGTGCCGCTGCGATCTGCTGCGCGGCTCTGCGCTGGAATTCACGCGGGCCTCCGACCAGCCGCGCCGCCCTGCGTGCTTCCCTGCTGACATCAGTTACCGGACGGGCCGGGAGTCCCTGAGCTTCTGAATCTGTTTTTCCGGTCTGCTGCTGACGTGCTGTTTTCATGGTGACTGTCCTTTTGTTTTGGTTGGTTTCATCGCTTGCCGTCCGTTCCGATCGCCCTTCGCTTCGCAGCGCGACTTGCATGAGCGAAGGGTGTCGGGACGGATGGCTCGAAAAGCGCTGGGACCAACCGAAAGGACGGAGCCGGTCGGCAGGGCCGAGAAAACTCACGGCGGCAGCAACCGGAAAAACAAAAGCCCCGCTCCGGCAGAACGGAACGGGGCTTTCATTCAACGAGTCGTCGAGACATTGCGGGGCGGACGATGACGATTTTTCTCACCGTCTCCGCGCCGGGTTTAGGTGGAGATTGCGAACAGGCGGCGACCGGAACGCAGCGCTGCCAGCAATACGACCTAAATGCGGCGCGGAATCAGGACGGTGTACGGCATCGTCCGGGGGCGGAGTTCCATTGCGGTGATCAGCGCAGTTGATTCGTTTGGATGGGCTGTGCGTGGGAAATTGGGGTGGCGCACGGAACAGCCATTCGAATCAATTGCGCAGCCGCGACACCGGTGGGGGAAAGGTCAAGGAAAACGGGGGCGGTCGCCGCCCGGTTGTCCTTGCTGAGAATGCGGATGGCGGCTACCGCCAGAAGAAATTTCGAACTAATCTGAAACGCCCGGTTGCGCCGCTCGCGACTCGCCAAGCCAAGCAAATTCCAATGCATCCAGCCGTGCCTTACGTTCCGCAGAAATCCGCCCCTTTTTAAGTGAAGTGCGCTGTTCTTGCACCCATCCGCCGAGTATGTGGTTTTCGTTCCGTTTATTGGTCACATTGCAGTGGCCGAAGCGGTTCTTGAATTCTGCCAGTTCTGAGAACCGTTGTTCCCATCTCATCCGCATCGTTTGGGCCAGCATCTCGCCGCGATCCCATTCAAATCCGGCTTCATCCAACCGCCGGATGCGCTCGGCCCCAAGTTTGCCTTTACGCCGGAAGGCACGCTGAACTTCGACCCAGTGACCGAGGGGCGTGTTTTCTTTCCACCTTGCCGGCACATTGCAGTGACCAAATCTGCTTTTGTAGGCCAGCAATTCCTGAAATCGGCGATCCCAAAGATCCTTCAAATAGGTATGCGTTCTTTCTCGCGCAAAGCCCACCGCCTCCAACAGTCGTTTGCGATCCTCGCTGATGGGGCCGAAGAGCATTTCGTGACGCTGGCGCATTACCCATTTCGACAGGTCGGGATTTTCTGGCCAATTCGTCGGCACATCGTAGTGACCAAAACGCTTCTTGTAGTCCTCCAGTTCCGCACAGCGTTTCTCCCAATGATCTTTGCGTGAGCCATTAAAATATGGTGCGACGGCCCATTGAAAACCGATTTCTTCCAGCCGTTTGACGCGGTCGGCCCGCACCTTGCCTTGTCTGTGCCAAGCGCGTTGAATCTCCACCCAATGACCCAGCGGGGCATTATCTTTCCATCGCACGGGAACCTGGCAGTCGCCAAAACGCTCCTTGTATTTCAATAACTCCTGAAATCGCCGTTCCCAGTGTTCATTCAAGGAGCGACGCGGTTCGCGCCAGGTGAAGTCGATCGCGTCTAATCGTTGTTTTCGCTTCTCGTCCAACTTGCCGGTGCTCTGTAGCGCGCGCTGGACACCGACCCACCTTGCCAGCGGGAGATTCTTCTTCCAATTCGCCGGCACTTCGCAATGGCCAAAACGCTTATGAAACTTCTTCAACTGCGCGTACCGGCGATTCCATATTTCGACATTCGAAAACGAAATTCGGCAAGCGCCGTGCCACGCGAAACCGATTTCTTCGAGTTTGCGGATGCGTTCCTCGCTCAACAATCCCTTGTGCCGGAAACCCCGCTGATTATGCACCCAATGTGAAAACGGCCTGTCCTGCTCCCATTTGCACGGAACACTACAGTTCCCAAATTTCTGCTTGTACTCCACCAACTGCTGAAAACGCCTGTCCCATTTTCGGTCAATTTCCGTTTTCTCCGAGCTCCAATTGAAGCCAGCCTCATCCAGATGTCGCTCACGTTCCGCTTTCAGTGTCCTACGCTTTCGTTTCATTCGCTGCGCAATGACCCAGTTTGCTAGCGACGGATTCTCCTGCCACTGCTTGGGCACATCGCCATGGCCGAACCGTTCCTTGAACGCCAGCAGTTCATCGAAACGCCGCTGCCACAATTCTTCGACTGTCTTCTTTCGATCCTCCGCGAGATCGGGGATGTCCACAATCGTCCAATCGAAACCCAATTCGTCCAGACGGCGCGCATGTTCCGGATTCAGCACGCCATCCTTGCGCGCGGTTCGCTGGACTGCGCTCCATTTCAGCAGCCCCCGGTGCTCCTTGTCGTGCGGCGAAATATTGCAGTGGCCGGTGCGCTCCTTGAATTCCGCCAGAAGCCGGAATTTCTGTTCCCACTTACGATCAACCACGATTCTCTCAAGCGGCGTGCCGCCTGTAAGATTCTCAACTGGAACTGCATTTTCCATTTGAGGGATCGGGGTGCCTGACTGTGTCTGGTCATCCATCGTTCAAACCTCTTCAGCTACAATTCTCCTTTGAAGGCGCGGTCGAGGATGGCGGGGAGCAAGGC
>CAIVKH010000254.1 GCA_903906425.1 uncultured bacterium
GGATGAGCCAGCCAGTCGCTTTACGGCTCGAAGACTCGCCAAAAAGTCAGCGGGGGTGTTGGGAAATCCCAATGCCCCATCAACCCATGGCCCCATTCTTCATCAGGGTCGCGTGACGCGCAGGCGGAGGAAGCGATTGGTCGCCGTGGCGTCGGTGTCCCAGACGACATCGGTGGCCGGGTCGGTGCCGGTGTCTTCGCTGACGTTGGTCGTGGTGCCCCAGCTGCCGTGGTTGTTGGTCGCGATGCCAACCCACGGAGCGTCGTTGGTCGTGGTGTAGGCGCCTTCGACGTAGAGGATCAAATCGGTGGCGTTGGTGTTGTGGCTGAACTTGAGCGCGAAGAGGCCGTTGGTCTGCGTGGATTTCATCTGCGCGCGGTTGTCGGAGTTCGTCGGGCTGGAGCCGGTGGCGTATTTGAGCAGGTTCGCGTAGCCGTCGCCGGTGGCGGACTGGTTGTAGGCGGTGTTGGTGCCGGTGATTTGCGCGGCCCAGGCGTCGTAGCCGGTGGGCGGCGGAGGATTGGTGACACTGAGCACGGCCACAAGGCTGGTCGCCACGCCGGCGGTGTTGCTGGCGATCACGTCGTAGTTGCCGGCGTTGGTGAACTGGACGCTGGCGAACGTGAGCCACGCGTTGGTCTGCGTGGCGATGTTCGTGCCGCCCTTGCGCCACTGATAGGTGATGGGTGCGGTGCCGCTGGCGAGCGTCGCGAGAATTGCGGCGCTGTTCTGGAAATTGGTCCGCGATGCCGGGTGCGTGACGATGACCGGCGCGATGACGTTCGTATTCGCGGCGATGATGGGCGCATTCGTGAGGCGCACGAAGATATAGAGGTTCTTCGTGACGTAGTTCGTTGCGCTCTGCGTGAACTTCCAGTCGGTGTTGGTGACGTTGTCGGGATAGTTGCCGATGCCGATGTCGCAGTTGCCCGCCTGCCCGCCGCCCCAGCGGTTGAATGAGAAAAGCATCTGGTTGCTGGCGTAGTTGGCGATCTGCATCGAGCCGTACTGGGCATTCACGTTGTAGCTGTCATTTCGGAAGCGGGATGTTGTTCGTCGTTGCGGTGTAATCGAACGGCCAGAACTCCATGCTCAGCGTGTTCTGGTTGGTGCCGCTCGCCATCGTTGGATCGCTGGCATAGACGGTCGCATTGGTCGCGAGCTTCTGCTGGAAGCATGCGCCGCTGCCGAGAACGGGCACCGCAATGCGGTTGATGTTCGTGTTGAACGCGGCGGCGGAAACATAGATCCAGTTCGTCGCGCCGCCGTTGGTCGCAAGTTCCATGTAATACGCGACGCGATTGAAGTTCTGCGTGATGATCGGGCGCAGGTCGATGTCGTAGGGAATTCCGTTGCTGTTGTAGTTCGGAACAGCGGTCGGGAACGTGAGGCCGTAGGCAAGCGTGAGGTTGGTCGTCTCCGGCACCAGCGCGTTGATTCTCGCCATGGAGTACGCCGTGAAGTTTGTCGCGATGGGCGCGGTCATCAGGGTCGCGTTGGTCGTTCGATCGCGGACGTTGCTGATCGTGAGCGTGTAGGTCGTCTGCGCAGTCTGCGGCGTCGTGCCCAGCACGACGTCGTGCTGGTTCGAACTCAGTGTCGCGGAATTCACGGTGAGTCCACCGATCGCAAAGTTGGTGACGCTGGCCGCTGCATCGTTGACCGGCTGGTTGAAGGTGACGAGCACACTGCTCAGGTCCGGCGTGCTCATCACGCGCGAAACGCGCGGGCCGTTGGTGCTGATGAACGGCTTTACGAGAACATACAGGTTCTTGAACACGAAATTCGTGCCGTTGTTCGAGAATGTGTAGTCCGGGTTGCTGCCAGCCACCTGCTGGTTGCCGATGCCGAATTCATTGAGGACCGTGCCATTGCCCCAATGGTTGATGGCGAAGACCACCTGCGTCGCGCCGGCGTTGTGAATCTGCATGCACGCATAGCCGCCCGACATGCCGTAGGTGAGCGAAACCGTATCGCCGAAATCATACGTTCCGGCGTTGGCGTTGGTGATGCCGATGGCATTTCCCGCCGCATAATTGTACGGCCAGAATTCAATGTTCCCGCCCGGCATGTTCGTTCCACTCGTGACGTTGGTCATGCTTGTGATGACGGTGAGATTCGACAGCCTTTGCTGGAAGATCGGGCCGCCCGCCAGCGCCATGTCGGGCATGCCGATCTTGTTCACGTCGCTCGTAAACGGATCCACCGAAACCCAGACCCAGTTCGTCGGCCCCGCATTTGTCGCCAGTTCCATGTAGTACGCGACGCGGCTGTATGGCCCGATGAAATTGCGGTTGTCAGTCGAATACGGCGTGCCCGTGACGTTCCAGTTCGTCGCGTAGGTGTAAAGAGGAAGCACATAGACGAGCTGATAATCCGCCGCCTCCGGCGCATTCGCGCTGATCTGCGAAGGCAGCGTGGCCATTGTGATGATGGCCGTCGAATTCGGCGCAATCTGATTCGCATTGGCGGAACGGTCGCGAACGTTGTTCACCGTCAGCGTGTACGTCGTTCCGCCCGCGAGCTGGCTGACCGTGAGAATGACCTGCCGCAGGTTGTTGCTGAGAATCGCCGCGCTCACAGCGATGCCATTGTTGATCGAGAAGTTCGCGATGCCTGCGCCGGCATCTGCGATTGGTTCGCTGAACGTCACGACCACATGATCGCGATCCAGTGTCGCCACAGCGCTGAGAATCGTCGGCGCATTCGTGTCCGGCGTCGGTAGCACGTACACCTGAATGACGCGCGAGGTGTAAAAGCCGGCATTGAACATGCCCGTCCAGTCGGCGTTCGTGCTTCCCGTGTTGTTGCCGATGCCGAGATCAATGAAGCCGGCGCCACCGCCCCAGTTGTTCATTGCAAAGAGAACCTGTCCCGCCGCGCTGTTGTGAATTTGCATCGAGCCGTAGGTGCCGTTGACCGGCTGATCGCCCCAGTCGAATGTCGTGCCACTTGCGCCGGCAACGCCCGCGCTGTTTGTCGTTGTGTAGGCGTTGGGCCAGAACTCGATGTTGCCACCACTCATGTTGGTGCCGATCGTGATGCCCGCCGCGCTCGATATGACCGTGAGGTTGGTGACCGGCTGCTGGAAGAACGCGCCGCTCAGCGTCGTCGGCACACCGATTTTGTTCACGTCCGTCGTGAACGGGTCCATCGAAACCCACAGGAAATTCGGCGCGAACCCGGCCTGCTGGAGTTCGATGTAGTAGGCGATGCGGCTGAAGCCGGTCACGCCGAAATGATTGTCCACGCCGTACGGTGCGCCCGCCGCGTTGAAGTTGCCGGCGTTGGTCGCGTTGAGCTGATAGACGAGCGTGTAGTTCGCCGCCCCGGGCACGTTGTTGTAAATGCCGCGGAACGGAGCCGACATGAACGCGTCCGTGGTGTTCGGCGCGAGCGCGAGAATGTCCGGCGTCCGGTCAACGATGCCGTTCACTGTCACCGTGTAGAATGTCAGCGGTGTTTGCGGCGATGTCGTCAGTGTTATGCGAGTCTTCGTCACGGGATCGAGCACAGCGGCGAGCACGGTCAGGCCGCCGCTCAAACTGAAGTTCGTGTTCGTCGCTGCGGAGTCGGCCACAGGCTTGCTGAACTGGATGACGACGTTGCTCCAGCCCGACTGACCGATGGCGCTGACCAGCGTGGGCGCGGGATTCGAAACCGGCAGCACGAGGATTTGAAGTGTCTTCACCGCGTAACTGGCCGCATTCGCGACATGGGTCCAATCCGAGTCGGCTGTGCTGGTGTTATTGCCGATGCCAATGTCGGAATTGACTCCGCCTTTGCCCCAGGAGTTATACGCGAACAGAACCTGGCTCGCGCCCCAGTTGTGAATCTGCATCGAGCCGTAGCCGCCGCTGTTTGAGGATACGGAATCGCCCCAATCGAACAAATTGCTCGATCCATTGGGGAAATGAAGGGCGTTGTTTTGCGTATAATCCCACGGCCAGAATTCCATGTTGCCCGTCGCGATGTTCGTGCCCGAGATGCCCGCGACGCTCGACAGCACGGTCATGTTGGTGACGTTCTGCTGGAAGATCGGGCTGCTCAATGTCGCTGGAACTCCGATCTTCGCGGCGTCGCTGGAGAACGGATCGAGAGTGACCCAGATATAGCTGAGCGGCGCGCCCGTGGCGGTCTGCATCGCGAGATAATAAGCGATGCGGCTGTATGGCCCGACGACGCTGTGCAGATCGACATCGTACGGCACGCCCGATCCCAAGTTGAAACTTGCAACGGTTGGGATGCTCAGCGAATAGACCAGCGAGTAGTTCGACGCCTCGCCGACATTGCCGAAGACATCATTGGCCGAGACGCTGCGGAAGGTGATGGTTGAATTCGTTGCGATTATCAGATTGGTCGTCGTGCGATCATGCACGTTGTTCACCGTCGCCGTGTAGGTCGTGATCGGCGTCTGCGGAGTGGTTGTCAGCGTGACGGACAGCCTCGTTGCGGGATCAAGCGCTGCGCCCAGCACCGTGAGACCGCCGCTCAGCGCGTAGTTCGTAAGATTCGTTGCGTCATCGCCGACATACGTGCTGAACGCGATGATCACGTTGGTCCAGCCGATCTGACCGGCCGCGCTTGCTATGACGAGAGGATTGTTCGTGACCGGCAGCACGAAAACCTGCAGCCGTTTCACCGTATAATTCGTGGCATTATGTGCGAAGGTCCAATCCACATCGGCACTGAGCGGACGGTTCCCGATGCCGAGATCGGCAATGCCGCCACCGCCGCCCCAATTGTTGAACGCCAAGATCGTCTGGCTCGCATCGTGATTGTGAATTTGCATTGAGCCGTACGCTCCCGCCGTCCGCATATCGCCCCAGTCGTAGTTGGCGCTGCTGGCGTTCGCCACGTTCAGCGCGTTGGACTGCGTATAATTGCTCGGCCAGAATTCGATGTTGCCACCGGTCAGTCCAATGCCGTTCACCACCGTCGTCACGGTACACATCACGTTCATGTTCGTGATCGGCATCTGAAAATTTCCGCCGCCGTTCACCGTCGGGATTCCGATCGCGTTCGCATTGTTCGTGACCGGATCGAACGACACCCACGCGAAATCAATGTTGCCGCCGACGTTTGTCTGCAATTCGAGATAGTACGCCACGCGCGTGAAGTTCGACGCGAAGACATGCAAATCCACATCGTACGGCGCCGACACAGGCCACGAAGCCGCCCCCGGGAGGTTGATTGAATACACGAGCTGATAGCCCTGCACCTCGGGCACGTTCGTGAACACGCCGCTGGTCGCAACCGGGCCTGTTCCATAATTTGTCGCGCCCGAAAGAAAAACCGCCGAGTTGTTCGTAGATAGTTGCGTTGCCGCCGCCGTGCGGTCCACGACGCCCGTTACCGTCACTGTGTAGTTCGACAACATCGCCTGGGGCGTCGTCGTGAGCGTCACATCACGGTAGGTCGAAGTGCTCAGCACCGCTCCCAGAACCGAAATTCCGCCGCTCAACGAATAGTTTACTGCGTTTGTCGCGTTGTCCGCCACCGGCTTGCTGAACGTCACCACGAGATTCGTCTGCCCCTTGATGCCCGTCGCGCGCACCACCGCCGGCGCATTCGTCGAACCCAGCGGACCGATCACTTTCTGAATCGCCGCGATCCAGTTCGTCGCCATCTTCACATAGCCGTTCGTATTCGGATGCAGACTGTCCGGGAAATCCGACAACGGCAACGCACTGTGCATGTCCGTAAAGAAAACCTGCTCACCCCTGGCCTGATGATTCGACACAATCACAGGCACCGAATTGTTGAAATTGGTCTGGATGTTCGCTTCATACGGCGCCCCCCGCACCGTCAAACTCGCGACGATCACCTTGCAATATGGCCGGTTCGTCACGATCTTGCCGATCAGCGCGTCCAGCCGGTTCGTCGCGTTCTGCACATCGTAGCCCTGCCCGAAATCATTCGTTCCGATCATCAGCAATAGAACATCCGGATCGGCGATCTGGCCGAATACGCTCGCAAGGAGCGCGTCAATCTGATCAATCCGCCACCCGCTGTGCCCATCGTGATGCGTCGGCATCGGCACATCCACCGCCGGATTGATCGTCAGCGACCCCACATAATCCACGTTGTATCCCACATTCGTCAGCATCAGCCACAGCGGCCGCCGATATCCGCCCCCCGGCCCGCCATTGCCCGGTGAACTGTAGGACGACCCATCTGTGATCGAATCGCCCACCGGCAGAATCCGCACCGGCGGCGTACCCGCTGAAGCGGCGATTCCCCAAAGAGCCAATCCGGCCGCCGCCACAATGATTTTCAGAAGAAGGTGACGTGTTGATGATGTTTTAATGTTCTTTCTCCATGCCCATTGGGGGTTCAAATCCAATAAGACTGAATACGGAGTCATGCTACACGCCCGAAGTTCCCAAGTCGAGCGCCGATCCGTCGCGCACGAGCCGACCGAATGCCGAACCGGCTCAAGATCTCGGGTTACGTGATCGAATCCGGCACAATCTCACGTGCACCCAACCGAGTCACTGATTGCTTTGAATGTCGCTGGCGATTTGAATTCAAGCGTGCCGCCGACCGCGTCACCAGTGGCCGGGCAAATGAACCAAGTAACAAAAAGTTCGTTCCCATCCCCGATCCACGCCGCCGCCACGGGTAGGGCGAACCCTCCGGGTGAGCCGCCGCACGAACCGGCTCAGCGGGACGCTTCGCCGCGAAAGATGGTTGTCGTTTCAGAGGCGTTTCGTGAGTGCAATTGGAACATGGCTCATGGTGGAAGCTGCCCGGCGGGAATGCGCGCCGGGATGGAATCCTTATTGCCCAACCCAAAGATCCAGGAGCCCAATTCAACCCCATCCGCCCCCTTCGCTCCGTCCGCATCGCGCGCGTCTGCCCGCACGAAGTCACTCCCCGCTGCCGTGCCGTGGCGACCGGCTGGCGAAGCCGATTCCGTTACTTCCGGCGGGCGGACTTCTGCCGCCGGAGGAC
Organism: uncultured bacterium; assembly: GCA_903906425.1. Taxonomy (GTDB): domain Bacteria; phylum Verrucomicrobiota; class Kiritimatiellia; order CAIVKH01; family CAIVKH01; genus CAIVKH01. The sequence goes on from CAIVKH010000254.1 coordinate 6,958, forward strand.
GGACTCCGGCCGGCAAGGCGCGCAGACCAGATGGCAAATCGCGAACGTCAGCTAGCAAGTCGCGGATGGCTGCTAAATTCGCACTACTGCCTGCGAATCATTGTATTATGCAAGAATTACAACCCGGAGCCTCAATTCCGGTCAAAAGACCTTCAAAAAACCGGAGCGCATGGTGTACCCCGGAACAGGAGACAAGTCCGAGACCGGGGGCAGGCATGAAGTTCGCGGTTGTTGAAAGATCCAAACCCGCCGGCGCAGATTACCGGTTGTAGCCTAACGCATACTGAAGATGAATTAATAGAAGATTATATTTTAAGGTATAAATGGAATATGACTAAGACTAATTCGGGATTAAGATATTTTATTTATAAAAAAGGAAACGGTAAAGGTAAAGGTGTTGATAAAAAATCAAGAGTTAAGATAAATTTTAAAACAAATTTAATAAATGGAAAGATGATATATTCATCTGACATTGAATGTCCAAAAGTGTTTAACATAGGGAAGGGAGAAGTAGAAAAAGGTCTTGAAGAAGGAATTTTATTGTTAAAAGTTGGTTACAAAGCAAAATTTATTATACCTTCGCACCTTGGTTTTGGACTGTTGGGAGATGAGAAAAATATCCCATCAAAAGCAACCTTAATATATGATGTAGAATTAGTTGAGATAAGTAAACAAATAAAATAATTTTAGAATAATTTACACAGAATAATAAATAATTAATAGAAAAATGAAAAAAACACATCAAATTAGTATTTTATTAATTGCAGTAATAGCAATTTTATTTTCAGCTTGTGGTAATTCAAAATACCCTGGCTTCAAAAAAACAAAAAAAGGGCTTTATTATAAGTTTTACACTCAAAATAAAGATGCTAAACAACCATCTATTGGAGATATCTTAGTAGGTGAATTTAAAGTAAGAACAGCTGATTCTACTATTGCAACAAATGCAGGAAATCCAGGTCGTTTTACAGCACTTGATTCTGTTATGTTTGCTGGTGATATCAATGA
>CAIVKH010000255.1 GCA_903906425.1 uncultured bacterium
CGACCGGCAGCGGCTGGGTGGACGCAGATCCGGAAATCCGCCGGCTCAAACCGGACATCTACATTGTGAATGAAGATGGTGACAAGGGCGGCAAGCGCGAATACTGCCGGAAGATGAGCCTCGAATACGTCGTCCTCAAGCGCACTCCAGCCCCCGGACTGCCGAAACGTAGCAGCACCGACCTGCGAGGATTCTGACCCACAATCCAAACACCCATTATGCTCAAGACCGGCATTCTCAATCCGCAAATCAATTCGCTCCTCAGCCGCGTGCGGCACACCAACACGCTGGTCATCGCCGATCGCGGATTTCCGTTCTGGCCAATGATAGAAACGGTGGACATCTCCGTGGTGGACGATTTGCCGACGGTGTTACAGGTGTTGAAAGCCATCCGTCCGACTTTTGAGATTGGCAAGGCGTGGATGGCGCAAGAGTTTTTGAAAGCCAATAATCCGAAGATTCGCGCCGCTTTCACGGACGCATTGCAGGGAATCACGCTGAACCACGAGCCGCATATCGAATTCAAGAAGCGGGTCCCGCACGCCATCGGCCTCATCCGCACCGGCGACACCACGCAATACGCGAACATGATTCTCGAAAGCGCCTAAAGCTCTCATGCGATACGCCATCATTCTTGCCGGTGGTTCGGGCACGCGGTTGTCTCAAGCGACCCGCGGCATCTCATCACCACGCTCGGTTGCGAGAACCTCATTATCATCCACACACCGGATGCCACTTTGGTGTGCCGTGGTGACCAATCCGAAAGCATCAAGGAGATGCACAGACTGGTTGGCGAACAATTTGGCGAAGAGTCAGTCTGAGATTGGCAAATGAGCACCGCATCCAAAACTTTGCGAAACTGCGTGAAATATGGGCCGGTGCCTGTGAAATTCGACATCAGCAACCGGCCCGGTCTGATGCCAGCTTCCCGTCGCGGCATGAACTTCAATTCGCAATGTTCAATCATTGCCTGCGGACGCGAGAAGCGTATTATGGCCCGAACGTGCAAAATAATACCGAATCCCCAAGCTGGCCTGAGTCGCCTCCGGTCATTAGAAATGATACACGCGATGCAACCCGACATTGATGCAAACTGCATGAACAAACAAACTTGGTACACTTTCTTGCTGCTGGCCGCTTCCCTTTCCGCGGCGGCTGCGCAGACAACACCCCTCCAGCTCCCACCGATAGCTGCCGGCCCATTTAGGCCGGACTGGAATTCGCTGACAAACTACCAGACGCCGGAGTGGTTCCGGGATGCCAAGTTCGGCATTTGGGCCCACTGGGGATCCCAATGCCAACCGGAACACGGCGATTGGTACGCGCGCAGCATGTACGAGACCGGCAGCCCCAACTACAAGTCGCACATCCTTGAATATGGCCACCCATCCACCAATGGCTTCAAGGATGTGATCCGCGTTTGGAAAGCGGAGCACTTTGATCCCGACACATTGCTGAAGTTCTACAAGGACAACGGCGCGAAGTATTTCATGGGCTTGGCCAACCACCACGACAACTTCGACAACTGGAACTCCAAGTACCAGCCGTGGAACTCCGTCGCGCTCGGACCCCACAACAAGGACCTGATCGACGGCTGGGCCAAGGCGGCGCGCAAGCACAGGTTGCGCTTTGCCGTGAGCGTTCACGGCTCACGCCCGTGGTCGTGGTATGAGCCGGCGCAAAGGGCGGACAAGGAAGGCCCGTTTGCTGGCGTACCTTACGATGGCAAACTGACCAAGGCCGACGGGAAAGGGCAATGGTGGGAGGGCTTGGATCCGCAGGATCTCTATGCCCAGAATCACAAGCCGGGAACAACCCTGGAATGGTCCTGGGACGCACGCAAAGGCAGCAGCGTACCCGACGCAGCCTACATGGAGAAGTTCTTCAAGCGGACAAAACAGCTCTGGGATGACTATCGGCCCGACGAGATCTATTTCGATGACACGGTGTTTCCCTTCGTCGGGGTCACGGATGAAGTGGGGCTGAAACTCGCGGCACATGCCTACAACTCGCGGTTAGATAATCACGGCCGAACCGAAGCCGTGGTAACCGGCAAACTGCTCAATGAGATGCAGCGCCAGGCGCTAGTGTGGGACTTTGAGCGTGGCAAGGCAGAGGGAATCATGCTCCAACCCTGGCAAACGGACACGTGCATTGGCGAGTGGCATTACGACCGTAACATTTTCACCAGCCATCGATACAAGTCCGCCGCGTCGGTCATTCGCATGCTAGCCGACATTGTCAGCAAGAACGGCAATCTCATGCTGAACGTGCCGCTGCAGCGCGACGGGCAGCCTGACTCCGACGAGCTTCGAATCGTCCGCGAGATCGGCGCCTGGTTGCAGGTGAATGGAAGGGCGATCTACGCCACGCGGCCTTGGAAGGTTTACGGCGAAGGGCCGTCCACCACGGAGTCGGAAAAGGGAGAGTTCGACGGCCAAAAGGATGTGGGTTCAAAACCATTCACGA
>CAIVKH010000256.1 GCA_903906425.1 uncultured bacterium
CGCTGTTTTTTCGTGTCGGCTTTACCGCCGCCCGCTCACATCGGAGGAAAAGAATCGGCTTCCTAGCAATGGTCCGGTATCCGCGACGATGCCAGACGCACTGGCCGCGACAATGGAATCCACGATCAAGTCCACCGTCGCAAGAGAGGCGAAAAAGATCGTCGCCGCCATCACGACGAAACAATCCCGAAAAAAAGGAACGGGCAAACGCGGCGGGGCCGCGTCAGTCGCCATCCGAAAGCCAGAAGATCGACGCGACGTTGTTCGCGAGTACAAACGACTGCGCAAGACTCCGCATACAAAGAAACGCGCCGCTGAACTAGCCGCCATATATGCGCAAGATAAATTCCATGTGCCGATTTCCTACAAGACCGTTTTGAACTACGCCGAAAATAAAACCGGAAAAGGCGGCAAGGAAACCAAACACTAAGATTGCGTTTCCAACTTTTTCACGAGGCCGGATTCCCAATGAATCCGGCCTTTTTTTGTCCATCCGTGGAAAGCGCACCGGAAACGATATGCCCACATGTGGTTCACTCATTCGCGTTGCCAGAAGAAATCTTTTGCGAGGACGATATGAGAAAACAGTTCAAAATTGCGATCATCGAGGCCGAGTTGAAGCATCAGCCGCTTGCGGCTGCCGCCAACAAACATTTGTGCTCCGACAGACGGTTGTCGGAACACAACATCACGCAATTTATCACCGAAAGGAAAAACCCGACGCCCGAACAGGCGGCGGCGCTGGCGCGTGTTCTCGGCTGCAGCGTCAGTGAATTGTTTCACCCGGAAGGCGCGTCATGAATGCCTCACCATCCGTTGACGGATTCTTGAAGCGGCTTTTGAACGCGCCACGAAAAAAACGGGATGCCGCTCTCTCCGCTGCCGCCCAAGTTTTGTCCGGCGACGAGTTCGAACGTCTGAAATTCCTCGTCTCGCAGGCCGAGGCCGCGCGGATGATTTCGATGTCTCGATTCACGATTCGCCGTCTGGTCGCAGCAGGAAAACTTCACCCGGTCAAGGTCCTTGGCGCGACCCGTTATCGCGTGTCAGAACTGCACCAGCTCGCGGGATGAGGACATGCGCTATGAACGTACGCGCCGCAATTCAAATCCCGCCAACCCCAAACCAGCGAAGAGCCATCACCAAGCTTTACGGCAATCCTGACGAACCAAAGAGTGCCGATGATGCCAGCAAACTGATCAACTCCCTGATCGCGAAAGCGCGCACCGAGAAATATCAAACGGCCCTGAAAAATATCCCGGCCCCCGGCGAAGGACGATCCTGTCATTCATATCTTTTCCACGTCGCCCGATGCGCCACAGAAGCCGGAATACAAAACGCGCAGGCGGCGCGCGAGATCTACGAACATGTTCCCGCTGGTGGCAGAATCCTCACATTCAACGAAGTCAAGGACGCCGTCGAAGCGGCGTACAAACAGCCCGTTCCAGCCACCACTTCATTCCCAAGCAAACCACGTCCCGCCGTCGTCCCGGACGCCATCGAAAAAGTCTGCCGGCTCGCGGATGGAGCCGGCGAACCCGACTTGTGCGAACTTTCACCCATTAAATTACCCAGCGAACCGCGCCACGATACCGCGCTGCTTTTGGAAACCGTCTATGAGCATGGCGAACTTGTTTTTATCGGCGACACCGATGCACCCGGCATCATCGGCGAGACAATACGCAGTCGCGAGCAGTGGCTCCTTCACTTCGACAATGGCGGTGCAACTGCTCCGCATATCATGGCGAATCCGCTCACCGGACAAACGGGCATGACGAAAATGAACCGGCCCAGCCTGCGCGCCGATTCATGCGTTTCGGCATATCGCCATATCGTCATCGAACACGATTCGCTGAGCCGCGATCATCAATTCGAATTCTGGTTTGCGCTGGCGCGCAAGGCGGACGTTGCCGCGATCATCGACAGCGGCAACAAGTCGTTGCATGGCTGGTTACGCGCCAAGTGTGACAGCCGTGAACAGTGGGAACGTGAAGTCGAACAGGACATATTTCCGCGCCTCCTTTCTCCGCTCGGCTTCGATGCCAGTGCGAAGAATGAAGGACGCATGTCGAGACTCCCGGGCCACCTGCGCGCGGAAAAAGGAAAATATCAGCGCCTTCTCTACCTCGCTCCGCCACGGAGAATACCATGAACAGCCCCAAGGAAGATCTCGTCACGATCCTGACCGACGCGAATGCCATGCAAGAACAACCACCGCCCGCGCCCAATAAC
>CAIVKH010000257.1 GCA_903906425.1 uncultured bacterium
AAGGGGCCTTATGCACACCATGATCGCGGACACAGACAAGATTGACACAGCGCCGACAATCCGACAATTCGAAAACCTTTTGCGACCCAGCGAAATGACGTCCTATGGTGTCGAGTGGACGGATTGTTCTCGAGCAACACCATTGGGCGGGATGGCCTTTTTCGGACATTTTTTGCATGCCAATGGATTGTTTGATGAATTGGTCGCCGGATGTCCGCTGGACTACAGCAGCAACAATGCGCCCGGTAAACGGCGCGTCATGGGGACGGTCGTGTGCTCGATTCTCAACGGCGCACGACGATATGCCCACATCTCGCACATTCACGGCGATAAGGTGTGTGCCGAGACATTGGGAATCGCGGGTGGCTTTGTATCGGAAGATAGTGTGCGACGTGGCATTCGTAAAGGGACGCGCGCCGATTGGAAGGCCTGGGATCAGTGGTTGACGGCGCAGGAACGCACGGCGGTACTGCCACTGCTGACCGAACGGTATATTTTAGATTTGGACACCTCGGTCAAACTTGTTTTCGGACGCCAAGAAGGAGCCGAGGTTGGCTACAACCCGACACGCCCCGGACGGCCGAGTCAGTCACTGCATGTGGGCTTTATCGGCGGACTACGGATGCTGGTGTCGATGGATGTGCAGGGAGGCAAAGCGCATGGCGCACGGTACATGGCGGACAAAACATGGGCTTGGGTTGACTCGTTGCCGTCGACCTGCAAACCGGCGCTGATACGGGGCGATATTGGATTCGGCAACGAGGGTTATCTTTGTGCATGCGAAGCGCGTGAACTGGCATACCTTTTCAAAATCAAGATGAGCAAGAAAGTCCAGAAGTTGATCATCAAACTGGCAGCATGCCAGAACTCGAGTTGGCAATCGGTGCCCGGAGGGTGGGAAGTCATTGAGACGCGGCTGAAACTCATGGGGTGGAGCCGCGAACGTCGTATCGTTGTGATGCGTCGCCCGATTTCCACAAAGGCCATACGTCCGCGTCACGAACCGGACTGGTTTTCGCACCCCATGTCATGTGATCCGCAACAGGAAATGGAATACGCCGCCGTGGTGTGCAGCGCCGACCATGTTTTGGACTCTGTGCCCAAACTCTACGCGGAACGCGCCGATTGCGAGAATGTCCTGGATGAATTGAAAAACCAGTGGGGCTTGAGCGGGTTCACGACGACGGATTTGAAGCGGTGCCAGGTCATGGCTCGCCTGACGGCGCTGGTCTGCAACTGGTGGAATGTGTTTGTAAGGATCGCCGAACCCGCTGAGCACATGGAGGCGATCACCTCACGCCCCGAATTGTTGCATCTGATCGCCATGGTGGTCACGCATGGTGGGAAAAAGGTGCTACGCTTCTGTTCGCATCATGAAAATGCAGACCATGTGAAGCGCGCATTCGACAGGATTCACATGGTGTTTTCACGAATTGTGTCGATTGCGGGGCAGTTGACCCGTTCGATGGTTTGGGCCGTCCATCTCTCGGTGGCTTTCTACGCCTGGTTGCGAGGAAAAGTGCTCAAAGTGCCACCCGAAGCGGAAATGACCATTCGCGAACTGGCGCCGATGTCGGTGCCGACGCTGGGTTGACCGCAGAACGCCTCAAATCAGGTGGACGAGACGCCGCGCCAATGTGCGGAACGGGTGGACTATGCCTGGTGCCGGGTGTGAAGGAAAAAGTTCCGTGCTTGAAGCCGCTGTTGATGGCCAAAGTGGGGCTCAACTTACGGTTCTAGGATGAAACTCTTTACAGCACCACATCTAATAGCCAGCCG
>CAIVKH010000258.1 GCA_903906425.1 uncultured bacterium
AGGTCGGGCGTGAACTGGATGCGATGGAACGAAAGATCCATCACATGCGAAAGGTTGCGGACGATGGCGGTTTTCGCGAGGCCGGGCACGCCTTCGAGCAGGCAGTGGCCGCGCGCGAGAATCGCGATCATCAACTGTTCGATGACTTCATCCTGGCCGACGATGAACTTCGCGAGTTCTTCGGTGATGGTCTTGAACGCCGAGCGAAGCGCCTCGGCTTGTTCTGCATCATTTTCCACGGCGGGCTGGTCGGAGGTCTGCGGTTGATTCATGTTTTTTTCCAAATTTAGGTTCCACCCACACATGCCCCCTAGTGAAACATTTGTCGACTATTACCCGCACGAGAAAAAATCTCGCGCGATTTCTTTCGCAATGGCCCTGATGCCCGGCTCAGGATTTTGACGAGCTGGACGGCGCGAACGAATAGCTGCACGGCGAATGCGGCGCAATGGCGTTCACGTCATCAATGTCGGACTGGTTGATCGGGAATTTCGAACAGTTCGGCGGGTGCTTGCCGTAGCACGCGCAGGAGGCCAGGCCGTTCTCGTAGCGAAGAAAAACGCACTTGACCACGAGCTGGCAGCACAGACCGCAGCGGTTACACTCGCCGCGCCGCATCGCCAGGCTGCGCTCGACATAGTCCGGCCGCAGCTTCGTCAGAAAAAACCGCCGCGGCGTGCCCCACAAATTCGACACGCGCGCCAGAAAGCGCCGCGCTTTTTCGCCTTCCGCAGGATTCAGCGCCAGCGCATCTTCCTCGCCGCTTTCATAGGGGTCGTTCATGGGGGCCGCAACCTAGGCCTCCGCCAATGCTTCGTCAACAACGCGAATTTCCCGCGGCCGCCCGGCCGCCCCCGCGGAGAACGGCGCGCAAACTTCCAATGATTGGAACAGGCGGGGGCGGAAATTTCCAATCATTGGAAATCACGCTTGCGGCGGCACCGGTTTTTCGGCGGCGGCCCGCGCCAGCTTGTGCAGCGTTTTCACATCGAGCTTGCCGGTGCCGGTCATCGGCAGTGCGTCGATCTTGTAATACGAATTTTTCGCCGGCTTCCACAAATTCGGAATCGGACTCTTTTCGATGATCTCGCGCAGTTTTTCCGGGTCGCCCGCGGCGTCGGTGTACATCACGACGAGCCGCTCGCCCTTCTTCTCGTCGGGCACGGAGGCGACGGCCAGCACCGGCTCGTGCTTGCCGAGGCCGCGCAGATATTCGTCCTCGATGGCGCCGTGCGGGACCATCTCGCCGGCGATTTTGCTGAAGCGCGCGAGGCGGTCGGTGATGAAGACAAAACCTTCCTCGTCAATTTGCGCGATGTCGCCGGTGCGATACCAGCCGTCCTGAATCACCTCGGCGGTGAGCTGCGGCTTGCCGAGATAGCCGAGCATGACGTTCGGGCCTTTGATGAGCAGCAGGCCGGGTTTGTTCGGCGGAAGAATCTCGTTGGTGTCGGGATCGACGATGCGAACCGACACGCCGGGCACGGGCTGGCCGACGCTGCCGGGTTTGTGGCCGGGCTGGCGGATTCCGTCGGACTCGACGTGCGGCAAACTCAGCGCGGCGACGGGCGAAAGCTCGGTCGTGCCGTAGCCTTCGAGCGGCGTGATGCCGAAGCGTTCGGTGAAGGCCTCGGCGATCCGCGGCTTCAATTTTTCCGCGCCGGTGATGACGTAAAGCAGCGATTTGAAATCTTCCGGTTTCGCCTTGCGGAGATACGCGAGCAGGAACGAGGGCGTCGAGAAAAGTGCCATGCATTTGTTTTCGCGGACCATCTCAGCGATCTTGCCGCCGTCGAGCGGACTGACGTGATAGCTCGCGGCCATGCCGCACAGCAGCGGAAACCAGACGCCGGCCGTGTAGCCGAACGAATGGAAGAGCGGCAGCGTCGCGGCGATGTTGTAGCCCTGACGCGGACGGAAAACCATCCGCAGCGCCTCGACGTTCGAGATGATGTTGTGCTGCGTGAGCATCACGCCCTTCGGCTCGCCCGTCGTGCCCGACGAGAAGATAATCGTCGCCAGGTCGTCCGCATTGCACTTGCGGTCATTCGCGATCAGCGGCATCGGCGCGAATTTTGCGAACAGGAAGGCCGACAGCTTCGCGCCGCCGCCAATTTGTTTCGTGATCTCTTCGATCTTCACGAGGCCGGGCAGGCCGGCCAGCTCCGGCATTTTTTCGAGGAACGCGCCGGACGAAATGATCGTTTTGATTTCCGATTGTTTGATCGCGGAATCGAACGCTTCCTTCGACGCGGTGAAATTCAGGTTCACGGAAGTTTTGTGGAGGATGGCCAGCGCAAGATTCACCAGCGCGCAGCCGCACGTCGTCGGCAATAGCACGCCGACATTCTTCTGGCCCGCGGTCATCCGCCCGATCACGCGGGCGAGCGCGACGGACGCCGTCAGCGACTCGCCATAGGTCAGCCGCCGGCCCGTCGTGTCGCTCATCGCGTGGACGCTCCAGTTTTTGCGCGCGACGCCGATCCACTCGCGCGCTAGCGAGCGGTGCATCGGCTTGCGGTCCTCGAAATACTCCGACGACAACTCCATCACGCACTGCCGGATTTCTGGCGCGGTCGCCGTCGCAGGCATCGGCTTGCCGAAAATGATCGTGGCCGGATACGGAACGCGGAGCGGAACCTTCGCCTGATTCGGATCGTAGTAGTGGCTGAAGATGCTGCCCCACGTTCCGCCGATGTAAACCGGGATGACCGGGTAGTTGCTGCCGCGTAAAATCCGTTCGAAGCCGTGGCGAAACTCGAACATGTTGCCCGACCGCGTCAGCCGGCCCTCGGCGAAGATGCAAACCATGAAACCGTTGTCCAGCGCGGCCCGCGCGGCGTGAAGCGCCTCGATGATCTTCTTCGGAGAATCGTTGTCCGAAATCGGAATGACGCCCATCAGCTTGAACAGCGGCCTAAACCGTGAGCGTTCGTAGATTGAGCGCTCCATCAGGAACCGGATCCGCCGCTGCTGGACGGCGAGGATCTGCAACGCGTCCATCCGGGAAACGTGGTTGGCGACGAGCAGGGCCGGACCTTCGCTGGGCAGATTCTCGACGCCGATTTCGCGAATCCGGTAGATCGTCCGCGTGATGCACATGACCATGAAGCGGACGAAAAAGTCCGGCAGGACCTTGAGCGTGACGCCCGTCATCACCAGCGTCAGCGCACCGACGACAAAGAACGAGCGCGCCGGCGAGAATTTCAGGAAGCTTTCCAGGAACCAGATCAGGCCCGACGCGATGAGAACACCGATCCATTCCATGAACGCCTTGGCGGCCCAGACCTCGCCCAATTTGCCGTGCGGCGCGCGCATCTGGATGAACGACTGGAGCGGCACGACGAAGAGTCCAGCGCCTACGCCGGTCATAAAAATCAGGAATAGCACCCACGCCAGGGAGAGGGCATAACCGGCCGACTGCCCCATCTGCGTCAGTGTCACATCGTCAACAAAGACCGCGCCAGGTTCGCCGTTTTGCTGGACATAACGAAAGCTCGCGCGGACGGAACGCGCATGCAGCGGCGCCACAGACGTGATGTGGAACGGAACATAGTCGCCGGGCGTTGGCATTGAGTTGGTCACGAACGGCGCGTAGTGCGTCTTCAGGAGGCGCGAACCTGCATCATAAAATTCGATGCGCGCCTCGATGCGATTGGTCGGCGAAATCGCGGCGTTTGTCGGCGTCATCATCCAGCCGCTGAGCCACCATGTCTGGGCGCGGCGCGCTCCAAGGCTGTGCGAGAAAATCATCGGCCCATCGGCCGCGCCCATCAGCTTGACGCTGCGCGTTCCCGATCCCTTGTGAGGATTGGTCGAGACGATCACCGCATTCGAATTGAAGGACTGCCAGTTGTTCGTTGAGAAACGACCCGACTCGAACCCGCCATCGGCCAGCCAGGGAATTTCTCCGTTGCTGACCGCCACGACCTGCCTGGTGGTCTTGATCGTCCCGTCGTTCTCGGTCACCTGAAATATATTCGTCATGGCCGTCGGGAACCCGTGAGTCCCGATGCCGGATTTCGAATTCAGCAGGACGACATCGGCCTGATTTTCCCCGGTCATGCTGATTTCGTGTTTCCCGATATCGCCGAACATCAGCCCCATCAGCATTGTGAAAATGGCCAGGCCGAATGCTCCGAGCGGCACGGTTCCAAATTCGATGTTGCGGCCGGAAAGCCGCGCCGCCCAGACCGAGCCGATGCCGATGCCGAGCGCGGCGGGCAGGAACTGATAGCCGGCCTGCGTGTCAGACAGATAATCGAGCGTGACCGGGTTGATCATGTGCGCCATGCCGTAGGGAATGACGTTCAACTGGAGGAAGCCGCCGACGAACAAAAAATAGGCCGCGCCGAAAATCGCGAGGACAAGATGTTTGTCGCTCCAGATGTCGCGCATCGTGCGCCAGACATTCACCGCGGAGATCGGCGAGATTTTCGCCTTTGTGCCGAGCGCTGGAGTGTGCTCGATCTTCATGCTCGTGATCGTCCCGGCAATCGCGACCGCGACGCAGACGATGGCGCAATAACCGAACTGGTGGTCCAGCGAGTCGGTCAAATACGGTCCGAGCACGCTGCCGCAGATGATCGCGACGAACGTCGCCGCCTCGATCCAGCCGTTCGCCTTCGACAGTTGTTCACGCCCCACCAGTTCCGGAATCAGTCCATATTTCGACGGGCTGAAAAACGCGGCCTGCGTGCCGAGCAGGAACAGGACGCTGTAGGTCGCATAAATCGCCCAGTGCTGCGCGCCGAAGAAAAACACAGTCGCCGCCAGCGCCATGATCCCGATTTCCAGGATCTTCATCAGCACCGTGATTCGCGACTTGCTGAAGCGGTCAGCCAACACGCCCGCCGCCGGGAGGAACAGCAGAAATGGAATCGTGAAAACGATGCCGCCGGTGGAAACGATGTCGCTCTTGTGCGCCTGGCCGAGCAGGTGGATGCCGAAGAAAATGCAGAGCAGCTTGAAGACGTTGTCGTTCAGCGCGCCGAAAAACTGCGTGGCATTGAGCCACGAAAACGACGGGTTGAGCTTCGTCTCGCCGGTTTCAGGGATGGTTGATGAATGCAGCGACTTTTTCAACGGTCAGCTCCCATCCGTAATCCCATGTCACAACATGTCCTGAATTTGCCTGACAAATGATTTCACTCCGCGGCGCGTTGGTCGCGGCCTCAACAAATTTACAGGCCGCCTGTGGATTCGCCACCAAGTCACTTTCTGCGTACGCCAGAAAGACCGGCACGCGCAAGCCAGAAGCGCGCCCCGCGACCGAATCAGTCAGCGAAAACAGTTGACGATAGACGCTGCGCGGCACGAATTCGTCGCGAACGACGTTCGCGCGCACCTCCGGATCGTGGACATCCACCGGAAACGCCATCTGCGTGATGTCCGTGAAAATCACGATGTGGTCCGTGATTTTGAACCACGTCCGCGGCGAAAAAGCCGGGCTGCGTTTCGAATTAACCTCGATCAGCGGCGCGAGCAAAACCAGCCCGTCAACCTTGTTCGAGGGATCGAGCGCTGCCAGCGTCGCCAGCGTTCCGCCCATCGAATGGCCGACGAGCCAGACCTGATCGTGGTCTTTTCGCAGGCTCGAAATCTCGTCGCGAATCGCGGCCTGCCACTGCTCGCGCGTCGCCTTTTTATATTCCTCCATCGGCCGCCCAAATCCCGGCAGCCGCATCGCGTGGCACGCGAACCCGCGCTTCGCCAGCTCCGGCGCCATCCGCCCGAACGTGACCGGCCCGGCCGCAAACCCGTGAATCATCAGCAGCACGACGCGACCGGTGCCGCACGAAAAATCCTCGTAGCCGACGCGAAGCCCGTCCGCGTGCCGCTTCACCACGGTCCGTTCCCAGCGATCGTGCCGCGCGTGGACGACGCGGTCGTACGTAAAATCCGCGCCGCCCACCAAAACAACGAAGGCCGCCACCGCGATCAGCATTTTCTTTTTCCTCGAACTTTCCATGGAACAAACAAACGGGATTTCGCCCGAAGGTTACAAGTTTCCAATGATTGGAAAAACGCGCCTCCGCAATTTCCAATCATTGGAAGCCACCGTTCGCGCAGCTTGCGCGCGGTGCGCTGCGTGAATACATTCGGACCATGAAGCGCATTCTTGCATTCGTTGACGACATCTACGAAGACCTCGAACTCTGGTATCCGAAGCTGCGCCTCGAGGAAGAAGGTTTTCACGTCACCGTCGTGGGCCCGGAAGCCGACACGATCTACCGCGGCAAGCACGGCTACCCCTGCAAAAGCGAGGCCGCCTTCAGCGAAATCCGCTCGTCGGACTACGCCGCGCTGCTCATCCCCGGCGGCTTCGCGCCCGACAGGCTCCGCCGCGATCCGGTCGTTTTGCAAATCGTCCGCGAATTCGACGCCGCGAAAAAGCCCGTCGCCTTCATCTGCCACGCCGGATGGGTTTTGATTTCCGCCGGACTTTTGAAAGGCCGCCGCGCCACCAGTACCGTCGGCATCAAAGACGACATGCAAAATGCCGGCGCGATCTGGAGCGATGAACCGCTCGTCGTTGACGGAAATCTGATCAGCTCCCGCACCCCGCGCGACCTGCCCGTCTTCGCGAAAGCCTTCGCCGGCGCGATCAAGGCACGGCCGTGAAAAATCTCGTTCACTATCGTTTCGATTATCTGGTCATCGGCAGCGGCCTCGCGGGTTTGTATGCCGCGTTCTGCGCGGCAAAACACGGCAAGGTCGGGCTGCTCACCAAATCGTCGCTTGTCGAAAGCAGTTCGTATTGGGCCCAGGGCGGCATCGCCGCGGCGATTGATCCGGAGGATTCCGCCTACGCACATTTCGACGACACGATCACTGCGGGCCGCGGACTTTGCCGGAAGGCCGCCGTCGAAATTCTCGTCGGCGAAGGCGTCCAGCGCGTGCGCGATTTGATCGAAATGGGAATGCCGTTCGACACCGGCCCCGACGGACTCGCGCTCGGTCTCGAAGGCGGTCACAGCCGGCGAAGAATTTTGCACGCGGGCGGCAGCGCGACCGGCGAAGGCGTCGTAAAATTTCTTTTGCATCACGTTCTCGCCAACAAAAACATCACGGTTTTCGAAGACACGATTGTTGCGGAGCTGGTCGTCAGCGACAGCCGCTGCGTCGGCGCGATGGCGTTCAGCGAAGATGAAAAGCAGCCGTGGCTTTTCACCGCGCGCGCCACGATCATGGCCACCGGCGGCGCGGCCGGCGTTTATCTTCGCAGCACGAATCCGCCGACCTCCACCGGCGATGGCATCGCGCTCGCGTACCGCGCCGGCGCGGAAGTTTGCGACATGGAATTCGTCCAGTTTCATCCGACGGCGCTTTTCACGCTCAGCGGCGCGACGTTTTTAATCAGCGAGGCGCTGCGCGGCGAAGGCGGCCAGCTCTTCGACCGCAACGGCCGCCGGTTCATGCCGGAATATGATCCGCGCGCCGAACTGGCCCCGCGCGATCTGGTGGCCGCTTCGATCTTCAAGGAAATGCAGAAGAGCGGCAGCGAATTCGTTTATCTTTCGATGGCGCACCTCAACGGTGAGCACATCAAAAAACGTTTCGCCAACATTTATGCCGCGTGCATGGAGCACAAAATTGACATCACCAAGGATCTGATTCCCGTCGCGCCCGCCGCGCATTTCTGGATGGGCGGCATCGTCACCGGGCGGATGGCCGGCAGCAGCCTGTACGGACTTTTCGCCTGCGGCGAATGCGCCTGCACCGGCGTCCACGGCGCGAACCGGCTCGCGAGCAACTCGCTTCTCGAATGCCTCGTCTTTTCGAAGCGCGCCGTGGATGGCGCGCTCACCGTGGACAAAGACCCGCCGAGTCCCGAGGACATCCGCGCGGACATTCCCGTGCGCAATTCATCGCCGATTGATCCCGCGCTGCTCACGCGCCTGCGCCTCCAGCTATCGCGCTCGATGACCGACAACGCCGGGATTCTCCGCAACGGCCCCGGCCTCCGCCGCGCGCTGGCCGAGATGGAAAAAATGCGGCACGAATATTCTGAACTGATGGACAAATGGGCCGGCCGCCCGCTGCGAAAGATGCTGCGCGTCTGCACGCTCACCATGCGCGGCGCGCTGCATCGCGAAGAATCCCGCGGCGCGCACCGCCGCGAAGACTTCGCGGCCGAGGACCCGAAGTTCGACGGCCACATCACGCTCAAGCGCGGCGCCGAGCCGCGCATCGTGAAATGGGAGTAGCGGCGGGAAGAAACCGCCCCTCCTTGTCCTGGCGGCTATAAAAAAGTGAGGCCCCGGCCACATCCCGCCTCCTGATCCCCATAACCCACGCCTCGAACCTGGCGGGGCCTCATAATAGTTATTGCCAGCAAATCGGAAAATCTTATGAAAAAAAATAAGATATCCGAAAATAGCTTCCACCGGGCCGCCCCACCCCACCCCGGATTTCCAATGATTGGAACTTTGCCCGGCCGCTTTTTCCAATGATTGGAAAGTCCGGTCAGGCCGCCGGGGCGTTTGTTTTTTCGGCCAGCGCGTCGGTCGTCGTCTTGAGCCGGCGGCCCATTTCGCGCAGCAGCGAGAGCACGATGGCGGGATTTTCGCGCACGATGGTTTCGAAGTTGCTCCGCGAGACCACGACGACGCGCGCGCCGCCG
>CAIVKH010000259.1 GCA_903906425.1 uncultured bacterium
CGCGCTTCTTCATTCGCCGGCTCGCCAGCGGAAACCTTCTGCTCGTGCGCCATAATCCGCCGGCTGAGCACAAAGCCCGCTCGCATCTGACGGCTTATCTTTCCGACGACGACGGCATGACCTGGGAAGGCGGGCTGCTTCTCGATGAGCGGAACGGCGTGTCGTATCCCGACGGCGTGCAGGCTGGCGACGGCCGCATTTACGTCATCTACGATTTCGCGCGCACCAGGGAGAAGGAAATCCTGATGGCGGTTTTTCGCGAGGCTGATGTGTCGCAAGGCAAAATCATTTCGGCCGACGCGCGGCTGCGCGTGCTTGTGAACAAGGCGACCGGCGAAAACACATCGCTCAAAGTTCAAAGTCCCTCGAAAAGAAAATGACCGGCTGAAACAACACACGATTGGCGCATCATGAAAACTTCTCATCTGTTCCTTCTCGCAGCTGTGGTTCCAATCATTGGAAACTTGCGCGCCGCAGATCTCCAATCATTGGAAAAGCCCGGCGCGGCGAAACCCAACGTACTGCTCATTTGCGTGGACGATCTGAAGCCGATCCTCGGCTGCTACGGCGACAAGAACGTCAAGTCGCCGAATGTGGACCGGCTCGCGGCGCGCGGGGTGCAGTTCGATCTGGCGTTTTGCAACCAAGCGGTGTGCGCGCCGTCGCGCAACGCGCTGCTCACGGGGCTGCGCTCGCAGACGCTCGGCATTTACGATCTCGGAACCAACTTCCGCAAGTCGCGGCCCGACGCGGTGACGCTGCCGCAATATTTCAAGAACAACGGCTGGCGCACGGAGGCGATGGGAAAGATTTTCCACGTCGGTCACGGCAATCACGAGGACGACGCGTCGTGGAGCGTTCCGCATTGGAGTCCGAACTCGAGCGGGTTCGGCGGTTATGTTCTGCCTGAGAACCGGCCGCCCACGCTGACGCGCGAGGAGGCCCGCGCGGCGAATGCCGATCCCTCAAAGCTGCCGCGCGGCGCGCCCGTCGAGTGTGCCGATGTTCCCGACAATTCATACGGCGATGGAATGATCGCGGACGAGGCGGTCGCGCGATTGCGCGCGGCCGCGGCAAAGCCGGAGCAGCCGTTCTTCATCGCAGTCGGTTTTCTCAAGCCGCATCTGCCGTTTGTCGCGCCGAAGAAGTACTGGGACCTCTACAAGCGCGAGCAATTCGAGCTGGCGAAACTGCAGAAGCCGCCGGAGGGCGCGCCGGAATATGCGCCCACGACGTGGGGCGAGTTGCGGCAGTACAGCGACATTCCCGAGGTCGGCCCGCTCGATCCCGACAAGCAGCGGCTGCTGATTCACGGATACCACGCGGCCGTCAGCTACATGGATGCGCAACTCGGCAAGGTGCTCGATGAATTCGACAAGCTCGGCCTCGCGAAAAACACGATCGTGATTCTGTGGGGCGATCACGGCTGGCATCTCGGCGACCACGGCATGTGGTGCAAGCACACGAACTATGAGCAGGCCGGCCATATTCCGTTTCTGGTCTCCGCGCCCGGCATGAAGAACGGATCGCGAACTAAGGCAATGTTCGAGAGCGTGGATTTATATCCGACGCTGTGCGAACTCGCGGGCCTTCCGATTCCCGCCGGACTCGACGGCGCAAGTTTCACCGCAGCGCTGCGCGATCCGGCGAACGCGAAGACGAAGGACTCGGTGATTCACGTTTTCCCGCGCAACGTGAAAGGCCGCGGCGAACTGCTCGGCCGCGCGGTTCGCACAGCGCGTTACCGGATGGTCGAATGGAAGAAGCCCGGCGATGCGCCGGAAACTGCGGACATCGAGCTGTACGATTATCAGACCGATCCCGACGAAACGAAAAATCTCGCGAAAGAAAACCCCGAAATCGTCGCGCAGCTCCGTGCGATTCTCGCGAAGCAGCCGGAGGCAAAGCCGCAGATCCACCCGGCCAGGGATGCCGGGAGACCAGCCGCAGCAAGGCCGAGACAGGACCGCGCCGCGATGTTCGAGAGCCGCGACAAAAATCACGACGGCAAACTCACGCGCGAAGAATTCCTCGCGAACCAGCCCGATCCCAACGAGGCGCCGAAACGGTTCCTGAAATTCGACAGCAATGGCGATGGCGTCTTGAGCAGAGAAGAGTTCCTCAACGCGGGCAACGCGCCGGCGAAGTGATTTTTCACGATCCCGTCTTTATGGAGCCGGAGCATCTTGCTCCGGTTTTTCCTTAAGCGCGGGGCAAGATGCCCCGCCTCCCGGGTCAAGAGGCTTCGACACTCCGCGCCGCGATGGGATACTCGCCGCCGCCGGTCGGATCATTGCTGCTGCCGATATTCGCCATCTCTTTCTCTGATTGTTTGTTTCACCGTTTCACTTGCTCTCGAAATCAAATCCCCGCCCCGCATCATGGTCCCCTTGTGGGCAATATATTCGCCAGGGGAATGAATCATTTTCTCATGATCATGGCCGGAAGAATCAGGATCATGGATCATCCATGATCCTGAAAAAATGACCCATGAACGTTCATGTATGGAAAAAGCATCCTCGCGGACGATCCGCGAGCTGGCACAAATCATCCATGCCCTGGCAAAAATGATATATTCCCCTGCCGAAATGACCTGAACGGCGGGATCAGGACCCGACCCGGGGGAGGGGCACCGTCGCGCCGCCCCATTGGAAGACGGCGGCGGGACGGCGTCCCTCCATTCAAACTGGGGCCGTGCGAACGTGTCGAAGCCCGATTCGCCTGATGCCACGGCAGGCAGGGAGTGGCCGTCCTGCCTTTCCAACCATTGGAAAGTTCCGCTGCGAAAACTTCCAATGATTGAAAAGGGCGGGAAATCGGAATACGTGTTCGATTCATGAATGCACGAATTGTTGTTCCGCTGGCTCTGCTGGTTTCGTCTTTTACCATTTTGCGTGCGGCGGATGCTCCGGCCGGGCAGAAACCCAACATCCTCTTCATCGTCGGCGATGACATGGGCTATGGCGATGTCGGTTTCCATAATTGCAGGGACATCCCGACGCCGAATCTTGATTCGCTCGCGAAGTCCGGCGTTCATTTCACCAGCGGCTATGTCAGCGGGCCGTATTGTTCGCCGACGCGCGCCGGGCTTCTGACCGGACGCTATCAGGAGCGCTTCGGTCACGAGTTCAATCCGAACGGGAAGAACGGACTGCCGCTGACCGAGACGACCATCGCGGACCGGCTCAGGGCCGCGGGCTACGCGACGGGCATCGTCGGCAAGTGGCATCTCGGCGCGCCGCCGGAAATGCATCCGCAGAAACGCGGCTTCGAGGATTTCTTTGGTTTTCTCGGCGGCGCGCACAGCTACTTCGACAAGTCGGGCATCCTGCGCGGCGAGGAACAGGTCAAGGAACTCGACTACACGACCGACGCGTTCGGCCGCGAGGCGATCGCGTTCATCGCGCGGCACAAATCGCAGCCGTGGTTTCTTTATCTCGCGTTCAACGCCGTCCACACGCCGATGCACGCGACGGATGACCGGATCGCGAAGTTTCCGAACATTGAGGACAAGCAGCGGCGCACCTACGACGCGATGATGCTGGCAATGGACGAGAACATCGGGCGCGTCCGAAAATATCTTGCCGATTCCGGCCTCGATAAAAACACGTTCGTGATTTTCATCAGCGACAACGGCGGCCCGACGATGCCGGGCACCACGATGAATGGATCGGTCAACACGCCACTGCGCGGCTCGAAACGCACGACGCTCGAAGGCGGCATCCGCGTGCCGTTCATCGTTTCGTGGCCGGACCACGTGAAGCCCGGCGTGTTCGATCAGCCCGCGATCCAACTCGACCTGACGGCCACGGCGCTCGCTGTTGCAGGCGTGGACGTGAAGCCGGAGTGGAAACTCGACGGCGTGAATTTGCTGCCGTTTCTGGCCGGCGAAAAATCCGGCCCGCCGCACGAAGCGCTGTACTGGCGCTTCGGTGAACAGATGGCGATTCGCGCCGGCGATTTCAAACTCGTGCGCTACGACAGCAACGCGGATACAAAAACCGGGCGAAGGCAGCCGGCCACTTCGGCGAAACTTTACAATCTGGCCGACGACATCGGCGAAACGAAGGACCTCGCCGCCACGATGCCGGACAAAATGAAGGAACTGCAATCGAAGTGGGACGCATGGAACGCCACGCTCGTTCCGCCGCTCTGGGGCAATGCCGGCGGTTCCGACAGCGACGGCCCGGAACCCGGTGCGCCCGCGAAGGAACGAAAAAGAAAGGCCGCAAAACAATGAACCGAAATCTTCCGTTGCTGTTCGCCGCTTGCGCCCTGCCGATCGCCGCGATGAGCGCGGAAAAGATTTTGCCCTCCGATTGGAATGCGAAGGAAGCTGCCGACAAGGTGATGGCCGGGCTGACGAATGTCTGCGCGCCGGAGGTGAAGGGAGCGCACGATTCGGATTTCGTCATCGTTGGTGATCGCGCCTACGTCGTGTACATGGCCAACGACAGGCAGCCCGGCGAATCCGCGGCATGGCCGTTCATTTATGATGCGCTTTCCATCGTGAATCTCAAAACGCTGGCGGTGGAAAAAATCGTCCGCTATGCGGCATCGGAACAGAAATATGAGAACGAAGCGCTGCCTGCCGGCGCGTGTTTCGTGCCGCGAATTCTACGCGTGAATGACAAGACGCTGCGCTCTTTTTTCGCCAGCGAGCAGCCGGGCAAGCGCCAGGCGCAGACGTGGTATCTCGATTTCGATGTCGGGAAGTCCGCGTTCGAAACGAAGATTCACAAGGCGAAGATCAAAACTGCCGAAGGTGTTTTCGACATGCAGCCCGCGCCGTTTTATCGCGACGCTGCCGCGCATGGTTTCACGCGCGCAGAAAAGGATTGCGGCCTTTATCAAATTGATTCGTTCAAGGAATTCGACCGCCGCACGTTTTGCGTGGTGAATAATTACATCACCGGCCAGAACGGACTGGCGGTGCTCAACGATTCGTTCGACACCTTCGAGATTCTCGGTCAGTTCAACGAGCCGCAGACGATGAAGCTGAGCGAGGCCGCGGTGAACCGGCTGCCCGACGGAACCTGGCTGGCAATTTGCAGACAGGAGGGCGGCAACCGCAACTACACCTTCACGCAAAGCAAGGACGGCCGATCGTGGTCAACCAACGAATTCCGCGACGTCGTTTCGCACGGCGCGAGTTCCAAGCCGAGTTTCAACCGTTTCAAGGGCGTTTATTATCTCGGCTGGCAGGACGCGACGAAAATCAGCGGCGTCGGCCGGTCCGTCTTCAACGTCGAAGTGTCGCGCGACGGCGTGACGTGGGAACGCAAATATCGCTTCGAAACCGAAAGATCATTTCAGTATCCGGTCTTCCGCGAACACGACGGCGCCGTTTGGCTGACCGTCACGCAGGGCGATTCCGATTCGTCGCGCAAAGAACGGATCATGTTTGGCCGTTTTGAATGACACGGAAGATCGTGGAGAAAATATCAGGATGAAACGAAATTTGATTCTTTCCGCACTGTGTTGTCTTCCAATCATTGGAACTTTGCGCGCCGCGGATTTCCAATCATTGGAAAAGACGAAGGCGCCGATGAACGTCGTGCTGATTCTTTCCGACGATCTCGGCTACGGCGATGTCGGCTGCTACGGCGCGACGAAGATCAAGACGCCGAATATCGACAAGCTCGCAGCCGAGGGCGTGCGCTTCACGCAGGCGTACACGCCGGGTTCGGTTTGCTCGCCGACGCGCTACGGCATCCAGGCCGGTCGCTACGTCTGGCGCAATCCGCGGCATCATCCGACGGGCGTTCACGCGCCGGGCGGCTGCCTGCTTTTCGAACTCGACCGGCTGACGCTCGCGAAACTTTTCCAGCAGCAGGGCTACGCGACCGCCGCGATCGGCAAGTGGCATCTCGGTTTCGGCGAGGCCGACAATCCGCGCTTTCGCTACGATTTCAGCCAGGAAGAAATCAAGCCGGGCCCGCTCGAAGCCGGCTTCGATTATTTCTACGGCATGGCGGCGAACGTCGGAAACTCGCCGATGATTTTCATTGAGAATCATCGCTTCGTCGGCCGCAAACCCGGCGACAAAGTTGAAATGATCGGACGCGCGACGGTGAAGCCGTGGAGTCCTGACGCGGAATATAAAGAGGATCACGTTGCGGGCGACATCGCGAAGAAGGCTGTCGAGTTCATCGAGCGCACGCCGAAAGAAAAACCGTTCTTCCTCTATTTCGCATCGAACATCCCGCACAACAACATCACGCCCGCGAAGGAATTCGCCGGCTCCAGCCAGTGCGGCCCGTACGGCGATTTCATCCAGGAACTCGACGCGCACGTCGGCTGGGTCGTCGAGGCGCTGCGCAAAAAAGGCGTCCTCGAAAACACGCTGATTTTATACACGAGCGACAACGGCGGCGTGCTGCCGCAAAATGAACGGCTCGTCGCGCAGTGGCAGGCGCGACAGGCCGGACATCTCGTATGTGGCAATTTGCGCGGCGGCAAACACAGCATCTACGAAGGCGGCTTCCGCGTTCCGTTCATCGTCCGCTGGCCCGATCAGCACGCGCACGGCACGACCAGCGATGTCATCATCGGACACACCGACATTCTCGCATCGTGCGCCGATCTTCTCGGCGTGAAACTTCCGGACAACGCCGGCGAGGACAGTTTCGATGCGCTTGCGGCGTGGCAGGGCAACACGAAGGCGCATGTGCGTGACAGCGTGATTCTCGATTCCGCTAACGGCGTCTTTGCTATCCGCCAGGGCGACTGGAAACTCATCGAGCGAAACGACGAACTCGTCGGCGAAAACAACAAAGTGATGAAGACGAACATCGAAAATCAAAACCAGCTTTACAATCTGGCAGACGATCCGTCCGAAACGAAAAATCTCTGGGCAGAAAAACCCGACATCGTGAAACAGCTCGCGGAGTTGCTGGCGAAAGCCCGGAAAGATTCGCGGACGCGGCCGTAAAATCCGCGGCCGGTTCCCCGCGTCATTGCCGGCCGGACCATCGCGAAGTTCCAATGATTGGAAAAGATCGGGATCGGATTCTTCCAATCATTGGAAGTGGCAGATTCACTCGAACGGCGCGAACGCACCCTCGAATGCGAACCACGAGACGGAGGCCCAGTCGGGGCCAGTGTTGTCGACGGTGAGCCGGTGCTTGCCGGCGGGAATTGCGAAGGTGAAGGTCCTGTCATATTCCGGTGCGTGTTCATCGTTCTTGTGATCCAGATCGGGCAGGTCAACGGTTTGTTTCGTCACGCCGTCGATCTGGTATTCCAGTTTCGCGCCAGCCGATGAAACGGCGCGGACATGAACCTGCAGGCGACCCGCAGTCGTCGTATTGACGAGAAACGTCGGCGGGTTGCGCATTTCCTGGTGAAGTTTTCCCTGAATGAAACTGTTCAGCTCATCGGGATCCTCGATCAGACCGTCCGGGCGTACGCGAAATTCATTTCGCGTCGGGCGCGACCATCTCCCGGTCGTTGGCGTGCGCGCCGGATCGCGAAGACCGCGCAGATCAACCGCGCCGTCGAAATGCAGAATCGCGATCGAATAGGCGTCGAGCTTGTCGAACGTCACATTGAGTTTCTCGTTGGCGATGCGACAGACTGAAGATTCCTCGCCCGCAAAATCCGGCGAAACCACGGTGGCTTTTACCGGAACACGATCGAGTGGCAGTTGCACGATGACGTTTGTCTGCGCCTGCAACGTGCCGCCCGCGAAGTTGCGGTTGATGACGTGCAGCACGATGTCGTGCGTGTCGCGTCGCGATGAGACGGCGAGACTCAGATTCGGCGTGGCGGAATGCGGCGACTCGCAGCCGAGGAATTCTGCGTTCACAAAAAGATCGCGGTGCTGGCGATAAAACGCGGCTTGTTTCGCGATGGCGTCGAGCGTCCCGTCGCGTTTCGCGTCGCAGCCGAACGGGCCGAGGACCGGAAAAGCAAATCGCCCGCCGGCTGCAAAAATCTCCGGGCCACGCGTCCGCATCCACACGATGCGCTCGGCCGGTGGTACAGCCTGAAACGGAAACGGCGGATTGCCGAAGCCCCAGTCGTGAAAAAAGACGACTGGTACGCGCCCGGCCAGGACTTGTCCGCGTTCGACCTGCGTGCGCCACGATGCGATCTGGTTCTCTCGAAGTTCAATGTGGCCTCCGTTCGCGGCCCAGTAGCCCCACACGCCGAGAACCTGAAGACCAACATATTTCGCGAGACCATTCGCGCTGATCAGAATCGTGCGCCCGCGTTCCTTGCCGTAGGCGTGGATGCGGTCGGTCAGCGATTTCCACGCGCGGTCATCGCGCCAGCCGCGGAAACTTCGCCACAGCGGATCGAGCGGATTTTTCGGCTGGTGAGGATTTTCGAGCAACCCGTGCGTGCGAAGGAAGCCGCGATAATCGAAAGTCGCCATCGTGCCGTCGGGGCAGAACGCGCGGTTCGTGAGAGCGATCTTCCACTCGCTCGTCCATCGCGGATCATCGTGTTTCCAGCCAGAAGTCTGCGGACAAATTTCGAGAAGGTAGCGGCGGAAATCCGCGAGCGAATAGTCGTCGAAACCTTCGTTTGCGCCGAGCGCGGCATTGTTTTCATCCATGAAAAGGTAATCAACGCCGGCGTCGATCTGCTCGCGGCACCAGCGGAAAAGATAGTCGAGATATGCCGGGCTGGAGAGCGATCCGTGGCGGATGCCGCGCTGGCCCCACGCATCGGCGAGTTCGCCGTCGGGGCGGCGCGTGGCCATGTCGAGGAGTTGCTCGCGAGTGATTCCGTTCTCGGCGTCGTAGAGAGCGCTGCAGGTGATGCCGCCGCCGAAGAGCGCGCCCATCGCGTGGGCCTTTTCGGGAATCGCGCGCCACTGTTCGCATCGCGGCGCCTGATTCCACTTGAACCAGCCGCGGATGAGAAATTCCGAGCCGGCCTTTTGCGCGAGGTTCAATCCGTAGTCGGTGTCGGTCATTTCCTGCATCGTGAAAATCATCGTGTCATTGACATCGCGAGGGGCGGCAATCGCGCCGGCGGCGGCCGCGAGAAACGTGGCGAGGACGAGGTTCGTTTTCATGAGGTGAAAGTTCCAATGATTGGAGAAGAGCGCGAGGCAATTTTCCATTCATTGGAAATTTTCGCGGCGTGGCTTTCCAATGATTGGAACTTTTCGGCGCGGAGAACTCCAACCATTGGAATCGCGGCATCGGCGGGTTGCTTCGGAAACTTGATGGCAGGGGGCGCGGTCAGGCCCGCAAATCGTTCAGCAACGCCAGCGCGAAACAATGCAGGGCTTGCGCGATTCACGGGCCATCTAACCGGGGGCCGGCGGTTTCGTTTTTCTTCACGCTCATTGCGTTTGCGTTTGGCGATACGACCTGTCCATGAAGGGCGATGGGACGCGCGCAGACAAAAGACGAAGAGCCGCCAAAAAGATTTGTTTACTTGGGAGCCGCGGTGGCATCATGCCGCAACGATGACAGCAGGGTATTCATGCGGGGCCATGCGTGGGGGCAAGTCTGCCGGTGCGAGATGGGCGCACGGATTTACGCTCATCGAGTTGCTGGCCGTCGTCGCCCTCATCATCATCGTCCTTTCCTTGGTGCTCCCCGTCTTGGGCAAGGCTCGCGAGGCGGGCCGATTTGCCGTCTGCATGAGCAACATGCGCCAGTTGTGCCTCGGCATTCTGAACTACGCCCCCGACAACAACGGATTCTTCCCCTGGGCCGGCGAAGTCGATCGGAACTGCCCACAAGATTGGGTCTGGGGCGGACAACCCAGGGCGGACACCGAGAACAATGCCTACTGGGCCAACCCGCCGGCCAGTTTCGGCCATCATGCCGAGGCCGGGTCCATTTTCCCATACGTCGCGCAACAGCCCATCCGGCGCAACGGGAGCGGCAAGAACGGCATTGATGAAACGATCCGCACCGTTTACCCCATCTACCGCTGCCCCAGCACCGACATTCTGGGCGAGGCCTTGCGGGTGAACTTCAGCATGAATGCCTTCATTGACAGCTCGCTCAATGACCCGGAAATTGTCGGCGGCGCCGTGGCGGGGCCCTCGGTTTACGGCGTCGCGCTTTCCCATGTAAGGAAGCTGTCGAAGAAAATCCTCCTCGTGAACGAAGACCCGCGCACCATGCACAATGCCAGCTTCTATCCCATGGGCAGCGCTGGCGGCGGCGGAACCGGTACGGCCTTCGATGGAACCCCCCTGCACGTCTTGCACCACGGGGGCATCAATGTTGCATTCATGGACGGACACGTCATGTGGGTCTCGCACGACGAGATCATGAACATGCAAAAAGACCCGTCAACCTACTTCGTTCCCACCCTGTGACCGGCACCCGAATCGCCTGACAATATCGCCTGCCGCGCCGAAAACTGCCGACAAGAGAGTCTGCGCCACGACTCGATTGCCGCGCCACTTCCAATCATTGGAATATTATGAACGGGAAATTCCCAATTGATGGAAATTGCGGCCCTGATTTCTTCCAATTGGAATTGCATATTTCTCCAACGGGGCAGGATTTGAACCGATTTCTGATAGATTGCTCCTTCTTCTTACGGCACAGTCCTTACGCTGACTTTGCGGGAACTCGGCGACAGACTATTCGTATCCGTCAGCCAAAGCGGCTACCGTTGACGCGGACATTGGTTTGACCCATCACATCATTCCACGGACCGCTGACCAGATCGATTTGCCATTGGAGCGTATAGATCCTGTCTGTGGCAGACATGACGTACATTGTGACGTCGGGCGGGGCGGCGGAAATTGCGGATATGTAAAGTAAGCGGTGGTGCTGTTTGGAACGGTGCGGGCGAGATACTCCGCCTTATCCGAAAATCCGTCGCCATCGCTGTCGGGTGCAGTATTGGCGTTGGTGAGATTGCCGAAATGGAGATGTTCCCAGGGGGCGGGCAGGGCCATAATAATGTCACGGCAACGCACAGAACTGGCACCACGGGCCGGCGGGAAAGTCACCGCCATATCGCTCTCTTGTGGCGGCGTTGCTCGGTGGTAGTGGCAGCATCGCCGTCACGCCCACGATCCGCACCAACGCCGCCTATGTCACGAAAGAGGATCTCGCCGACGCACTCACGCCGATGAACGCCAAGCTGGAGAAGATCGAGTCGGCACTCACGGACCTGCACGCCGGGGCCGCGGTTGCACGTTACGAACACGATCACCCCACATTGCAGTGACGAGCACACACTTCAGGACTCAAATTGTTTGGTGGCTTGTTTGGTTTTTGGATCAGAAAACCCCAAGTTATTTCAAGTCGTCGCACGAATCGCCCGCGAAACCATAAATCCTGTTTAGACCAATGAAATAAGGGGTTAAATGATGTTTCAAGGCGTTTCAAAGTGGAGCGGGAGATGGGGATCGAATCCGCCCCCAATGTCAAAACCTCAATGAATCTGCATCTTTCGGGAAGCGAAAAAAACGAAATTGTGCAAATCGAAGCGGTCTTTTGTCACGGTTTGTTACGGCTCAATCACTGGTGTCAGGGGTATCGCTCAGCGCGGCGCATGCTTGCCGCATGAATCTTTTGAAAGATCTGTGCCTGAGATTGAGCATCATCGAGTGCATTATGAGTATGCTTTGAATTCGCTTGAAACTCCGCAGGCAATAGGCTGGAACATGTTAGATTCCATGTGGTTCCGTATAGTCCCATAAAAAACGCCTTAATATCAATCCCGCCGATTCCAAATGGATTCCTGTTTAGGAATTTATAGAAATACCAGTTGACGAAAGCCCAATCGAAACTCGCATTAAACCCAACAAATATCGGACTGCCATCCTCCGTTACTTCCGCGATCCAAGTGGCAAAGTTGTTCATTGCATGCGCCGGGTCATCACCGGTCTTTTGAAGCTGCTTCAAATCGAGATTTGAGACGGCAAGCGCTTCAGGTATGCAATTGTGGCATATCGGCTTCAATTCTACATAGAATGATTTCCCCATATCGTCGACAACGCACGCACCTAACGATAACATGCTGTATTCGCCCGGAATAGGTCCGGAGGCTTCTATATCGACAGAAATATAAATTTCGCGTGTATTATCAATCATAAAATACTTTTGGGAACTACAAGCGGGGGGCGGCTAATGTTTCGTTGCCAATACTGCTTTAGATCGGAAATTTTGTCTAACGTGCTCTTGGAAAGATTCCACAGGGTAGCTTCATACGCGCCGGTATCAAAAGGAATTGCCGTTCCATCTTTTGCGGTGACTATCACTTTGCGTCCCCGTCCAAATGCATATCCCATTTCGGTAAAACAGTTGGGACGGACGCCCGTTAAATCGACGATCACAACTCCTGCATTATGGATCATCTCAAAAATTTGAACATCCATCCATGCGTTTGTCGGCACTCCCGCTGGTCTCCAACTTTTTTCACATCTCTCGCGTCGGATTATGCAACGCCCGAAGCCTGAAATTGCACTACGTTGACCGCATGTTTGGGCGAAATGTTCCACCATACCGCAGCCTCCTGCGGCGTGACAAGTTCTCGGTAGTGACGGAAAATCATGCTCGGAGTGTTGCCCATTTCGAGGGCGACCTTTGCGACGTCCTGGCATTGCGCAAGACGGTATGTCGCGAATGAATGCCGCAAGCCGTTTTTCGGCCAGCGAATGCCAGGCGTTTTCCCCAGCACTAGCGGATGCCGTGCAGGCGGGCGAACGCCGCGCCGCTCATGCCGCCATGCTCGAACATATCCATCAGTGCTTCGCGGTCTGCCGCATGCGCGCGCCGGCCCATAAGATTATTTCTGCTATTTTCGATCTTTCGCACCGGACGCGGTCGCGCTTCACCTCGCCCTCAATCCGGATGGTACCCCTAAGTCCGACAGTCTGCATACGCTACGACATCTACGACGCAACTCTGTCAATCGGTGCTTGGCGTGACGC
>CAIVKH010000260.1 GCA_903906425.1 uncultured bacterium
CCCACCCCACCCCACCCACCAGCCCCCCACCCGCCAGCGTCATGATCAGCATGACCAGCAGCGCCTTCTTGTAATTCAGCCCATAGAACTCCCCCATCACCAGCGAGCCCGTCAGAAACGCAAAAATGCCCGCGACGCACTGCTGCGGCAAAGACAGGCCCATCGACGCCACCGTCGCCCCGGGCAGCAAAACCAGCAGCGTGGCGATGAGACTCTTGAGAATACTGTCATCCGCCTCATCGCGCGCCAGCAACCTCAGGCACCCCCGCAGAACGAACGGCAGCAACAGCAGCACGATGGCGATCTCCACGCCATCGGTCATATCGAACGAATGGCCCGCCGGACTCGCGCCGCCCAACGCAACGGCATTGGTACTCGCGGCCGCCGCCGCATTCGTCACCACACCATTCGTCGCGCTCAGCATATAGTCGCCCTCATGCTCGCAGCGTACTTCACCCCCGCCGCGCGAGACAAGCCGCCGTTCCGCCCCATCGCGAAACGCCGCCCGCAAACTTCCAATCATTGGAAACCACGCCCGCGCATTCTTCCAATCATTGGAACTGTTGACGTCGTGACCCCGCGCCGCCATATGCAGGCATCGTGCAGAGTCAAGCCGCAACATGTACGCCCGCCGCACCCGCCGCTTTGCTTTCGCCCCTGGTGCTCCACGTTGCGCGGTCATTGCTGCGCGCTCCTTGGCCCTTGTTTGGCGTTCCTTGGCCAGTGCTTGGCGCTCCGCACCCGATGCTTCCCGTATCGCGGTCACTGCTTGGAATTCCGTGGTCGATGTTTGCCGTTCCGCAGTCAATGCTAGCCCATCGCGGTCAGTGCCTTGAATTCCGTGGCCAATGTTTGGCATTCCGCATCAAATGCTTGGCGTTCCGTAGCCAATGTTTGGCGTTCCGCCCCGCCCACTTGGAATGTAGCGTCTGATTTATCAGCCTTTTACGCAAATCAAGCCGGAATCGGCCGGACGCACCCAAAGTCCCGGAGGGACGACGGAGATTAGCCGGCGGTTTCAACCGCCGGAACAAACAGGCCGAAATAAAAATCCTCTTCCGCGGGGCGCATATCACGGCTCCAGTTCACGCGCGCTCGATAATGATGCCGATTGACGCCAAGTCCGAACGGGCTCCCGCGCACACCGCCGACCTGGTTGCGCTGACACCAACACAAACCGGGGTGATGCGACCGCCGACGACTTGGCGGAAACTAGATGGACAGATACTGGGCGG
Source organism: uncultured bacterium (assembly GCA_903906425.1). Taxonomy (GTDB): domain Bacteria; phylum Verrucomicrobiota; class Kiritimatiellia; order CAIVKH01; family CAIVKH01; genus CAIVKH01. The sequence goes on from CAIVKH010000260.1 coordinate 1,236, forward strand.
TGTTGCGCACGTAACGGAGAGGCTTTTTCATCGCGGTCACTTCGCCTGTGCGAATCGCCGTCTTCATCCACTCATCCACCTGCGGCCTTTTCACATTCAATTCCTTGGCGAGTTCCGCCGCAGTCTTGGGTGAAGTCAGAGCGTTCAACAGCAAAGGCCTGACGGCATCATAAATTGACGCAGGCAAGGGCGCGATGGATGGAATTGCTGGTGATTCCCGAATCATTGCCGGCTTGCTTTCACTGATTTCGGCGTAGGCCGGTGCCGAAACAGGTTCTTCGTCACGATTAGCATTGCCTTGCGACTTGAGCGCTTCACGAACGTCGCCAAACATCGCTTCTTCGGGAAAAGCTTTCGCTCCGAGTTTGAGCAATTCGGAATTGCCGCGCGGCACGTCCTCGCCGCTACGAACAAAGACCATACGGCCACCATCACGTTTCAATTCCTCTTCCGCGCCCGCCCACGTTCCGCCGCTCTTGAAATCAGAACTGACGACAACTGCGAAATCTGCGAGCGCATAAATGAGTTTGTTCCGTCCCATCGCGTTGCCGACATTGAAGCCAGCCTCCGGATTGTACGGCGAAAGCAACACCAGCCGGTCATCGCGAAAAGCGTCTCGACATGCGCCCGAAACGGATGTTCGCAGCAGGCTGTCCGCGAGAACTCCGATGACTTTACCGGCGGATTCGAGCGCCGAGTTCATCGCAATCGAATCCACGCCCCGCGCGCCGCCGGACACAATCGCGAAGCCCTGCTGCGCGCAGCGCTCGCTGACCGATGCGGCAAAATGTTCGCCAAGTGGATCCACATTTCGCGAGCCGACCACGGCCAAACCGCCCTGTTCGAGCAACGCCCGATTACCCGCGCCGAAAAGAACGGGAGGCGCGTTCCGTTTCAGATGCATGCGAACGCGCTGCGGATACTCATTATCGCTGCGGCATAAAACCCACAGGCCTTTGTTCAGCCATTTTTCCAACGCAAACGCCATCGCCGCGCCGCGCGCGAGCAGCTTTTTCACGCGCGCCGGTTCAAGTGGAAAAAATGCGTCTTCCAATGCGGCGGCACCTTCCGTCGAAAGAAGATCGGCAGGGCGCCACTTTCTTCCGACAAGCCATTCCGAAAGTTCGTTGTAGTCGCGGATGTCGAGCGGTGCGGCTCCGACATCGTCTTTCCCTCCAAAATGTCCGCACAAAAGCAGGATCGCCTTGGCATCGTCACTGATCTGTTCGGTCGTCATCATTTCGTAACCTCAATCTGTCCGCGGCGAATTCATCGCGAGCGCCAGCGGAATTACTGCGCCGCATCCCGCCTGCCGTAACAATGCCGCTGCCACGGTGAACGTCCAGCGGGAATCGACCATGTCGTCAATCAACAACACCGGACCCGAATGCACCAGCGAGGCATCAACCATGAACACACCATCGAGATTATGGGTCTGTTGAAAACTGTTCGCCATGCGCTTTTGCTGTTCGTTGACTTTCGTCTTTGTGATGCAGGCCACAAATGGGATTTTAAGTTTCTCCGCCAGTCTCCGGGCAAAATCAGGAACCAGATTCGGATGAGTCAGCGATGGGATGCACGTCAGCCAATGCCGGGATGGATCGGGATGCCATGTTCCGAGCATCTGGATGCACCCATCAACAAGCTCATCTGGGAAATGTCCACGGTGGTATTTTCCATCGCGCACCATCTGTCCCCATCCCGCATCGCCCCAAAGCGAGAGCGCGCGGCCTTGTGCCGCAGCCAGGTCTTCGGCGATTTTCCCTCGGAATGGATAGACAGTAAATGCATCGGGCGGCCAAGCCTTGCGTGGTTCAATTGGCTGATAGCTCCGCCTCAGAAAAATCGCCGCCTCGTTTGCCAGCGTCGTATCGAACTCGAGAGAAACCACAGGCTGGCCCAGACAGTTCGCGCATTTTCCGCACGGCTTCGCATCGGGATCATCAAGGGCCCGGCCGAGAAATTGCATCAGACACTCGCCGGTCCGCAGGTACTCGATCATCTGCTGCTGTTCCGCCTGTCGCAGCTCACAAAGTTTGCGAATCTTCTCCAAGTCCATTTTGTACGCGACCGGTGTGGCATGCCAGTGCGTCTTTATTTTTGCAACCGGCGACGGTGATTCGACGGCCAGAAGTTTCAACGTCTTCTCAATGTCGCCGAACGTCAGATTCATCTTTTGTTGCAACATCGGGACTGAAAGACCGTCGTGTGCATCGTTGAGCGCCTTCAACACCTGCTCGACATGTGCCTGCGCCGGAAACGCGGAACGTATGAAATAGTCCGTGATGTCTTTGTCTTCTTCGCCGCCGAGCAAAATGCCGAAGGCGTGATCCACGGCGCGGCCTGCACGACCAACCTGCTGATAATAATGAACGACAGAGCCGGGCCGCTGAAAATGAATCACGAATCCAAGGTCGGGTTTGTCGAAGCCCATGCCGAGCGCGACGGTTGAGACAAGAGCTTTGATCCGGTTTTCAAGCAGCGCCTGCTCCAGTTCAATACGGCGATCAGCGCCTCCCTCATCGGCATCGACATCTGCATGATAGGCCCGAACATTTAGACCGCACTTGCACAGCCAGTCCGTCACCCGTTCTGCATCGCGGACGGTCAAGGTGTAGATGATGCCGCTCCCGGGAAGCTTCGGCAGTTGTTGCGCGAGCCACGCCATCCGTGCCGCCGGACTCGGCATCACGATGTTTTGCAGCGACAGACTTTCGCGCACCAGCGGGCCGCGCACGATTTGCACCGCACCAAGTTGGGTCGCCACGTCCGCAACGACGCGATTGTTCGCCGTGGCTGTCGTCGCGAGCACCGGCAGGTTGGGCGGCATCGCTTGCAGTACGCGGACGATACGCCGGTAGTCGGGCCGGAAATCGTGGCCCCAGTCCGAAATGCAGTGCGCCTCGTCCACCACAAACAATCCAATGCGCCCGGCCACCTGTTGCAGCACCCGTTCACGAAAACTTTCATTCGCGAGACGCTCGGGCGAAATCAGCAGAATGTCCACCTGATCCGCCGCGAGTTTCCGTTCGATGGCATCCCACTCATCCTGATTCGTCGAGTTGATTGTTCCCGCACGGATTCCGATGCGTTCGGCGGCGGCGATTTGATTTCGCATCAGCGACAGCAGCGGCGAAATCAAAAGCGTGAAACCAGAGCCTTCGTCGCGCAGCAATCGCGTGCCGAGAAAATAGACCATGCTTTTCCCCCAGCCGGTTTTCTCAACCACAAGCTGGCGCTGGCGGCGCAATACGCCATCGATGCACTCCCACTGCCCCGGTCGGAAATCCGCATCCGGTCTTCCGAGCGCCGTCCGCAGATACGACAAGGCCCGGTTCTTCATCGCGAATTCCAAGGAGGCAGATTGCCCCAAGTGCAAAGGGGGACGATGCTGCTCTCGCCATTGGATATTGCGATTAAGCCGCGGCAAACTTCGACGCAGCGGGGGCGCGTGTAGTCGATGCAATCGTCGTGGAGCTTCTTGTGCTGTTCGAGGTTGTCGCCGCAATAAATGACGCGGGTGTCGAGAAGCGATGAGGGTTTGTTTGCCATGGGCGCGGAGAATAGCAGCATTCGCGCACTGTGCAAAAACCTTTACGCGCACGCCGCGACGCCTACACTGCGCCGCTCTTTTCACATGGACATCTCGAAGGAAAAACTGGCGGCGGAAATTGCGCGACGTAGAACGTTCGCGATCATTTCGCATCCCGACGCGGGCAAGACGACGCTGACCGAAAAGCTCCTGCTTTATGGCGGCGCGCTCCAGCTCGCCGGCTCCGTGCGCGCGCGCAAGAACCAGCGCGCCACCTCGTCGGACTGGATGGAGCTGGAACGGCAGCGCGGAATTTCCATTTCGTCCACGCTGCTGCAGTTCGATTACGGCGGATGCGTCATCAACCTGCTCGATACGCCCGGCCACAAGGATTTCAGCGAGGACACCTATCGCGTGCTCACCGCCGTGGATTCCGTCGTGATGGTCATCGACGCGGCGAAGGGCATCGAGGAGCGCACGAAAAAACTTTTCGAAATCTGCCGCCTGCGCTCGATCCCGATTTTCACCTTCATCAACAAGCTCGACCGCCCGTCGCAGGAGCCGCTCAACCTGATTGACGAACTCGAAAAAGTTCTCGGCATCGGCGCGTTCCCGGTCACGTGGCCGATTGGGAATGGCGGCGATTTCAAAGGCGTATATGACCGGCTCGAAAAGCAGGTCTTTCTTTTCGAGCGAACGGAGCACAACGCGCACAAGGCGCCGTTCCGCGTCGGCGGCGCGGACGATCCGGCGCTGAAGGAAAAGCTCGATCCCGATTTCTACAAGACGTGGCACGAAGAAATCGAAATGCTCTCCACCGCCGGCGAACAGTTCGACCGCGAAGCCGTCGCCGCTGGGAAGATCACGCCGGTATTTTTCGGCAGCGCGATGAACAACTTCGGCGTGCAACATCTGCTCGAATACTTCGTGAAGTTCGGCTCCGAACCCGCCGCCCGAAAATCCGGCAACGAACTCATCTCGCCGATGCACGAAACGTTTTCAGGTTTCGTTTTCAAAGTTCAGGCCAACATGAATCCGCGCCACCGCGACACGCTCGCGTTCGTGCGCGTATGCTCCGGCATCTTCGAAAAAGACATGATGGTCCACGATCCCGAAGACGGCGGAAAACCGATACGGCTTTCGTATCCGCAAAAACTTTTCGGCCAGGAACGCGAGAGCCTCGAATATGCATTTCCCGGCGACGTCATCGGCCTTGTCGCGCACCGTTCATTTCGCATCGGCGACACGCTTTCGCCCGATCCGAAGATCCACTATTCCGAAATCCCGCGCTTCCCGCCCGAAGCCTTCGCCACGCTCCGCAATCCGACGCCCGGCAAGTTCAAGCAGTTCCGCGCCGGACTGGACCAGTTGCTCAACGAAGGCGTCATCCAAGTTTTTCACCCGGTGGATTCCGTCACGAACGTCCCGCTGCTCGGAGCCGTCGGCCAGTTGCAATTCGAAGTCGTCGTCTATCGCCTGCAAGCCGAATACGGCGCCGAATCGCGGCTCGAACCCGCGCCCTACACGCAAATCCGCTGGTTCGACCTCGGCACGGACCCTGAACAATATCGCGACGATTATCTCGGTGCCGGCGTCCAGCTCGCCCTCGATATCGAAGACGAACTCGTGATCCTGTTCCCCGACGTGTGGACGATGAACTACTTCATCGAGAAGCATCCGAAGGTGAACCTGCACACGATTTCGCCCACCGCGAATCCCGTCCATCATCCAGATGACGGAATGGCGTGAGATCGTCGCACACTTGCCGAATACGTCCCGTGCCGTTAGATTCCAACCATGACAACGGTTGCATTGAGCGCACATTTTGACGGCAAGGCCATCAAGCTCGACGAGCCTTACAAACTTCATGACAAGGCCCGCCTGGTGGTTGTCGTAATGCCGGATGACGAAGAACGCGAAGCGTGGTCCCGATTTTCGCTCACGAATCTGTCGCGTGCGTATAGCGACAATGAGCCTGAATACACAGAGGCCGACATCCGCGAGCGACCATGAGGGAAGGCGATATTGCCATTGCTCCGCTCCCGCAAGCCGACGGGCAGATAAAGAACCGCCCTGTTGTGTTGCTTCGCCGGATGCCACCATTTGGCGATTTTCTCCTATGCGGAGTCAGCACACAAATTCAGCAAGGAGTGAAAGATTTTGACGAAGTTCTTGGCACCGCTGATTCCGGATTCGCCAGTAGCGGACTGAAAGCTTCTTCCCTGATTCGCCTTGGTTTTCTTTCCGTCCTGCCGGAAACCCAACTGCTCGGAAAAATCGGATCGCTCCCACCCGATCTCCACCGGCGTTTGCTTGCGCGTTTGTGCCGGCATCTCACAACAAAGTGAGCCCGTGGTTTGTTTTCTGGCGCACAAGGTGTGATTTAATTTCCAATGATTGGAAGTGATCGCGAGGCAAATTTCCAATCATTGGAAGTTTCGAACACTTTTTTCTGGCGTTCTGCGCCGTAATCCGTAAACGAGTGCGCCACATTTTCAGGAAGACAAACACACATGATCGAACTCGAATCAGCTCCGGATTTGCAGCAGCTCAATCTCAACTTCATCGGCAAAATCTCCAAGGAAATCGGCGTACCCGCATCGCGCGTGGCGGCGACGGCGAAACTGCTCGCCGAAGGCGCGACCGTTCCGTTCATCGCGCGATACCGCAAGGAAGTCACCGGCACGCTCGATGAAGTCGCCATCGCGACGATTCGCGACCGGATGCAACAGCTCGTGGATCTGGAGAAGCGCCGCGGCTCGATTCTCGAATCGCTGAAGGAGCGAAATCTGCTCACCGATTTGCTCGAAGGGAAAATCAAGGCCGCGGACACGATGACGGTGCTGGAAGATTTGTTCGCGCCGTACCGGCCGAAGCGCCGCACGCGCGCGACGATTGCGAGGGAAAAAGGACTGGAACCGCTGGCCGACTGGCTGCAGGCGAATCAATCCGGCAATCCAGCCGACGAGGCAGCGAAGTTCATCGTCGAATCGGATGACAAGGACAAGGCGGTGCCGACGAGCGACGACGCGCTGGCCGGCGCGCGCGACATTATCGCGGAACGCGTGAGCGATGACGCGGACGCGCGGCGCGTAATTCGCGAGCTGTTCGAAAAAGAAGGCGCGGTCTCATCGCGCGTGATGTACGGCAAGGACAAGGATCCCGAGGCGCAGAAGTATCGCGACTATTTCGAGTGGTCGGAGCCGGTCGCGAACATTCCGTCGCATCGTCTGCTCGCGATTCGTCGCGGAGAGAACGAAGGATATTTGATCATGCGCATCGCCGCGCCGGAGGAAAAGGCGGTCGCCACGCTGAAGGGAATCTTCGTGAAATGCGGCGGCCCGTCTGCGCAGCAAATCGGCCTCGCTGTCGAAGACGGCTACAAGCGGCTGCTCGCAACTTCGATGGAAACCGAAATGCGGATTCAATCGAAGAAGAAAGCCGATGCGCTCGCGATCCGCGTGTTCGTGGACAACGTCCGCGAACTGCTGATGGCCGCGCCGCTCGGCCAGAAAAAAGTCCTCGCGCTCGATCCGGGATTCCGCACCGGTTGCAAGCTGGCGATTCTCGACGCGCAGGGAAAATTGCTTTTCGACGATGTGATTTATCCGACGACCGGCGAGATGAACAAGATCGCCGAGGCGAAGCTGAAAGTTCTGAAAATGATCCAGCATTTCGGCATCGAAGCCATCGCCATAGGCAATGGAACCGCAAGCCGCGAGACGGAAACGTTCGTCCGCTCGCTCGGATTGCCGAAGCAAATCGCGGTCGTGATGGTGAACGAAAGCGGCGCCTCTATCTATTCGGCGTCCGAAGTCGCGCGCGAAGAATTTCCGGACAAGGACCTGACAATCCGCGGCGCGGTTTCGATCGGTCGCCGGCTCATGGACCCGCTGGCGGAGCTTGTGAAGATCGATCCAAAGAGCATCGGCGTCGGCCAGTATCAGCACGATGTGGATCAGAGCGACTTGAAGACCGGCCTCGATGACACCGTGGTTTCCTGCGTGAACCGCGTCGGCGTCGAAGTGAACACGGCGAGCAAGCAACTGCTCCGCCACATCTCCGGACTCAACGAGACGATTGCCGGGAACGTCGTCGCCTATCGCAACGAAAACGGCCCGTTCAAATCGCGTACGGCACTGAAGAAGGTTCCGCGACTCGGCGAGAAAGCATTCGAACAGGCGGCAGGATTTTTGCGTATCCGCGATGCGAAGAATCCGCTCGATGCGAGCGCGGTCCATCCCGAGCGCTACGATCTCGTCGCGAAAATGGCCGCCGATGCCGGCTGCACGGTCGCGGATTTGATGCGCGATGAAACGAAGCGCAAACTGATCAAACTGGAAAGCTACGTGAGCGACACAGTCGGATTGCCGACGCTGAAGGACATTCTCGCCGAGCTGGCGAAGCCGGGCCGCGATCCGCGTGAACAATTCGAGGCGTTCAGTTTTGCGGAAGGTGTCGAGAAGCCGTCGGACTTGAAACAGGGAATGAAACTCCCCGGGATCGTCACGAACGTCACCGCATTCGGCGCGTTCGTGGATATCGGCGTTCATCAGGACGGCCTCGTCCACATCAGCCAGCTCGCCGATCATTTCGTGAGCGATGCGAACACGGTAGTCAAAGCCGGGCAGCGCGTGAACGTCACGGTGATCGAGGTCGATCTCGAACGGAATCGCGTCGCACTTTCGATGAAAACGAAACCGGATTTCGCCGCGCGCAGCGCGCCCGGTGAAAAGAAATCGCCCGGCGCGACGGGCGGATCGCCTCGCCCGCCGCAGCGCGATCAGCGATCAGCGCGGCCCATCGGGAACGCCTTCGGTTCGTTGAGCAGCGACTGGTTCAGCCAGGCGACGCAGAAGAATCCCAAGCGCTGACGGCACAATTTCTGTCGTGGCGAAAGATGGCAGGCCAGTTCAACTGGTCGCGCGCATGATGTCTGGCTGCCTGTTTCCAATCATTGGAAATTTTCGCATTCGATGGTTTCCAATGATTGGAAGTTTATAGGTGGCAGATCGGCGCGACAGGGGCGAAATAGCGGCGATGAAATTTTTTCGATTCATCCAAGCGCTCCTGGTCGTCTCAATGTCAGCTCCTTCGCTTGTGACTGCCAGAGTCATCGTATCGTCAAACACGGAAATGCGGGCGCGATGTCCGCCAATTGCGTTCGTGCGGCGCCCCGCGCGCAGCCGGCACGGAACCAACGCAATCATGTTTTCCTGCACGCACGGCGAAGGCTCGGAAATTCTCCTGCTCGATCCGTCCGACCCGGCGGCGAAACCGCGGACGATTTTCGAAACGAAGACCGGATACGTTTACGACATCAGCCCGTCGTTCGACGGAAAGAAGCTGCTGATGACGTATCGCGAAAATCAGCGCGATCCGTTTCATGTCTGGGAAATCAACGCCGATGGTTCCGGCTTGCGGCAGCTCACCGACGGACCGTGGCACGACTTCAATCCGATTTATTATCCCGATGGCCGCATCGTTTTTTGCTCGTCGCGCTCGGAATCGTTTTCGCTGTGCCAGGATTTTCTCGCCAGTTCGCTGCACATCTGCAACGCCGACGGCTCGAACATCCGCCGGATTGATTTCACGACACTCTGTTCGATGGCTCCGGCGATTCTGCCGGACGGCTCGATCGTTTTTACGCGGTGGGAATACAACGACAAAAATATTTTCTCGTGGCAGGGCCTCTGGACGATCCGGCCCGACGGCCGGCAGCTCAAACTTTATTACGGCAACACGCTCACGATTCCTAATTCGCGCTTCGGCCCGCGGCCCGTGCCGGGCACCGATCTCGTCGCGATTACGATGACGGCGCATCACCACGAACCGGTCGGCGACATCGCGCTGGTGGAGCGCTCGCGCGGCATCGAGAATCCCGACGCCTGCCGGCAGATCACGTTCTCGACGACCTATCGCGTGACGCAGGGCCGCAATTGGGAGGACAAGAATTGGGGGCCGGGCGACAAGTTCTTCCCGTGGGCTTTCACCGATCCGTGGCCGGTGGATTCGAAGATGATGCTCGTGTCGTTCGGCGGATATGGTCTTTCGCACAACGATGATGCCGAGACCGAACTGCCGGTGAGTCACGATTTCGAACTTTGTCTCCTCGGCACCGACGGACGGCTTGAAAAGCTTTATGATGAACTGGGCAAATCATTCTTCTGTCCCGTGTCGCTGAAGCCGCGCGTCGTGCCGAATTCATTCAAGAGCGAGATTGCGCAGGGCAACGAACCCGGCACGTTTTTCGTTGCGGATGTTTATCAAGGCCTAATCGAACAGGGCGTGAAGCGCGGGCAGGTGAAAGAGCTTCGCGTCTGGGAGCAGATTCCGAAGAAGTACAACACCGAAGGTCATCGCTACCACGATCACTATCCGGTCATTGGCTACGGAACTTATTACGTGAAGAAAATCCACGGCACAGTTCCAGTCGAACCGGACGGCTCGGCGTATTTCAAAGCGCCGTCGAACGCGGAACTCTATTTTCAGGCGCTCGACGAGGACGGCAAGGAAATCAGCCGCATGGGTTCCGTCACGCAGATCACGCCGGGCGAGCGCGTCTCGTGCGTCGGCTGCCACGACAATCGCATGGCCTCGCCGCCCGCGGCCACGATGAATCCGTCGCGACTTGGCCGCGAACCGTCCAAAATCAAACCGCCGTCGTGGGGCGCGGGCACGATGGATTACGTGAAACTCGTGCAGCCGGTCCTCGATCAATACTGCGTCAAATGCCACACCGGCCAGAAGCCCGACGGGAAAATCGATTTGTCCGGCGACAAGACGAGGTTCTTCAACATGTCCTACGAGAATCTCTGCCTGCGCAACTGGGTCGAATATTATTACATCAACCAGGGACCGACCGGGAATTTCCCCGCGCTGCAATCCGGCTCGCGCGTCAGCAAGCTCACGAAGCTGCTCGAAGAAAAACACGCGGGCGTTGACGTTGATCCCGAAAGCCGCCGCAAGATTTATGCGTGGATTGATTCGAACGTCTGCTACTACCCGACGTGGGACATGAACCGTCCGCACACGCAAGGCGGACGCGATCCGTGCTTTCGCATCGCAAACGACGACGGCGTTTATCCGAAAGGCCCCGGCCATTCGCGCGCCATCGAACCGGAACCGTGGTTCGCGACGATCCAGCGAATCATCGCATCACGCGGCCTTCGAGAAATTCAAAGCCGCGAATTGAATCTGACGCATCCCGAATGGAGCCCGCTGCTGCTCGGTAATCTCGCGATCACCGCCGGCGGACGCGAGCCCGACGCCCGCGCAATTTTCAAAACCGCCGATGACCCCGATTATCGCGCGCTGCTCAGCGCATTGCGGGAGGGCGCGCGCAGCCTCGCGGCAAATCCCCGCACCGACATGCCCGGATCAAAATCTCTTCCGCAACAGCGCGATTTCGGTCGCGTATTCTGATCATGCCAGGCGCGGCTTCTGCTGATGTCTCAGCGCCTGACAAGTCATCCATATCGGTGGCCAATTTGTGACTGAATTGCGGGGTTCGCGGGCCGGCCGGATGGATCAGCGTCACGGCCGGAGGTTATGTCAGAAGAATCTTGCCGTTTTTCCAACCATTGGAAGTCTGCGGCGCACCAGTTCCCAATGATTGGAAATTGGCGCGACGGTGGTTTCCAATCATTGGAAGCTGGCGGGCACTGATTCGCGATGCGGCGGGACTCGCGGTTTCGGGGTGACGGGGCGGGTTTTTGGATTTCGCGGCTTGCAAGGTTTTGGGGTGGCACGTAGTGTGCTCGCATTAACAAAGCTCAGGAGAAATCAACCATGTCGAGTTTTCGCGCGTTGTTGTCAGTGTTTGTGTCGTTCTCGTTTTTCGCCGCGGTTGCGGCGCGGGCAGAGGACAAGCCGGCGGCGAAGCCGGCGGATGCGAGTGCACCGGCGGCGGCAGCGGGGGCCGACGCGAAAGGAACCAATCCAGTGGCAAATCCGCTAGTGCTGATGAAGACGTCGATGGGCGATATGAAGATCGAACTGTATCCGGACAAGGCGCCGGTGACGGTGAAGAATTTTTTGTCGTACGTGGATGACAAATTTTATGACGACACGATCTTTCACCGGGTGATCGCGAATTTCATGATCCAGGGCGGCGGGTTCACGGCGGACATGTCGCAGAAGCCGACGAAGGGGCAGATCAAGAATGAGGCGCAGAACGGGCTGAAGAATACGCGCGGGACGCTGGCGATGGCGCGCACGATGGTGGTGGACAGCGCGACGGCGCAGTTTTTCATCAACGTGGTTGATAATGATTTTCTGAACTTCCGCAGCCCAGACGTGCGCGGCTTCGGCTATTGCGTTTTTGGCAAGGTGATCGAGGGGATGGATGTGGTGGACAAGATCAAGGCCGTGCCGACCGGCGAGAAGAACGGCATGGGCGACGTGCCGAATGACACGGTGAAAATTCTCGAAATGCGCCGCGCGAACTGACGCGGCGCGGGAGTGGCCCGCTTGGCGACCGCGCAGGAATCCAGCAAGAACGATGGCGGCAGGTCAACGCCGGCTTATCCGGGCGTGGGGTTTCGCCTCGGCGAATATCTCATCAAGGACACGCTGGGGCATGGCTCGATGGCCACGGTGTTCCTCGCCGACGACGGGACCGGCCATGACGTCGCGATAAAAATTTTCCAGGAGGGGCCGGGCGTCTCGCCGACCATGCTGGAGAGGTTCCGGCGCGAGGCTGACGCGACGAAGAAGCTGCGGCGGCACCCGAACATCATGAAGGTGTATTCCACGGGCAAGCTGGGGCCGTGGCACTACATCGTGATGGAGCCGATCCGCAACAGCCGGACGCTGGAGGACGCGCTCGAAGTCACGCCGATGACGATCGAGGAAATTGTCCGGCTTATCATCAAGATCGCCCGGGCGCTGCACTATGCGCATACGCGAAACATCATCCACCGCGATGTGAAGCCGGCGAACATCATGATTGACGAGTTCGACGAACCGCGGCTGTCGGACTTCGGCGTGGCGGAGATGGAGGACATGCCCGGCGTGACGGTGACGGGCGCGCTGACGGGGACACCGCTTTACATGTCGCCGGAACAGGCCCGCGCGGAAAAGACCGGGCCGACGAGCGATATTTATTCGCTCGGCGTTGTGCTCTACGAGGCGCTGACCGGCGTGCTCCCCTACTCCACCCAGCACGCGGCCCCCGTGCGCACGGTGCTGGAAGCGGTGCGCTCGGAAATGCCGAAGCGCCCGCGGCAACATCGGCGTGATATTTCCCGCGATCTCGAAGCGGTGATCCTCAAGGCCATCGCAAAAGAGCCGTCGAAGCGCTACGACAGTGCGGAGGACTTTGCGAACGACCTGGATCGCGCGATCTCGGGCCGGCGCGTGACGGCTCGGTTGTTTTCCTACTGGGAATTTTCGCTGACGCTGGCGAGGAGATACGACCAGTTTTTTGTAGCCGCTGCGATGCTGCTGCTGGTTGCCAGCATGGCCGGGTGGCTCTTCTATCAGCAACTTCTGCGCGAGCGCTACAACAAGCTTATCTCGGAAATCCACCTCAGAAACTTCGCGGCGCGGATGAACCAGGTGAAGCAGCCAGATGCGCTCACCGACATGCCCGCCGTGTGGCACCAGCTCCGGCTTGCGCGCCGGGCAATGGCCGATAATGACCTGACGAGCGCGCGCAACGGCCTGCGTGAGACGATTGATATCTGCCGAAAGACAGGCGACCGACGGACGCTGGCGATGGCCAGTCTCGATATGGCCCGCTGTGATTCGCTGTCTGCGGATTTCAAGAGCGCCATGACGCTCTACCGGGAAATTTTGCAAAATCCGGATGCGCCGCAATCGGTCGCCGATCCTGCATTCGTGGACGGCCTGACGCTCGCGCTGATCCAGGGTGACCGCAAACAGGCACTGGAGGTTTTGAACCTACGGAAGATGCCGGAAGACGAAACGACTTCGCAAATCATCAGATGTTTGAGCGGCGAGATTGATCCGGCCAAGCTGGTGCAACGCATCGGCACTTTTGCCCCGCGGTATCGCAACGAGGCGTATCTTGCCGCGGCAGTCCGATACCGGCTCGACGGGCAGGAGCGGGATTATCTGAAGGAAATCCAGCGATGCCTGCAGGCGTCCCAGCCATCAACAGAATGGCCTGCGCCGCTGGCAAAGAACCTGCGAGCCGCAGAGCGAAAATGAGAACAATTCACCAGAGAGATATTGAAACGATCCGTCGAAGGAGCCGGCGCGAATCGGGTCGTATCGTCATTTTGCTGCTGCTTTTGGTCATCATCGTCGTGGCTGTTTTCGGGCTGTTCTGCCTGCTGACGGAAAAGTCCAAGAACCGCCAGATCTGTGAGGACAACCTCAAGAAGATCTACCGGGCGCTGGAGCAATTTGAAAACGACCGCGGCGTGTTGCCGACGCTGGCGTATTTTCCCGCCGACCCGCAGGCGGATTCCGACAGCCTGCCCGTCGCGCTGGAATCGTACGGCGCAGATGCGCACACCTGCATCTGCCCCGCCATGCATCTGGTGCTGCGCGAAATGGGGCTGACCTACATCTGGAATTCATCGCTCAGCGGAAAACGGATTCCTCGAAGCGGCGCGCCAGTCTGGATGCTCGTGGAAATGACGGCCATCAGCAGCGATCTTCCAGCCCCCCACATCCACCAATTCAACGTCCTCTACAGTGACGGCTCGGTGAAGCACGTCACAAATCCGCTCAAGGAACTTCCGGGGCTGTAACGAGTGGGGCCGTGAGGAAATGGGGCAATGGGAAGCCAACGCCCCGTCCCCACAACTTTCACACGACAGTCAGGCGCGTTGCTTTCAAAAGCGTTTTCCACAATTCATCGGGCGAGGCCGCATTCAGGACCGCATCCCGCGCGTCTTCATCGCCGAACGTCTGCGTCAGGCCGGCCAGCAGCTTGAGATAGAACGCGCTTGCAGCGGTTGGAATCACCATCAGGAAAACCATGCGCGTGAGATTGCGCGCCGCCGGATTGAATTTGATCCCCTTCTTGCTCACGCCCAGCGCCAGCGTTAACCCGCCGCCTTCAACGCCGCGGACGTGCGGAAATGCGATGCCGTGATCCACCGCCGTGCTCATGATCGCCTCGCGCCGCAACGCCTCCTCAAGCAACCGGTCCGCATTGTCAATGAAGCTCTCGACCCGGAGTTTGTCACACAATTCCCGCAGCGCGCCGTCGCGATCCGTCGCGGTGAGCTGCGGCATCATCAGATCCGGCGAGGAGAATCGCGCGATGCCCACCTGCGGCGGCTCGCTGCGGCTGCGGCGCTTTCCGAGACGGCGCGGAGCGCCCTCCTGATGATACAGAAATCTCGTGCAGTTGCGGCACTGGTGCAGCGTGTCGTTGGCATGCACCAGCGGCACTTGGCTGACTGGCAGGCCCATCCCGCATGCCGAGCAGACCCCGTTGGTCATCGGCGCGATGCCGATGCTGCTCTTTTGCAGTGCGCGCCTGAAGTGGTTTGAGATATCGGCCGGCAGATCAGTCATCATCTGGCTGATCGCCTGGTCGAGCGTCGTCAGCCGGCTGCCGGTCGCCACCGACTGTTGCTCGCGCGTGAAGATCAGATCCTGAAGCTGGATGAGCTGGTTGATGATTCGGTGCGTCGTATTAGTTCGTCCCGCCGGACCGCCCGCCACCGCATTTTCAGTTGTCATTAAATTCTCCAGAGAAAAGTGAACGAATTGATGAGCCACTTATATCACTCGCCCAACGCCGCGCAATAGCGAATGGAATCAGGCCGGCGCGCACCCGCGCATCGTGGTTTCCAATGATTGGAGCCTTTCGTGAGCCTCTTTTCCAATCATTGGAAATTCGCCGGCGGCGTATCTGCGAACTCGGAACCATGCGGACAGGGCCGGGAGGAAAAGTTCCACCGCGCCTCTCCGAGTTGTTTATTTTCCGTGAAGATGGGCTTTGGCCTTGCAGAACGAGCGCGGTGTTGCAAGGTTGAGTCAGACACTTTGGAGAGAAAACAGATGAGCACACTGGCTGAATATGTTGACGGGTTGCCGAACATTTGCGGGGCCGAGGCGACGGTTCGCAAACATGCGGGCTCGCGTGCCGACGCGTATCGCAGCGCGGGAGGGATCGATTTTTCGCGGGTGAAAAGCGCGGCGGCGATCGCGTTGCACATGCAGCAGCCGCTGATTCCGGCGGGCGGCGGCGATCTGCGCACGGCCGAACTTATCAGCAATTTGAAATACATGATGGACAACCAGAACATCGGCGACAATCACAACGCACCCGTGTTTCAATGGTGCTACAAGCGCATGGGCGAATTCATCCCGCAGCTCGTCGGTGAAGGCAAACAGCCGCGCGTGATGCTCGAATACACCGGCTGCCTGCTGCACGGCTTGCGCAATATGGGCGCGAACGATGTGATTGATGCGCTGAAAAAAATTACGTGCGATCCAGCGTACAGCAAATGTGTCGAATGGCTCGGCTGTCCGTGGAGTCACGCCGTCGCGCCCTCGACGCCGGTACAGGATTTCCGGTTGCACGTCATCGCGTGGCAACATCATTTCGCGGCAATGTTCGGCCTTGAAGCGCTCGAACGCGTGAAGGGATTTTCGCCGTCCGAAATGGCGCTGCCGAATCATCCGGACGTTGCTTATGAATTTGTGAAGACGCTTCGCGATTGCGGATTTCAGTGGGTGCTGGTGCAGGAACACACCGTCGAACTCGAAACCGGTCACGGGTTGCAAAACAAACATATTCCGCACCGGCTGGTCGTCACGAATTCGAAGGGCGAGACCGCCAGCATCATCGCGATCATCAAGACCCAGGGCAGCGACACGAAGCTCGTCGCGCAAATGCAGCCGTGGTACGAGGCGAAGGGTCTCTCGCGCTGCGAGCTCGCGGGAAAACAGATTCCGCCGCTGGTCACGCAAATCGCCGACGGAGAAAACGGTGGCGTGATGATGAACGAATTTCCGCCGAAATTTATCGAAGTTGTGCATGCCTCATCGCATGGCGATACGCCGCTGATGAACGGCTCGGAATATCTCGAACATTTGTATGCGCTCGGAATCGAGGAAAAGGACTTTCCCGTTTGCCAGCCGCTTTTTCATCATCGCATCTGGCTGCAAATGGATCGCGGCGAAGGCCCTGAAAAACTTGCAAAGGCCATCGAAGAAATCCGCGCGCACGATCATCGTTTCCACATGGAAGGCGGAAGCTGGACCGGAAATATTTCGTGGGTTCGCGGCTACGACAACGTCATCGGCCCGATGGAACGTGCCAGTTCGCTCTTCAATGAAAAGGTGCTGAAGAACAACGTGCCGACGACCGACCCGAGGTTCCGTAACGCACTGTTTCATCTGCTCGTTTCGCAGACCAGTTGCTACCGCTATTGGGGGGCAGGGACTCTGGACCGATTACGCGCGCGAAATTTGCCGCCGCTGCACCGAAATTCTCGAACGATATTTTTGAAATTCAACGCGCTCGCTCGACGGGCGTTTCATCAGCCGGCTGCTTGAGAAGATCTATCCGGTGCGACGGCTGTTTGATCGTCACGGCGAGTTTTGAAAAATTCCAAATGCCTTCGGATTTGGCCGCGACAAGATAGATCGTGGCCTTTCCTTTTGGTCCTGAAATTGGAACGGCCAGGTCTGCGAAACCCGACGAACCGTTCACCCGGATGTTGCCTGTCGTGAAGAATCCATCTTTGACTGGTGTTCCAATTGCCTTGATGACCCCGGCGTCAGCCGAGGCGCGGGCGAATGCCAGCTTGTAGGCATCGGAAGATTTCATCGCCCCGAAAACGATGCTCAGAATGAGGAGAACGAAAGCGGCGAGCAGCGCAATCGCGCCGAGGCAACCAAGAGGCACGCCAAGTTTCCAATTGCGCTGCCACCAGCCCGGCGGCACTTGCCGAGGCATTGCAGGCGGTATCATTTGTTGCATTTCTCATGCCCTCCGGAGATTGATCAAAACGGTTCATGTCTTCTTCGGCAATTACCCCGCGACGCGCGAAGTCCGCGTGCAGACCCAAGTTTCGGAATCTATTTAACGGCATCGCGCGCAGGCGTGTGGTAACGGGCGGAGAACTCCGCCTGGGTGCCCGTGCCGAGCGTTCCGCGGATGTTGAATGTCACACCGCGAAATCCGTTGGTTTCAACCAGTGTCGCATTCACGGAGTTGCCACTGATATTTTCGATGCTGGCAAATGTCAGCCCTTCGATGCCGGGATCCATGACGGCGATGTCTCGGAGATTCAGGTCGCCTTCATTCTTCAAAACAAATGAAAATGTGATGTCGTGGCCTGCGGTGACCTGCGCGGTGACCGCTTTCTTTTCGAGGCTGAGAAGAGGGAATGCGGCGCGGGTTTGAACTTCGCTTTGGTACTGGCGGGTTTCGGCGGCGCTGCGCTGTGCGACCGATGTGGCGGCGGAGAATTGTTGCGCGCTGGAACCGCTGCTGACTTTCATCTGGCTCTTGGCGCTGCCGGTGCGGACGGACGCAACCTGGCCCGCGGACGCGGAGGAGGCGGTCGAACCGGCGGTTTGCACTTCCGACTTGGTTGTCGAGCCATAGGTGTTCGCGTGAGTCTGGCCGGCCTGGACCTTCGCGGTGGCTCCACCGCGCGTGTCGCTGTTGATGCTCTGGGCTGTAGCATCTGTTGTTCGCTGCTCGGTTTTGGTTTCGCCAACGCTCACGGCGCCCTGCGACGCCGGAACGGCATTTGTTTTCGCGGCGGCGCCACCGGTGACTGGTGGCGTGGTACCGGTCGTCTGCGCGGCTGTCGTGACCAGAGCGGCTTGCCCGCCATGTTCTTTGGTCGTTGTCCGGGTTTCAGCAGGCGCGGTCTGTTCAGATCCGGGCACTGGAATCACAATTTGAAATGGCGCGCGCGACGTCGTCGTCACAAAGGAGACTGCGGACCACTCGTGCCGATATACCGCGTAGCATTCATTCGTGGCGGAGCGCCAGACGTCGAATTTCGTGTAGACCGGCTCGGTCGCACATCCCCCCGCCATCAAGAGACACGACGCCGCAAGCAGCACTTCGACCAGTCGGCGCGCACCGTGAAACGGAAACATGGCACCACCTTGAAATCGGTTCGAAATCAGTTCGATTCTTTTTTGGCGCCGAGTACGGCGCGGTACAGCGGCTTGTTCGCATCGGCGCTGAAGCCTTCGATGATGACGGCCGCGCCCTGCTTGAGGGCGAGAATCTTTTCCTGGGGAATGCGGAAATAATTTCGCGCCAGAAGATCCACGTCGGAAAGTTCGACATTGTAAACGTACAGCACGCCGGACACCGCCAGCATCCCACCGGCGGACTCCGTGTCCGCGATGTCAATCTGGACTGGATAGCCGTTTTCCGTCAGCGGCCGCTGAGTACGCTGGTTGATTTTCACGGTTGCGGGGAAGGTGTAGCTTTCGCCCTTCAATTGCAGCTTGGAACCCTCCGGCGTCGCGAAATCAATCGCCGTCATGGTTCCGCAGCCCGACAGCCACAGGCAAGAAATCGCGAGCGACGCAAGCCATACCAAATTCCGAATCTTCATCATCTGAACTCCTTTTCCCGCCAGCCAGCAACAACCGGCCGACTCCTGTTATTAAACTTGTCGGGCGCATGATGCCACTGATCGCCCGGAAAAATCAAGTTGCCACAGCAAGTCTGCGCCAATTCCAATCATTGGAAACAACGGGCCCGCATACTTCCAATGATTGGAAGATTCCGCAAATCAAATATGGATCGCGCGCTTGTCCACTGCCAGCGCAGCCTCGTGGATCGCCTCGGAAATGGTCGGGTGCGCGTGAACGATGCGCTGCAGGTCCTCCGCGCTCGCCGCAAATTCCATCGCGACGACGGCCTCGGCGATCAGCTCGGACGCGTTCGGGCCGATGATGTGGACGCCGAGGAGTCGGTCGGTTTTCGCATCCGCGAGGACTTTTACTAGGCCGGTCGTTTCGTCCATCGCCTGCGCTCGGCCGCTGGCCGACAGCGGAAACGCGCCGACCTTGTATTCGCGCGCCGCGGCCTTCAGCTGCTTTTCGGTTTTGCCGACCCACGCAATTTCCGGTGACGTGTAAACGACCCACGGAATCGTGTCGTAGTTCACGCGCGCCGATTCGCCCTTGATCCGCTCGGCCACCATGATCCCCTCCTCGGTTCCCTTGTGCGCGAGCATCGGCCCGCGCGTCACGTCGCCGATCGCAAAAATCCCCGGCTGGCTCGTCTGGCAGACTTCGTCCACATGAATGAACCCGCGCTCATCGAGCAGTACGCCGACCTCATTGCAATTCAGCCCTTCCGTATTCGGCCGGCGCCCCACCGCAACGACGAGTTTGTCGAACGTGATTGAATGCGCGCCGCCCTGGTCCTCGAATTCAACCGCGACTTTCTTCTTCGATCCCTTCGCCGACAGCACGCGGCAGCCGAGTCGGATGTCGAGGCCCTGCGCGGTGTACTCCTTGTTCGCGATCTTCGCGATCATCTCGTCGCACATCGCCAGAAACGTGTCCATCGCCTCCAACAGCACAACATCCGAACCGAGCCGCGCCCACACCGATCCGAGTTCGAGACCGATCACGCCGGCACCGATAATTCCCAGCTTTTGCGGCACCTCGGTGAAATCCAGCGCGCCGGACGAATCCACAATGCAGTCATCGTCAATGTGAACGCCCGGAATGCTCCGCGGCGCGGAACCGGTCGCCAGAATTATATTTTCCGCCTCGAAAGTTTCGGCCGGTTTCCCGTCGGCGAATTTGACTTCGACCTTCTTGCCCGGCAGCAGCCGGCCCGCGCCCTTCAGCCACGTGATCTTGTTTTTCCTGAACAGCGACTCTATCCCGCCGGTGAGGTTCGCAACGATCTTGTCTTTCCGCGCGATCATCGCGGGAACATCAATTGCGAGATTCGACACGCTGATTCCGTGCGAATCGTAGCCGTGTTTGATTTTGTGGAAATGCTCCGACGATTCGAGCAGCGCCTTCGATGGAATGCATCCGGCGTTCAGACACGTTCCGCCGAGCGATGGTTTTCCGTCCTTGCCGATCGTCCGGTCAACGCACGCGGTGCTCAATCCAAGCTGCGCGCAACGAATCGCCGCAACGTAGCCCGCCGGTCCGCCGCCAATCACAACCACATCAAATTTTGTTGCCATGTTTCTTCTCCAAATAAAAGTTTACAAATCCAACAGTAGACGCGTCGGGTCCTCGATCGCGTCCTTCACCGCCACGAGGAACAGAACCGCCTCGCGCCCGTCAATGATCCGGTGGTCGTACGAAAGCGCCAGATACATCATCGGCCGGATCACGACCTGTCCGTATTCCGCCACGGGCCGGTCCTGAATCCGGTGAAGGCCGAGGATTGCGCTCTGCGGCGGATTCAAAATCGGCGTCGAAAGCATCGATCCGAAAACGCCGCCGTTAGAAATCGTAAACGTTCCGCCCGTCAGTTCCTCCATGTCGAGTTTTCCGTCGTGCGCGCGTTTGCCGTAATCGACGATTTTCTTTTCAATGTCGGCGAATGAAAGCTGATCCGCGTCGTTGAGCACCGGCACGACCAGCCCGCGCGGCGAGCTCACCGCCATGCCGATGTTGTAGTAGCCGTGATACACAATCTCATCGCCATCAATCGAAGCATTCACGAGCGGATATTTCGTCAGCGCATCAATCGCCGCCTTCACGAAAAACGACATGAAACCGAGCTTGATGCCGTGCGACTTCTCGAACTTTTCCTTGTAGCGTTCGCGAAGGCTCATCACCGGCTGCATGTTCACTTCATTGAACGTCGTCAGGATCGCCGCGTGCTTTTGCGCCTCGACGAGCCGCTCGGCGATGCGTGCGCGGAGCCGCGTCATCTTGACACGCTGTACCGGCCGCGACGCCGGCGCTGCGGCCGCGGCGCGGGCCGGCGCGGTCACTTCGATTTCCGCTGCCGCTTCGACCTCGCCGAATTTTTTGGTCACGTTCGGCGAATGTTCGATGTAACGGATCACATCGGTTTTCGTCACCTGCCCGCCGCGGCCCGTGCCGGGAATTTGCGAAACATCGAGTTTGTTTTCCGCGACGAGCCGCCGCACCGACGGCGGCAATTCGTCGAGCAGCGGCGTCAACCGCGCTGGCGACGGCGATGACACCGCTTGTGGCGCGACCACCTTCCGGACTGCGGGCGCAACCGTTTTTTTCGCTGGCTCCGGCGGCGCCGCGGCTGCGGCCACGACCGGTTCCGCGCCCGCCGCGACGATGCTGCCGATGGTCTGCTGCGACTTGACCGTTCCGCCTTCCTTCACGAGTTGCGGACCGACAACGCCGTCGCCTTCGGCCGTCACTTCGAGAACGATTTTATCCGTCTCGACATCGGCAATCTTCTCGCCCGCCTTGACCGCATCGCATTCCTTTTTATGCCAGCGGGACAGCGTCCCTTCGGCAACCGATTCAGGGAATCGTGGCACTTTGATTTCCATTTTTTATCTCCTCAAACCTCTTCGACTTTTCCAATCATTGGAAAACACCGTCATCGAAAACTTCCAATCATTGGAAACTTTCGATTCGCGCTTCATACCAACTGCGGCCGCTGGCTCGCGGCGGCGGCGTCCTGCCGGGCCGCGGCGCGCAGCGTCAGCGCGTCGTCCACGACTTTTTTCTGCCGCTCCAAATATTTCTGGTAGTCACCGCCGGCGGGCGCGGCCGCTGCGACGCGGCCGGCATAAACGAGATTCTGCTCCGGCAGCATGAAGGTTCGCAGCGCGCTCTGGATCGTGTACCACGCGCCCTGGTTC
>CAIVKH010000261.1 GCA_903906425.1 uncultured bacterium
GCCGGTGCCGGCTACATCATTTTCACGACCAAGCACCACGACGGGTTCTGCATGTATGCGACGAAGACGCAGTACTACAACATCATGAACACGCCCTTCCGTCGTGATGTCACCAAGGAGCTTGTTGAAGCGTGCCGGGCGGAGGGAATTCCGGTGATCTTTTATTACTCGCCGGTGGATTGGTGGAATCCCGAGTTCAGGAGCGGCCGCAAGGACACCTCTTATGTCGAAACCCATTTTCTGCCGCAGGTCGAGGAGCTGCTGACGCATTACGGCCCGATTGATGGTTTGTGGTGGGATGGTGGCGACATATCGAAGGCGGTTGTGAAGAAGACGCTCGATCTCATCGACAAATATCAGCCGTGGATCATCCAGAACGGGCGGCTGGGTGACGGCGCGGGCGGACAATTCGGCACCCCGGAGCAATCGCTGGGTGAGTTCAACATGAAGCAGCGCTGGGAAAGCTGCATGACGATGACCGGCGATTCGTGGTTCTGGAATGGCGGCAAGAATTACAAGAGCTCCACCACCTGCATCCGATTCCTGATCGCCTGTGCCAGCGGTGATGGCAATCTGGCGCTGGATGTGGGTCCCCGCGCGGACGGAAAAATTGACGACCGTGCCGTCGCCAATTTTCTGGAAATGGGGCGCTGGCTGGACAAATACGGACAGACCATTCGTGGAACGCATGGCGGTCCCTACAAACCTGGAATCTGGGGCGGTTCCACGCGCAAAGGAAACAAGGTCTATCTGCACATCACCGAGATTCTGGAGAGTGGAAGTCTGTGCCTGCCGGCCCTGCCCGCGAACGTGACGGCTGCGCGGACGCTGACGGGCGGCAAGGTGCAGATCAAACAAAACGAAGACGATCTGCAATTGTCCCTGTCCGAACAGGCGCCGATTGACACGATCGTAGAGCTGACACTCGACAGCGACTCGATGGCCATCAAGCCCATCGATACGGAGAAGGCCGGCGCCTCTCACAGCCTGACGGACAATGCCACCGGAAGTTCTTCAAGCCTTCGGAACAACAACGCCTCCTGCGTGGTTGCACATTCATGGGAAAAGGACGGGGCAACGCTTCATTTCGGCGAGCCCGGATATGAGGAGCAGCAGGCGGCCATCGCGAGGAAGCCGCCGCTGAAGGACGGATTCGGCTGGGCCAATAATCACCTCGGACATGTGTTTCGCTATTGGCAGGCATCCAACGAGGACAAGTCCACGTGGGTGGAACTGCAGTTCGCATCACCAAAGAACTTCTCGCAGATTTCGCTTACGGAAAACCACAGCCACACCGACGGCTTCGCCTTTGACGCGTTCGTGGACGGCGCGTGGAAGACGCTCTTCGCCGACGGTGAAATGGGTCTCTACAACCGCAAGCTGAAGACACCGGTCACGACGGATAAAATCCGCATCCGGTTCCTCAAAACCAACGGCCCTGTCGCGTTGACGAGTGTCATGCTTTATAAGTGAACCGCAGAACCTCCAGTTCCAGTCTCTGGAAAACTGCGCAGCGGAGAATTCCAATGATTGGAAATAACCGGAGATATCAATGAAACGAAATACCGTTCTCATGCTCATCGCGCTGGCTTCGTTGTCGCCACATGTCGCGCGCGCGGCTGATGCGACGGGGCGGGTGTTGCGCGTCTATTATATCGGCAACAGCGTGACGGACACGATCCGCTACAAGCCGCTCGCCGATCTCGCGGCGGTGCGCGGTGTGAAGATCGAGTGGGGGCGGCACATGATTCCGGGCGCGCCGCTCGAATGGCTTCACGATCATCGCGATGATGGCTTCCGCGAAAAACCGTACGGCGGCTGGCACGATGCGCTGACGGGTTTCGCGTGGGATGCGGTTTCGTTCCAGCCTTTCGATCGTGGCTTCACCTCGACGAACAAGGCGGGCGAAGCCGTCGGCGATCTCGACATCATCACCGCGTGGTCGAAGCTCGCAACAGAGAAAAATCCTGACGTGCGCATTCTGGTTTACGCGCGGTGGCCACGGATGCGCAGCGGCGGCAAGCCGTTCAGTTTCGACAAGAACGATTACGATCCAGCGAAGCCGGGCAACGGCTACGACCTTGCGAAACTCGATCCGTGGGCGTCGTGCTGGGAGAGCGGTTACGATTCGGCGACGCGAAAAGGCTCGAACGAATCGCGCGAGTATTTCGAGAAGCTACACGCGGCGGTCGTCGCGAACACCGCGTTCCTGAAGCACCCCGCCGAACTCGTTCGCGTTGGTCACGCGATGGCCGCACTCGACGCAAAAATGAAAGTGGGCGAAGTGCCCGGCTACACAACCGTCTGGCAACTCTACAAAGACGGCATCCATCTCAACGAAACGGGAAGCTATCTCGTCGGCAGCGTCTATTTCGCGCAACTGGTGCATGAAACTCCAGAAGGCCTTCCGATCGCGCCGTACGGAAAAGTGGACGAACGAATCGCGCCGATGCTCCAGAAGATTGCATGGAACGCGGTCAAGAATTGAAGCCGATAAAATGAAATACCATGCTGAAGAAATTTCGAGACGTGCGTTCTTGCACAGCCTTTCGGTCGTAGGAGTCCTTGGCGGCGGTCGCACACTGTTTGCGGATGAGGCGACGAAGCTGGAGCCAGTCAGCCTGAAGTCGTGGGAGATCATTGAGGACTCCACGACTCCCAAGAAGGACAAGCGGCTGATGAAGATCACGGCCAGCAACGGTGCGATGGGCTATTCGCGCGCCGTGGCGGCCGACCTGAAGAATGCTGCTCACGCCGTTGGCGACGCGAATCTTCTCGATCACGATACGCTTTGGTCAACGTTGCTGGCGAAGCGCGCGCCGACGGGTGAGACCGCGACGCTCGATATAGCCGCGTGGGATTTGCACGCGCGGATGTTGAACAAGCCACTCCACGCGTTGCTTGGTACGCAGCGGACGAAGATTTTGCGCTATGGCGACGTGCGCGGACGGCAGCCGGATTTTTCGCCGCAAAAATATGCCGACGACACCGCGCGCTATATCGAGCGCGAAAAGTTGCAGGCCACGAAGCTGCATTTCCCGGGCAGCATGGGAACGCCGGAAAGCATTTCGTTCCCAGTGATTCTCGAGACTTTGCAGGCGGTGCGCAAAGCCGTTGGCAAAGATAAAATTCTCGCGTGGGACCCGAATCCTGGCTCGGCGGAATCGGCGACGACCTCGGTGGACGAAGCAAAGCAGATTCTCCAGTTGATGGACGAACTCGGCTACGCGTGGATCGAAGGCCCGTTGCCGCCGATATCGTATGAGACGCAGATTCCGAAGTACGTCGAGCTGGTGAAGACGGGCACGAAGCAGCGCATCCAAGCCGAAGGCCCCGGTTCGCCGATTGGCGACGGCACGCCTTTCGCGGACATGAAACGCTGGGCCGAAGCTGGCGCGATTACGCAATGTTCCACCGATGCCTACATCAACACCGGCGTGACCAATTGCCTGCGGATGCTCGAATACGCGAAGGCCCATCCGCCGCTGGTCATCAACTTGCACTGGGACTGGGCACCGCACGCGCATCTGGCGATGGCGTACGACGAAAAGATCATGCCGCTCGGCGAATTCGTCTGGGGCGGCGAGGTTCCCAAGAGTTACCTGACCGGCCCGTATCTCCAAGCGCCCGACTGGCCGGGGATATACCGGATCGAGTCGTGACGACGCATCGGCAAACGGAACTTCCAATGATTGGAAATGACCGGAGAAATCAAAAGAAGAACATCAGAATTCTGCCTCTTGCCGCAATACTTCTGGTTCCGTTGGCCGCTTTGCACGCCGCCGATGTTCCGGTGAAGAAACCCAACTTCGTCGTCATCTTGAGCGATGACCAGACGTATCGCGCCATCGGCTACAACAATCCGGTGGTGAAGTCGCCCAACATGGACAGGCTGGCGAACGATGGTTTTCGATTCGACCGTTTCTTCGTGGCATCGCCGATTTGTGCGGCGAGCCGGGCGAGTATTTATAGCGGCGTGTTTCCGCAGCAGCACGGCGCGGTGGCTTTGTTCGGCAGGGGTTTCATTGACAGCGTCGTCAAAGAGAAACGATTCGCGACGCTGCCGGCTGTTCTCGAAAAAGCCGGTTATCACACCGCGCTCTGGGGCAAGTCGCACCTGGGCGAGCCGACGACGTTTGGTTTCACCGAGGGCTGCGAATTTCACGATCCGAATGACGAGGAGACTTTCGCCGAGGCTGAAGAATTTTTGGCGCGCGAGGCGAAATCCGGCCGTCCGTTTTTGCTCTGGCTCACGCCGCGCAATCCGCATCTGCCGCTGAGCGCACCGCAACGGTTCAAGGACATTTACAAGGATGCCGTCATCACGCTCGATCCCAACTGGCGCGAGTCGCCGCTGATGGAGAGCATTTTCAACCAAGGCCCGGCGGGCGGCATCTCCTTCCGCGACAGCGTGCCGATTTATCCGCACGCTCCGAAAGGTTTGACCGGCGGCCCGCCGCGCAACGAGACGCAGATGAAGGAGATCATCAAGGCCTACTACGGCGATGTGAGCTGCCTCGACGAGCAGATCGGCACGCTGGTCGGACAGCTCAAGACCAATGGCCTCTACGAAAACACGATCATCATTTATCTTTCCGACAACGGCTACTTCCTCGGCAACCACGGCCTCGGAAACAAAGTCACGATGCATGAGGAATCGGTGCGCGTGCCGATGTTCATCCATTCGCCGCTGCTGCCCGTGAAGCACGCCAAGAGCGACGCGCTCGTTTCGTCGCTCGATGTTTATCCGACGATTCTCGATCTGGCCGGCGTTCCCGCGCCGCCGCATCTCATGGGCAAATCGCTCCGCCCGATTCTCGATTCTCCCGCGGCGACCGTGCGCGATCACGTCATCACCGAATGCGTCGGGCCGCCGGACAAGCGCCGTGGCGTCGGTCATCGCATGGTGCGCACGGATCGTTTCAAATACATCCTGACCAGTTCGGACGAGGAGGCGTTTTTCGATTTGCGGAGCGATCCCTACGAGATGACGAACCTGGTTGCCGATGTTTCGCTGAACGACGAAATCGAACGACACCGGAAAATGCTCCGCGACTGGATGACCAGTGTCTGCGAAAAGCGAATGCCGCTAGCCGAGGTCAAAACAACGAAACCGGACGAGGGAAGAAGAGCCAGGCCCGGGCAGGAGAAGAAAACTCCGGCGCAACCCGCCGATGGCGATGAATGAATCCACGCCGCATCGCGAAACTGAAATTTCCAATCGTTGGAAATTTGCGCGCCGATAACTTCCAATGATTGGAAATTGCAAAGTTTGAAAAGATGGAGTGAACGATGAAACCGATTTTTCTCGCGATGATTTTCTGTGGGGCGCTCTGCGCGTTTGCGGGTGACGATTTGGAGGAGTCGTTTCGTTCGCCGCCGGATTCGGCGAGGCCGCAGGTCATCTGGTTCTGGATGAACGGCAATGTCACCAGCAACGGCATCACGGCTGACCTCGAAGCGATGAAACGCATCGGCATCGGCGGCGCGCAGATTTACAGCGTGCCGGTGGGAATTGCGTCGGGTTTGGTGAAGCATGTTTCCTATTTCAGCGACGAGTGGCGCGCGCTGGAGGAACACGCGACGAAGGAGTGCGCGCGGCTCGGTTTGCAGCTGAGCGTGCTCTGCGGCGACGGCTGGGTTGGCGGCGGAGGGCCGTGGATTACGCCGGACAACACGATGCAGCGCGTGACGTGGAGCGAGACGATTGCGAGCGGGCCATCGCAATTCTCAGGCAGCCTTCCGCAGCCCGAGACGAAGGAGGATTTTTATCGCGACATCGCGGTGTTCGCGGTTCCGGTACAGGCGAAGTTGCCGGCACCGAAAATTACGACGAAAGGCAAAAACACTCTGGTGACGTACGAAAGACCGGTCGTGGCCCGTTCGCTTTCGCTGACGATTGCGCTTGCGAAGAAAGACAATCCGGTCATGCCGCAATGCGAACTGCAAATCTCGGACGACGGAAAAACATTCCGGCCGATTGGAACGTTTCTGACGGGATGGGAAGGCAAGGCGATTGCAAATTTTCCTTCGACTGAATTTTCGTTCGATGCTGTCACGTCACGATTTTTTCAGGTCGTACAGTCCGGCCCGGGCAAGTTGAACGTGGAACTTGGAGCGGAGCCGCGCGTCAATTTCTGGCAGATCAAGACAGGCGACGGTCACATCCGCGATCACGGCGCGTACGCGAGTTTTTTCGCGGAGACGAATCGCACTGCGCAGAACTGGCAGGAAGCAGGCATCGCGTCGGATCAAGTCATCAACCTCACGGACAAGCTGACCGCGGACGGGAAATTGTCGTGGGCTATTCCAGCGGGAAACTGGACGATTTTGCGGATTGGATACACACCGACCGGCCAGCGAAATGCTCCCGCGATGGAATCAGGACGCGGTCTGGAATGTGACAAGATGAACGCGGCGGGCGTCGAAAAACATTTCGATGCGATGATGGGTAAACTGGTGAAACAGGTCGGGCCGCTTGCGGGAAAATCTCTCGCGAATGCGGTGATTGATAGCTGGGAAATGGGCCCGCAAAACTGGACGCCGGAGTTACAGAAGGAATTCAAGAAGCGCCGCGGCTACGACATGACTCCGTGGCTGCCGGTGATGGCGGGCGGGCGTGTCATCGGCACGCGCGAAGAGAGCGAAAGGTTCCTCTGGGATTTGCGCCGCACGCTCGCGGACCTAATTGCAGAAAACTTTTACGGTCATCTCGCCGAAATCAGCCACGCGCATGGAATCGGTTTTCAATCCGAGGCGTGCGGTCGCCAGCAGTTTCTCTACGACCCGATCGTTTATCAGAAAAAAACGGATTTCCCGATGGGCGAATTCTGGTATCGCGCGACCGTTCATATTGACTGCCGTACGGCGGCATCGGCTGCACATCTTTATGGCAAGCCAGTTGTCTCCGCCGAGTCCTACACATCCGGCCACGGCAATTGGAACATGTATCCCTATTCGATGAAAATGCTCGGCGACCTCGCGTTTTGCAACGGCGTGAATCGTTACGTTTTTCACCGTTACGCAATGCAGCCGTGGGTCAACTTGAAACCCGGCATGACGATGGGTTCCATCGGCATCAATCTTGACCGCACCCAAACGTGGTGGGAACCCGGCGCTGCGTGGATGAAATACATCGCGCGATGCCAGCAGATGCTGCGCGAGGGCCAGTTCGTTGCCGATGTCGTCTGTCTGACCGGCGAAGGCGCGCCGAGCAAGCTCGACTGGCGCGAAGACTTGCATCCCGCGCTGCCCGCAAGTTTCGATTACGACGGATGCGATGCCGATGCCTTGTCGCATCTGCTCACCGTGAAAGACGGACGGCTCGTGACGCCGAGCGGGATGAGCTATCGCGTTTTGCTTCTGCCCGACAGCGTCGAAATGACGCCGACACTCGCGCGACGAATTCGCGAACTCGTGAACGACGGCGCGACGATCATCGGTCCGCGCCCGGCGCGCTCGCCAAGCTTGACCGACTATCCGCATTCCGACGACGAAGTTCAGAACATCGCAAAGGAAGTTTGGGGCGATTGCGACGGAAAAGCTGTGAAGTCACATTCGTCCGGTAAAGGCCGCGTCTTCTGGGGACAATCGTTCGGCGAAATCGCGAGCGCAACCGGCCTGAAACCTGATTTCGAATTTCACCCGGGCAACAGCGAAATCAAACTCGCGTGGATTCATCGGCGCGCTTCGGACGCGGATTTCTATTTTCTGTCGAATCAATCCGATTCCAACGGCAACGCGCTTTGCACATTTCGCGTGAACGGCAAACAGCCTGAACTTTGGGACGCGGCCACCGGACAAATTCGCAAGCCTGCGCGATTTGAAGAAAAGGACGGTCGCACCACCGTGCAAATTCCATTCGATCCGCGCGGATCATGGTTTGTCGTCTTTCGCAAACCCGCTTCAAAGCTTGCGATGAAACCTGACTCCTCATCGCCCGCAAATCTCTGGATCGAAAACGGAAAACTCATCGAAGAAAAAGAAACCGACACACTCTCGCTGGACGCAGACTGGAACGTAAATTTCCCGCCGAATTTGGGCGCGCCCGCCAGCGTTCATCTCGAAAAACTCGCCGACCTCTCGCTTCACAGCAACGAAGGCGTCCGACATTTTTCCGGCACCGCGACCTATCGGAAAAAATTTGTCCTCAACCATGAACCATCAGCCATCAACCATTTCTTCCTCAACCTCGGCAACGTCCAAGTCATCGCAGAAATCATCGTCAACGGACAAAATCTCGGCGTGCTTTGGAAACAGCCATTCCGCGCCAACATTTCCAGCGCGCTAAAATCCGGCGACAACGAACTCGAAATTCGCGTCACCAATCTCTGGATCAACCGGCTCATCGGCGACGCCGCGAAAATGCGCGCCGCCGGATTCACATACACTCCGGGCGGCCAGCTCAAAAAATGGCCCGATTGGATTTCGCAAGATGCACCGCCCGCCGACGCGCCTGTAACCTTCGCCACATGGCAACACTGGCACGCAAATGACAAGCTCTCCCCGTCCGGCCTGCTTGGACCGGTGACGTTGCGAACGATTGTTCAAACGCCTGCCAGCCCGTCGAAATGAAACCGGAACAAACCATGAGAAAATATTTTCTGCTCACGCTCGCCGTTGCGGCGTTTCCAATGATTGGAACTTTGCGTGCCGCTGATTTCCAATCATTGGAAAAGAAGGGCGCATCCGCGCAGCCCATCGCCGTGATCAACCTCGCCGCCGATGCTTCCGAAATGAAAAACCTCTGGGCCGAAAAACCGGAGATCGTGAAACGACGTTCGGAACAACTTGCGAAAGTGAAGAAGGACGGTCGAAGCCATCCATGAAGGAGATCCCAGTGAACAAAATCATCAGCAGCATCGCCGCGTCGCTTCTCATCGCGACCGGCCTTTCGTTCGCCGCGGATGCCGTCAAGCCGAAC
>CAIVKH010000262.1 GCA_903906425.1 uncultured bacterium
CATTGCCAAAATGGCTACGAGCAAAAGAACGATCTTTTGGTCACTGCCAAAATGGCTACGAGCAAAAGAACGATCTTTTGGTCATCGCCAAAATGGCTACGAGTAAAAGAACGATCTTTTGGTCATTGCCAAAATGGCTACGAGCAAAAGAACGATCTTTTGGTCATTGCCAAAATGGCTACGAGCAAAAGAACGTTTTTTGATGTTTTTTGCGAAAAAAAGCATTTGACAGGCCGCCGGTCCGGTGGAATCCTCACGCGCCATGAGCTTAATGGAGGCAAGAGGTTAGATGGCGCGCTGGGGGTCATTCTTTTTTGATTCTGGAGTCCGCTGGAATTCTGCTGATAGCAAAGGACACAAGATGAGAAACTTATCCAAATTCCTTGAAAATCCGTTTGACGACGATGGAATCAGTATCGCGGAGCTGGTGGCGTTCACCACCGACAATATCGAGCGAATGAAGGCGAACAATTCCAGCGGCGAGCTGACGCCCCGTATCACGCCGACGGAGCTTTCGCTGGGCCTGGTCAGGCAGCGGTTCACCGCCGATGAGACCAAACTGGGCCTGCGCAAGGGCAGCAAGCAGGACAAGAATGCCTTCCGCAAGGATCTGCCGGCGACGATGGCGAAACTCGCGCTCGTGGTGGAGGTGAAGTATGGCGAGAAGTCCCCGGAGTATCTGGAATGTCTGCCGCATGGTCGGAGTGTTTTCACCTCGTCCACCGACGACTTGCTGGAGTCGCACATCCAGACGTTCATCACCGGGGTCACGGCGCATCAGGCGGACCTCGGCGCGCAAGTGGTGACGGATGCGACGGCGGTGAAGACCGGCTGGCTGGAGGTCTATGCCCCCAGCGAGTCGGCCAGCGCCGCGAAGGCCGCGACGAAGGATGAGAAGAAATATGCGCGGGAAAACCTGCAAGCGATGCTTTATCTGAACCTGATCAAGTTTTGCGAAATGCACCCGCGCGAGCCGGAGAAGCTGGCGACCTATATGACGCAAAGCCTGCTGGAAGATCATCCGCGCTCCTCCGGCGAAGAACCCGCGCCGTCCCCTACCCCGACGCCGTCGCCGTGACGCAGTGTTCGTAGTGCGCCCGCGGCGAGTCTTCGGCAAGAGCGCATCTCCCCCAGCCGTCCTGTCCCGCCGACGGGCCTGCGAGGGCTCTACGAACCGGAGGCGCCGCTTTCGCGCTATGGATTGTTGTTTTCATTCCCGGCGCCTTCCGATAGATGGCACAGCGTGTTCTCCAATGATTGGAACCCGGCGCGACGCAGGTTTCCAATCATTGGAAGTTCGGGAGAGCCATGAAAATTAGATCCGTCCTCGTTGTTCTGCTCGCTGCGCTGGCCGCCGCCCCGTTCGCCCGGGCCGCGGAGCCGGCGCGCAAGCCGAATATCATTTTCATTTTGATCGACGATATGGGCTGGGCCGACGGCGGGTGCTTCGGCAGCAGGTTTTATCAGACGCCGCGGCTCGATGCGTTCGCGGCCAGGAGCATGAGGTTCACGCAGGCCTATGCGGCGTGCGCGGTGTGTTCGCCGACGCGCGCGGCGATCATGAGCGGGAAATATCCGGCGCGGCTGCACATCACCGACTGGATCGCGGGCGAGGGCGCGCCGAAAACTTCGAAGTTCAAGATCCCCGACTGGCAGATGCATCTGCCGCTGGAGGAAAAAACCATCGCGGAGGCGCTGAAGGAACTCGGCTATGCGACGGGGCACATCGGCAAGTGGCATCTCGGCGGGCCGCAGTTTTATCCCGAGCACCAGGGCTTCGACCTGAACATCGCCGGCGGCGACATCGGGCATCCGGCGTCATATTTCTGGCCGTTCGGCGAGGCGAAGAATTCGCATCGGGTGCCCGGGCTCGCGGAGGCGGGCGGAAAGACGAATGAATATCTGACGGACCGGCTGACCGATGAGGCGCTGAAGTTCATCGCGGCAAACAAGGACCGGCCGTTTTATCTCAACCTCGATCACTACGCCGTCCACGGCCCGCTCATGGGCAAACGCGAACTGATCGAACAGGCGAGCGAGCGGCCCGCCGCGAACGGCCAGGGCAATGCCGTGTATTCCGCGATGCTCAAGAGCGTGGACGAGGGCGTCGGACGAATCCTCGACAAGCTCGACGAACTTCGCCTCGCCGAAAACACGATCGTCATTTTCAATTCCGACAACGGCGGCGCGGTGCATTTCGGCAAGCCGCCCGCGACGAGCAACGAGCCGCTTCGCATGGGCAAGGGCTTCGCCTACGAAGGCGGCCTGCGCGTGCCGCTCCTCGTCCGCGTCCCGGGGGTCACGAAGCCCGGCAGCGTTTGCGACGTGCCGGTCATCAGCATGGATTATTTCCCGACGCTGCTCGAACTCGCCGGCGCCGACGCGGCCGCGAGCCGCACCGCGCTCGACGGCGTCAGCATCGCGCCGCTGCTGCGCGGCGAAAACGCGCGGCCGCACAACGAGCTCTTCTGGCACTACCCGCATTATTGGAATGGCGGAAAAGTTTCACCCTACAGCGTCGCGCACGTCGGCGACTGGAAGCTGATCCGCTTTTACGAAACCGGCCGCGAAGAACTTTACGATTTGAAGAACGACCTCTCCGAAAAGAACGATCTCGCCGCGGGCAATCCCGAAAAGAAAAAGGAACTCGACGCGCGCCTCGACGCCTGGCTCAAGGAAGTCGGCGCGCAAATGCCGGTGCCGCGATAGCCCGGCGGCGCGCGGAGACTACGTCGTCGCGCGGGCGGGCTTCGTTTTCTTCGCCGGTTTCGTCGCGGCCGCCTGCGCCGCTTCGAGCTGTTTTCGCAGCCAGTCGGTTTCGCCGAGGCAGGGCGGTTTGATCTTCGGATCGGGCTTCGCGAGCGACAACGGCTTCGGCGCTGCGGGCGCGGCCTCGCCCTTTTCCTGTTTCGGATTCCACTGCGCGTTGATGCAGACGAGCGCGCCCTTCGCGTCGCAGACAATCGTGATCGTGTCGGCGGGCTTCGGGTTGAACGAGAATTTGTGGCGGCGGCCGAGGCTCGTGACCGCGAAGCGGAATTCGCGCGGCACGAAACCGGTTTCGAACTTGAGCAGGAAAATTTCGCGCGCCTTTTCGCGCATGACATTCAGCGTGACCGCGCCGCCGCGGCCGAAGCGGAACGTTCCCGTAAATTTTTTCCACGCGTCGGGAAGCTGCGGCGAAAGTTCGACGACGCCGTCGAGCAGGCGCGGTTTGAAGCCGGCGAAATCCTGATAGGCGTTGCGCGAAAATTCCGCGGTGCTCCACGTCTGCTGCCAGGTGCCGGAATAGGTGAGCCGGTTTTTCGGGCCGGGCCACGCGTCGAGCAGTTCGCTCAGTGCGCCGCGATGGCCGAGGGTCAGAATCTGCCCGGCGAGATTCTGCGCCAGTGCCGACGCCGTCGCGACGTGGCCGCGACGGACCAGCGCGGTCGTCGCGAAGCCGGCGTTCCAGCCCCAAACCGTTCCGTTGTGATAGGCCGCATCTTTGTGATATTCGGCGCGCCCGTGATGGAACGGATGAAACCACGGATCGTTTTGCGACAGCGAGGCGACGCCGTACGGAAAGAGCAGTTCCTCGACGGCATTTTTCAGCACGCGATCCGCGATTTCTTCGTCAATAAATTCCGCGCCGTTGGACGGAACGGAAAGTAGCATGAGCTGGTTCGGACGGACGCGGTAATCTGGTTCGTCGTCCGCGTCAATGCGGTCGGCCATGATTTTCTTTTTCGAATTCCAGAAATGTTTCACGAAATTCTTTCGCACCGTCGCGGCGAGCTTCGTCCAGATTACGGCGGATTTCCCGTCGCCCTGAATTTCGGCGAGCCGCGCGCCGGCACGCAATGCCTCGTGCCACAAAACCTGAATTTCGCACGCGCGATTTCCGCGCGGCGACCACGGCGGTCCGCCTTCGATCTGCGCATCCATCCATGTATCCGCGCCGCCGTGCGTCAGGAAACCCTCCCGGTCAACCGATTTTTCCGTGAGCCCGTCGAGCGCGCGTTTGACGGATGGAAAAATCTCCGCGGCGAAACCGGCTTCGCCGGTGTATTGCAGAAACTCGAAAACCTCGCGCACAAACCACGGCGTGGCGTCAGCGCTATTGAAAATCACGTCGCTGTGGTTGCGGGCGCGGTTCGGAATCTTCCCGTAGTCCGGCGATTTTTCGTCGCGGCACTGCCAGCGCGCGAACTGGCGGATGACCTCGCGGGCCTCCTCGAAAAGGCCGGTGACCAGCAGCGTGCCCGGCAGCGCGATGAACGTGTCGCGGCCCCAGCTCTCGCGAAACCACGGCAGGCCGGCCCAGATTCCCTTCGCCGATTCCTCGGTGAGCATGAACCAACTGCTGAGTTTGGCCCACATCAGCGCGCGGCTGTAGTCCTCGTCATCGCACCACAGATGGCTTCGCATGAGCGTGTCGGCGATGAGCCGCTTGTGCTGCTCGGCCGCGTCCGAATCGCGGAGCAACTCCGCCTGTTCGAGCGCTCGCTCGCGCGTGGCCGAAAACGCGAGATATAGCGTGAACTCGGCCTCGCGCTGCACCGTGCGGAAAACCGGCAGCGCGAATTCGCCGCGCTCCAGCCGCGCCTCCAGCCGGAACTGCTGGCTCGACGAAAACGCGATGAACAGCCCGCGCTTCGGCAGCGTGAGCAAAATCGTGCGACCGACCGTCTCGAAATTCGGCTCCTCATCGCGCCGCAATTCCAGCATCGGCCCGACCGCCAGCGACTCCGTCTTGTCGCAGTGGACGCGCATCGCCAACGCGCGCCGCTGATGAAGGACGATCAGTTCGTCCCACGTGACCGGCCCGTGCTCGTGGCG
This sequence comes from uncultured bacterium, assembly GCA_903906425.1. Taxonomy (GTDB): domain Bacteria; phylum Verrucomicrobiota; class Kiritimatiellia; order CAIVKH01; family CAIVKH01; genus CAIVKH01. Next base: position 4,822 of record CAIVKH010000262.1, read on the forward strand.
CACGCCGTACGGAAAAATCTTCGCGCCGGTGCATCGCGCGCGCGCGTTCTCGATGTCGCCACGCCACGAAACAAAATCGCGGAACAGCGCGTGGCCGCGAACGACGTAGCCCTCGCCGCCGGCATCGCGGCACGTCACCCCGTCGAAATAACCGTCGAGACAATCGCCAAAGAAAAACTTCGCCGCGTCGCCCGCCTTCACCGGGATCGCCAATTGCTCAAACAATCCGTTTTCCATGGCCGCGCATCCTAGCGAAACCGCCGGAAATGAGAAGCCCCCGAGGGACGCAAAGTTCCAATCATTGGAAGAATCCGGTTTCGCAATGTTCCAATCATTGGAAAGTGTGCTACCAATCGCGCAACGCAATGAAAGGTTCGCCATGAAAAAAATTGTTTCGCTGATTGCACTGATTTCGCTGTGCGCGCTTGCCGCTGGTGCGCAGGAAAAAGTTTCGCATCGTTTTCTCAAGAGCGGCTGCGGCTCCGGCTCGGTCGCGATTGTCGGCAAGGACGGTGCGATCGAGTGGGAATTCAAGATCGCCGACGAGACCAGCGACGCGTGGCTGCTGCCCGGCGGCAATATTATTTTTGCCTACAAGCACGGGGTTCGCGAGGTGAAGCCGGACCAGTCCGTCGTCTGGGAATTCAAGGCGCCCGCCGACGCGGAAATTCATTCGTGCCAGCCGCTGCCGGGCGATTTGTTTCTTATTGGCGAGGCGCACAACGACGGCACGGGGTATTTGTATGAGATGAACCGGGCCGGCGAAAAGAAGAAGACCGTCACAATCAAAAGCACCGGCGGCGCGCATTCGCAGTACCGGCAGGTGCGCAAAACGCCGCAGGGAACTTATCTCGTCGCCTACCAGCGCGGGGGCGGTGTCGCGAAGGAATTTGATGGCGACGGAAAATTGCTGCGCACATTTACCGGCGGACGTTTCGTCGCGATCCGCCTGCCCGATGGCAACACACTCATCGCCTGCGGAGACGAGCATCGCGTCATCGAGGTTGATCCGCAGGACAAAATCGTTTGGGAAGTGAACCAGAACGACATTCCCGGGAACACGCTCGGGTTTGCGGCCGGCTTGCAGCGATTGCCGAACGGCAACACCGTCATCTGTAACTGGAGCGGCCACGGCGGCAAGAAAGATCAGCCGCAGGTTTTCGAAATTACGCGCGACAAGAAAGTCGCCTGGGAAGTGCGTGATCCGAAACTGAACATGATTTCGAGCATCAACATTCTTGACGTGCCTTGTGATCCTGAGAAAGCCATATCATCGCGCTGAATCTTGCTTTGCCGTGGCATGGCAGTAATGGCAGAAAAGTGATGAGAACCATGCAGCAGTCTCGCCCACTCGGCGGGCGTTCGAAATGGGTGGATACCCTGAGAGGTGGCGCCCGTCCCTTCTGTTCGGGCGGCTCGCCATTCCTTAAGCTTTCTCAAGTGTTTTCCGGCATCATGTGTGCTCGATAAAGATTATCACTTGTTGGTCGTCTTTTTCTCCTAGTCGGAAGGTGCACGTGTCTCAGGCGAGAATGCTGCAACGCGGTTTAACGGATGGTTTGCATGAATAATTTCTGGCAGTCCGCTTTTCAGACAATGCGACGGTTCCTCGTCGCGGCAATCGTTGGATTCGGCCTATGCTCGCCGGCATCGGCGCAGGTGGTGATCAACGAACTCATGTACAACCCCATCGGCGGTTCGACGAATGAGTTCGTCGAGCTTTATAACGCGGGGACAAATGCGGTGGAGTTGGATAATTGGCGTTTTACCGATGGTATTACGTATTTCTTTTCAAATCCGACAACGCTGCCGGCGGGCGGATATCTGGTGGTGGCAGCGGACCGCGCGGCCTTCGCGATTCTATATCCAACCGTGACCAACCTTGCAGCGGGTGCCTATTCGGGACAACTGAACAATGGCGGCGAACACGTGGCGCTGGCCGACGCGAATAGCAACGTGGTGTTCGAGGTCACCTATAACAATGCCGCACCATGGCCGCTGGCAGCGGCGGGCCTCGGCAGTTCGCTGATCCTGCTCGATCCATATGCCTCGCCAACGAATCCAGCCAACTGGGGCGCGAGCGCGGAGTTGAATGGCTCTCCGGGCGGACCGGGCGCGCAGTTTGTCCATGACATCGTAATCAATGAGGTATTGACACATACGGATCCACCGCAGGAAGACGCTGTGGAGCTTTACAATCTGACCACCAACACGGTCAATGTGTCGGGCTGGTATCTGAGCGACGACAAAGATATGCGGAAGAAATATCGGTTCCCGACCAATTCGCTGGTGCCGCCGCAGGGTTATATCGTGGTATATCAGAGCCAGACAACCAACGGGCCTGATGCTTTGATTCCGTTTTCGTTCAACGCCAAGGGCGACGAATGCTATCTGTCGCAAGGAAACACCAACGGCGACATCCTGCGCTACGTTGACGAAGTTGCGTTCGATGCGGCGAAGAACGGCATCTCCTTCGGTCGTTATCCCAATGGTACTGGCGATCTGATTCCATTGGCTGTTCCAACCTTCGGCGTGGCAAGTCCGTCGTCGGTGGAAGAGTTCGAAACAGGAAAAGGCGGACCTAATGTGGGTCCTTATGTGGGGTCAGTGGTGATCAACGAGATTATGTATCATCCTTCCACATCCATTGTGACGATGGCCGCCGAATATGTCGAACTTCTGAACAGATCAGCTTCGGCGGTACCCCTGTACAATACGAACAGCCCTGAATTTGCATGGTCGCTATCGGGTGGAATCGACTTCACCTTCCCGACGAACATGACGATGTCACCGGGGCAATACGTCATCGTGGTTGGAACAAATGACATCGCGGGGTTCCGGGCCAGTTACAACGTTCCGACAAATGTAATTGTGCTGGGACCGTGGACGGGAAGCCTCGACAATGCCGGCGACACGATCCGAATTCGCGTTCCAAATACACCGGAACCTCCAAGCAACGCGGTGGGACGTTATGTCGAGGATGAAGTTAAATACAATGACAAGCTGCCCTGGCCTCTCGCGGCGGACGGATTGGGAGGATCGCTTCAGCGGATTGATCCGACAGTGTACGGAAACACGCCGGATAACTGGCACAGCAGCCCTAATCTAACTACAGCCGGCTGGACCAACACACCTTATGTCGCGCCGGGCTCAATTGTCATCAGTGAAATCATGGCCGTCAACCGACACACATTGCAGGACGAAGACGGTGACTATTCGGACTGGCTCGAGCTTTACAACACGCGGCCCTATTCCATCGCGCTTGGGGGCTGGTATCTGACAGACAGTTCTTCAATGCCAACGCAGTGGACGATCCCTGCGGTGTCTATCCCAGCGCACGGCTATCTCGTCGTATTTGCGGACATGAAAGACCGTACCAACGACTGGGCACATCTGCACGCGAACTTTTCACTGAGCGAAAACGGGGAATATCTCGGCCTGTATCGCCCGGATTTGGTGGAAGAATTTTCTTATGATCCGTATCCGGCACAATACGCGGATGTTGGTTACGGTTTGTCGTCGTTCGGAAATGTAGCCGCCGGCCCAGTGATGCGGGGCATGGCAGGGAGATTCCTAGTGCCAACCAATTCCGCCATGCTCGCTACAAATTGGAACGCCAAAGGATATGACGATTCAGCATGGCCGCCGGGTACGAACGGTTTTGGCTACGAAGCCGGCGGTGGCGGCAACCCCCCGGATTATGAGGGGCTTTTCGTTACGGATGTGCGAACGCAGATGCTGAACAAATTCTCCAGTCTATTCATCCGTTTCCCTGTTGTTCTGACCAATGCAGGCAGTTGGGGCAGAATGGATTTGAGGTTGAAATATGAAGATGGCTTCATGGCTTGGATCAACGGAGTGCCTGTTGCGTCGAATGCCGTTCCGTCGAGCATCGCTTGGAATTCAGCCGCAACATCCGATCGCAATGAAACCTATGCAGTCCAGTTCACGAACTACAACATTTCATCGTATGCGTATCTGCTGACGACCGGGACAAATGTCCTTGCGATCCAGAGTTTGAATTCGAGCGTTTCCAGTTCGGACTTGCTGATGGTGCCGGAACTTTCCTTGCTGGATACAGGCGGTTCCACGACCGGCGTGGGACAGGCTGCGGGTTATCTTTATCCTTCAACGCCGGGCGGAGTGAATCCGACTTCGCAGTCCGCAGTGGCGGCGACGCCGCAGCTTTCCAACGCAGGCGGAATGTTTGGCGGATCAATTACCGTGACGGCGACGTGCTCGGATGTCAGCGCAACGATTCGCTACACGCTGGATGGCAGCGACCCGACCTCGTCTTCGGCGACATATTCTTCGCCACTAACTTTCACGAGCAATACAGAACTACGTGTGCGAACCTTCGTCGCAGGCAAGATTCCAAGCCGCACCATTGGCGCGGTATATCGGATTTCGTTCCTCGGCATCAACGAATTTCTGGCCAGCAATGCCACAACATCCCCGGATATAAACGATTTCAGCGCGTATCCGGATTTCATCGAACTGTTCAACGCCGGGACAAATGCCGTCAATCTCGCCGGCTATCACTTGAGCGACAATCCCGACCAGCCTTTCAAATGGACCTTCCCCGGTGGTGCGTCTATCCCGGCGGGAGGTTGCTTCTTTGTCTGGGCAGACGGCTACGATTCAGGCCCGGGGCGCGTCCTCTACCGTGATTTCTGGCCATACGCTGGTTACACGACAAAATATTATCACTGTAGCTTCAAACTCAGCACCGCTGGCGAGTCCGTGGACTTTTTCAGTCCGGGCGGCAGCCTGATCGACTCCATAAACTTCAGCACGCAAGTCGTGGATATTTCCTATGGGCGATTCCCAGATGGTTCGACGAACCTTGGATTTTTCGGTCAACCGACCGCAGGCGCGACCAATATTGGACCGGCCCTCTCGCACAATATTTACAAGGCGCCCTCAGTGAAAATATGGCCCACGAATGATGCGCTCATTGTCACCAGTGCCGTGCAGGTGACGTTTTCTTATGCGACCAATGTTACGGAGGTGCGTTACACAACCAACGGCGCGATGCCGAACACGACCTCGCTTCTCTATACCGGAGCGTTTGCCTTTGCATCGAGCGGCGTGGTACGCGCTCGCGCTTATGCGGCGAACATGCACCCCGGGCCGATCGCGACTCGAACCTTCCTGCGCGATGCGCGCGTGCCGGATCTACCCATAATGTCCATGGTGGTCGAGCCTAGGCTGTTCTACGATCCGGTCACTGGCATCTTTTCAAACGTTCTCAAAAGCCGCGAAGTGCCCGGCAATTTCCAATTTTGCACAACACCGACGAATACCGCCTTCCAACTTGATGCAGGCGTTCGCCTCTTCGGCCTCAATACATTCCTCTATGCGCAAAAACCCTTTACGGTTTATGTCAATCCAGACTACGGCGCGGCAGCGATAAGTTACCAGTTGTACTCGGATAAGCGCATCGGCTCGTTTGACCGCTTCGTCTTGCGCAACGGCAACGACGACTGGCCGAAGGCATTCCTTCGCGACACGCTGGGTCAGAAGATTTGCAAGGGCGTCATAGACAATGCCCTTCAGGGTTATACGCCCTGCGCGATCTACCTCAATGGCGCATATTACGGCTTGATTAACATCCAGGAAAAGATGGACGAAATGTTTTGTTCAAAGAACTACAATGTCGATATTGCCGATATTGACTTTTACGAGATGGACGGTACCGCTACCACGGACAATTGGATTCTCGATGCGGGCAATGACATGGCATGGGCTTGGCTGAACAACTTCCTCGCCACAAACAATCTGGCCAATCCCACAAACTACGCAATCGTGAAGAACGAGGTTGATATCGAGGACATGACAGATTATGTCGCCGCACAGACCTACATTTACGACAGCAGTTGGTTCCACAACCGCAAATGGTGGCGCGACCGCAGCGCCGGCGGGAAATGGCGTTGGACCATCCAGGACCTCGACTACGGAATGACCCCCGGCAATGTGAATGCCAATGTCCTCAGTTCCATGGCGTCCTCGATGCTCGTCTTCCACGAGTGTCTAAGCAACCCGGAATACCGGGCTTATGCAGCCCAGCGCATCATGGCTCACCTCAGCGGTTCATTCAGCACGAATCGTGTTCTTCCGATCATTGATAGCGAGGCCGCGCGCATCCGGTCCGAAATTATCGAACAATGCAAGATTTACGGATCGCGCGGCGGCATTGCCAATGTCACCACCTGGGATACGAACATCGAGGGCATCCGCACGTACGCGCGCCAGCGGCCCGCCATTGCCATGCAGCATGTGGCGAATTACTTCTCAACGGGACAGCTCGCACGCATCGAAATCAGCACGACAGGTGGGGCGGGCCGTGTCCTGGCCAATTATGTGGCGCTCAATGCGGGAACGACAAACACGCTGGCAGCAGGCATTCCTGTGCAATTCACCGCTGTGCCAGATATTGGGCAAGTTTTCGTCCGGTGGGAAGTCACCAGTAACGCTCCCGTCACGCTCATTCAGACCGGCTCGGTCTGGCGTTACTACGACGCCGTAACCAACGAAATGCCCGGTTGGAATTCGAACAGCTACAACGATGCCTCCTGGTTGTCCGGGCCTGGCCAACTGGGATACGGCGATGGCGATGAAGCCACCACGAATAGCTATGGGACAGACCCCAACAACAAACGCCTTACGTACTATTACCGCAAGACAATCAATATTCCGAATCCATCAGCTTACACCAATATCCAACTCGGATTGCTGCGTGATGACGGCGTGGTCATGTACGTGAACGGACGGGAAGTTCTCCGTGACAATATGCCGACTGGCACCGTGACGATCACCATGACGGCCTTAACGAACATTACAGGGGCTCTTGGTGAGAACACCTATAACGTGTTTACGCTCGCCCCAACGAACTTCGTCGCAGGAACCAACCTCCTTGCCTTCGAGATTCACAACGTGGCAACCAACAATGCGGACCTCGGCTTTGATTTGCAAATGATTGGTCTCGGTTTGTATGTATCAACCGCATTGACTAACGGTCCCGATTTGGTCTGGATGCCGCAGAATGGCGATGTCATCCGCGCGGTCTACGCGCCCGCAGGCGTCAGCCTGCTGCCCGCCATCATCGCCAGCAACACAAATCTCATATCCAACGCATCGCCTTACTATGCGACAGGCGACATCTTCGTGCCGTCCAATACAACCTTGGCCGTCGGCGCCGGTGTCGAGATTCTGATGCCGGAATATGCGGACATCCACGTACAGGGCCAGTTGCAGCTCAATGGCACCAGCAATGCGCCAATCTATATTCACCCAAATACCAACCTCAGCGCCGCCACACGTTACTATATTGATCCCATGCTCACCGACACCAATGACGCAAGACGGCGCTGGGGCGGCATCGCCTTCGAGACCGCCACCGCCACGGGCAAGATCGTGAACGTCTTTATGCGGGGATCCTCTTTAACTAAGAGCGATCCCGTCCGCTACATTGCAGGCATCAATTCGGACCGGTCGGATCTTTACATTGACGGGCTGGATATTGACGACGCGCTGTTGCCCATCATCACGTGGTATGATCGCTCGACGGTCATACGAAACAGCCGCATCCCGGTCAGTTTCATCGGCGATGCGATGAAGATCACCGGCGAGGCTAACTGTCTGATCGAAAATTGCGACAGCTACTGTCCGATTCTCATAAAAGACACAGACTCCATTGATTTCGGGGCGATGAAAGGCGCGATCGTTCGCAACAACCGGTTCCACGACTTCATGGGCTACAACAACGACGCCGTTGACCTCGGCGAGGCTTCCACGAACATCCTCGTCGAAAGCAATATGTTTTACAATGTCTTTGACAAGGCCATCTCCATCGGCCTCGGTTCGAGGGCGATCTTCCGGCATAACATTGTACGCAATTGCGACAAGGGTGCGGGCGTCAAAGACGGCGGTTCCTACGGGCTTCTCGAATACAACACCTATCACAAATGCACCAGCGCCGTTGAAGCGTATGAAAAGATCAAGGGGCGCGGTCCCGGAACTGCGGACATGCGCAACTGCATCATTTCCGAAAGCGCGGGAGATCCCGTATGGACTGACGGGATGGCCACAATCAATGTCTCCTACTGTCTTTCCGACACGTTGTCCATCGCTGGCATTGGCAACGTCCTCGCGCAACCCCAATTCTTGAACGCTGCAAACATGGACTTCCGCCTGCAGGTTGGCTCCGCCGCGATTGACTCCGCCGATCCGGCCGACGCCAGCGATCCTGACGGCAGCCGCGCGGACATGGGCGCGATCCCCTTCGACTGGCGCGAAGGCCATGTCACCATTTCCGAAATCATGTATCACCCCGCCAGCACCAATCTGAGCGAGTATGTCGAACTCTATAATCCCGGCGGAACCAATCTCAATCTAAGTGGGTATAAGTTCACCAAGGGCTTCGAACTGACCTTCCCCGCGGGGACCATACTTACGAATGGAAGTTATCTGGTCGTCGCCGGATCAACCAACGGACTGACGGGCGTCGCTCCACTGATCCTCTGGACCAACGGCACGCTTGACAACGCCGGCGAAACCATCGAACTCCACGACACGCAGAGCAACGAGATCGACCGCGTCGCCTATGGAGCCTTCGACCCCTGGCCCTCCGAACCTGACGGCCTTGGTCCGTCCCTCAGCGTCATCAATCCCCGTCGCGACAACTCCATTCCGGAAAACTGGTATGCCAGCGGTGCCACAAACGGAACGCCCGGCCGTGCCTTTGACAACCAACTGCCCGGCACGATTTCATTCAGCCGGGGAACCAACAATGCCCTCAATGTGAGTTTCATCGCACTCAACAACCTGCTCTACATCTTGGAATACACCCCGCAACTCAAGCCGCAGGACTGGCGCTCCATCGAGTCAAGCACCCGCGGCATTGATGGTCGCATTAACTTCGGCCTCACGCCCGAAGCAACAAACGCCATGGGCATCTATCGCCTCCGCGTTGAAACGCCCTGAAATTCCAGCGCCGACCAATCACGATTACCCGTCCCGTCTGCACCCATCGGACGGGCATTTCAAATCACCGCGAAACGGGGCCTTCGATGCCAGACCTTCCAATGGTTGGAAAGCGACGAAGCGGCAGCTTCCAATCATTGGAAACTCTGCGGGCAAAAACCTCCAATCATTGGAAACGCTGCCGGCCAAATTCTCCAACCATTGGAACACTCCGCACCCGCAAACCTCCAACCATTGGAAAACCCGACTCGCACTCCCGCCGGCAGGAGCGGCGCCGTCCCGCCGCCGCCAAGGGTAGGGCGAACCCTCCGGGTGAGCCGCTGCACGAAACGGCTCAACGGGACGCTTCGCCGCCAAGTCAACAGCCGATTCGCCCGCTGGCAGAATTGCGCGTCCGTTTCACTGCATGGCAGAGCCGGGGGACCTGAAAGGAAAGACGATGCGCAGCGAGGCGAACACGATTCCCTTCGAGGTCCGGCGCGTCAGCAGCGAAGTGGACGCAATTCCCCTCGTTGCGAACTGGGTTTGCCTTGAGGTCCGGGCTCTTCCCCTCGAGGTGCGGCGCGTTGGCAACGAAGGAAACCGTGTTTACCCTGCGGGAAAACGGATCCACCGCGTGGGGAATCGAGCGTCCCGTGTGGGGAAACGAGTTTACCGCGATGGAAATCGAGTTTCCGAGGGTTCAAAAGCCGCTTCCCTTGATGCGAATCGCGTTTGCTGTACGCATCTTGCAAAAATATGGCCGAAAATGGCCCGCCCGCCCCTCCTGATTTGCCGCCGTGCCATCGCCCGGGCCTACGCTTCAAGATCGTGAGGAGAGACTGGGGTCAGTCGCTAAGTTGGCAGTTAATGAAAGAGCCGCACCCGCCGGCGGCGGCCGTTTTATTGCCCGGCGAATGTGCCCTGCTCGGGCTCGGTGCCAAAACAGCGGAATTCGTAGTCGAGGAGCGGACACCCTCCGGCCGTTGCTCCCGCTCGCGGCCGGACGAGACAGGTTCCGATGGCAGGGGTCGCCGGCGCCGCGCGCCACGACGCGCCGTCCGCCGCGATAACAACTGTTTCGGCGGAAATGGGGGTCATGCCGGTCACCCGCATCTGATCTGACGTATTGCATTTCATGGCTGCACCTCTTTTCTTTGGCCAGACTGCATGATGTGCGCTGTCGCCTGCCCTGGGGTGAAACCCTGCCTTTCTGCACATGGGCAGAAGCATTCGGGTCAGTCCATCCGTACATCGGCCGGATCCAATGATTGGAAACGAATTCCAATCATTGGAAGTAAGGATCTCTTATGGCCGGGTGACGCGCAGGCGGAGGAAGCGGTTGGTCGCCGTGGCGTCGGTGTCCCATACGACATCGGTGGCCGGGTCGGTGCTGGTGTCTTCGCTGACGTTGGTCGCGCTGCCCCAGCTGCCGTGGTCGTTGGTCGCGATGCCGACCCAGGTCGCGTCGTTGGTCGTGGTGTAGGTGCCTTCGACGTAGAGGATCAGGTCGGTGGTGTTGGTGTTGTGGCTGAACTTGAGCGCGAAGAGGCCGTTGGTCTGCGTGGAGTTCATCTGCGCGCGGCCGTCGGAGTTGGTCGGGCTGGAGCCGGTGGCATATTTCAGGAGATTGGGATAGCCGTCGCCTGTGGCGAACTGGTTGTAGGCGGTCTGGCCGTTGGTGATGCCGGTGGCCCAGGCGTCGTAGCCGGTCGGCACGGGGGGATTGGTGACCGACAAGACGACCCATTTGTCGAGTTCGTATCCGACATTCCAGATGTTGGTGCCCAGCGAGGGCAAATCCGTTGAGGTGAAGGTCGTGCCGCCAAGTGCGGCGGCTTTGAGCACGATGAAGGTGTCGCCGACCGACGGCATGAAACCGTTGATGAGAGATACCTGCAGTTTGCCCGCGAGCGCCGCATTGTTGCTGACAATAAGCTGATCGTAATCGGTGGGGGCCACCAGTCCGCCAATTTCGATGGACAGCGTGCCGTTGACGGTCTGGGTATAGGAATTGGCCAGCGTCAATGTCCCTGCGCTGGCGCCAGGCGCGACGGTCCCGGCGCTTGTGACGGGCCCTTTCACGAGACCCGTGCCGCCGAGCGTACCGCCGGATGAAACGCTGGCGGGACCGGTGATATAACCTTGAACAAGCAGCGTTCCGTTGCTGATGGTCGTCGGGCCGGTGTAATTGTTGGTGGCTGTCAGCACGAGAATGCCGGAGCCGGTCTTGGTGATGCTGCCCGTGCCGTTGTAATCGGACATGACCGCGCTGACGATCAAGTCAGCGGACGATGTCCCGCGATCCGCCACGAATTTGATGCCGGTGTTCGCCGCGATGGCACCGCCGCGGCTTGTGATGATGTTCGAACTGGAGGAGGCGAGCGAGATCACGTTGCTCAGGCCGAAGTTCGCACCGGTGAGTCCATTGGTGGTCAGCAAGCCCGTGCCAAGCGCCCATGTCGAACCGTTGGTCAGCACGAGGTTCTTCACATAATTATACTGGCCGTCGGTCATCGCCAGCGTGCCGCCGTTCAGTGAAACGGATGGCGTGCCCGGGCCATAATTGAGCTGAGCGCCTGCGGCTAGGTTCAGCGCGGAGCCCGGGTTGACATATATCCATGCGCCGGCCAGTTTGTTCGTGCCGCCGCCAACCGCCGTTCCACTCAGCGTCAGTGTGCCATTGTTCACAACCGTGTCGCCGGCGTAAGTGTACGCGGCTGCGGAAGAGAGCGTCAGAGAGCCGCTGCCAGCCTTGATCAACCCGCCGGTGCCCGACAGCACGCCGCTGAGCGTTATGGTGTTGGCGGCGGTATCGAACGTTGTCGGGCCGTTCGTACCGGTGAGATTCATGTTCAATGCTGAAGCCCAGTTCGCGTAAGCACCCAGCGTGCCGCCGCCGAGGTTGAAGACGGACGTGCCGACGATATTGCTAATTCCGCCGGAACCCACAATGACAGAACCATTGACAAAATTCAGATAGCCGAAGCCTCCGGAGTTATTCGCAATTTGCTTAACGACGGATGTTCCGCCGTAAATGCTCCAGACGCCCTGTGTGGCGTTCCACGGCAGGAAGAGCAGACCGTTGGTCACGTATAGCGAGCCGCCGTACATGGTGTAGGTACTGGTTTCCGCCGGATACTCGCCGATCTGAAGCGCGCGGTAATAGCCGCCCGGTTCGGAACCGTTGACGATGAGGCTGCCGCTGTATTGGATGATATTGCCGGAGTTACCCGCGGCAGTCGTGCCCAGCGAAATTGTTCCGGCGAGATTCAAAATCGCGTTGTTGGTCACAATGAAAGTCGCACCGTTCTGAAGATTTATCGAACGGGAATTCGTGAAGATGGTGGATATGAGCGTGCCACCATTGAAGACCAGCGTGCCCGCAGTCGCGGTAATGGTATTGCCGAGCGATCCGCCTCCGGCAAGCGTCACAGTTCCGGCGTTCGGCTTGGTCAAACCACCTGCGCCGATCAAGGCACCGCCGATGGACATCAAATTGGTCTGCGGATCAACCGTCGCAATACTGTTCGTCGGAATGGCAACAATTCGATTCGCGGCAAGGCTGATGCCGTTCGTGCCAGCTTGCAATGTGGCACTCGCGGCGAAGGTCAGGTTGGTCAAGGGTGTCACGGGAATCGAGCCAAGCGTCGCATCGCTGTTGATGTTCAGGACACCGCCCGTGATGGTGATGCCGCCGCCGAATGAATTGGTACCAACCAGCGTGAGCGTGTTCGCGCCCAGCTTGGTGAATCCGGCAACGCCGCTGATGACGTTGGTCAGCAGCAGATTTCCACCCGCTGTCGAGATCGCGCTGTTGGTGTTGATCAGGAATGATGACGCAACGGTGCCTGCCGAACCGCAGTACACCAAGCCGCCATTCAGGACGACGGGCTTCGAGATGTTTGTTGTGCTCTGATAGAACTGGAGCGTCGCAAGCGGATTGACATAGACCGAGCCGGGACCGCTGACGATGGATGTCGTTTCGAGGCTGAACCAGCCATTGTTCACGACAATATCGCCGCCGTTGGTGTCAACCGCGCCAACCAACGCGATATAATTCGTGCCGACTTTGGTCAGGGTGAAGCCCTGCTGGTCGAGATAGGGCGCAGTGCCCGCGCGGATATCCCAGCGGTTCGATCCGCCGACGGTCGCATCGCCGAGCAACTTCACATATTGCAGCGCATTGATCTGCTGCGCGCCACCGTTGATGATCGTGCCTAGGCCGCCGAAGCCGGCGCCGATGATGTTCACAACTTCCTGTCCCAGATTCAGGCCATTCACATCGAGCGCACCGTTTGCAAAAACCGTCGTCGAACCATTGGTCGCGCCGAGCGCGCTAGCGGTGATGGTTCGCAGAATTCCATTGGTGATGATGACCGGCCCGGTGAAATCGTTGCCTGTTCCACCAAGATCGAGCTTGCCCGTGCCGTCCTTGTTGATGCCGGTGTAGCCGGTGATCTTGCCGTTTCCACTGATCGTGTAATTGGAGGCCGAGTTCACGGTGACGCTTTGCGGCGCGATATTCGTCGTCAGCACGACACCATTCGAGATCGCACCGATGTCGTCGAACAAGACGGTGTCCTGCTGCATGAACGCCGTGTTGGTCAGCGCCGTGATGTCCTGCCAGTTGGCACCTGCAAAATCCCAGTTCGTCGAAACCGCCGGATTCCATCGCAATATCTGGTTGGTTCCGCCGACGGCGAGGTTGATCTGGTTGAGAACGGTTTCATCAATCGTGTAGGTCCTGCGGCCCGCCACATTCGTCGCGCTGCCGAGCCACGTGATTGCATTGGCGGTGAAGCTCGAAATTTTCTGACCACCATAGGTGAACAGCGTGTACGAACCGTTCGTCAGCGGCGCGGTAAGATTCACGACGACGACCGCGTTGGACGGCTCAAGATTGCCGCCGACGTTCACGAGGTCACCGGGCGCGCCGGGATTCAAATCGAAATAATTTGTCGTCGCGGCACTCTCATAGAGATTATTGCCGAGCGTCAGGGTGCCGGCCGTGCCAATCGCGCCGGGCACGATTCTACTGCCGGTCGCCGTCTGGATGCCGCCGGTGACGATGCCGAAACCTTCCAATGATTGGAGGTTGCCGAGACCAAAAGTTCCAATGGCTGTAACATCGAAAGCCGCGCCCGTCGAAACGATGATGCGCGGCGAAACGGAGAGGACTGCGCCCGCGGCCAGCGCCAGCGTGCCGCCGTTGACGGAGGTCACGCCGGTGTGAGCATTGGTTCCCGTCAGCGCCTGCGTGCCTGCGCCGATCTTTGTCAGCGAAAGGGCGTTTGCGTTGTTGCCGATGTTTCCCGTGAACGTGCCGCCGCGATTGGCCGCGCCGAATGTGAGTGTGCAGACGGCGTTGCCCATGTTGCTGACGATCCCGGCGCCTGTCAGCGCGCCGATGGTGACGGCATTTCCGTGCGGCGAAAACACCGCGCCGGCGCTAACGTCCAAGTTCGCCGTGTTGCCGGTCCATGTGGATCCGCCGGTGTTGCCCGAGAAGATGCCACCCTGAACGTTGATCTGCCCGGACATCGCCACCGTGCCGACGTTGATGTGGAACCATCCGGTTCCGGTCTTGTTGACCGTGCCCGAACCGCTCAGCGTCTTGGCATAACCCCAGTCCGGCGTCGCATCGTTTGGCGCCGTAGAATTGAATTCGAGCGTCGCGTTGTTCGAGACCGCGCTGGCAAATGCGGTGGCATCCCGAAGAACGAGTGTCCCGCCATCGACCAGCGTGCCGCCGGTGTAAGTGATGTTCACACCCGCGAGCGTCTGCGTTCCCTGCCCGGTCTTCGTCAAACCAAACACCCCGCTCTGATTTCTTGCAGCGCCCGAAAAGACGAAGCCGTCGCCGGGCGAAGTGGCGATGGTCAGTGTCGCCGTGGACCCGTTCGCACGATTCTGCGCGGCCTCGACATAACCCCACGACGCGTTGCCTCCGACAATTCCTTCGACCGTTTGATTATAGCCGTCCAATTCAATCGTGCCCCAGCTTGGGCCAACCGGCGTTCCGTTTGTCGGAAAAACAATGGCCGTGTTGCCTGCAAATTGATTGGCGGCCGAGCCGATGTAAATCCAGCCCTGATTTGTCAGCGCGCACGAAATCGCGCTCGAATTTGGCGTGCTCAAACACAAATAGCCGCCGGCATAGGCGCCGCCGCTGAACGAGTTCGTCGCGGTCAACGTCAGCGTGCCGGTGCCGGTCACGGCGAGCGTGCCCGATCCCGAAATCTCGCCGCTCAAGGTCTGATTTGTGGAACTGCTGAAAGCAAGAATTCCGCTGTCCAAAATTGGCATGGAATACGAACCGCCGCCCAACTGGCCGGAACCGCCGACACCAAGCGTTCCGCTGCCAATCGTAATTCCGCCCGCAAAAAGATTCGTCGCCACGAGCGAAATCGTTCCGGTTCCGCTCTTGGTTACGCCGCCATTTCCAATGATCACATTTGCAAACACGCTTGAGTCGCCATTGTTGAACGCCAGTATTGAATTGTTCTGAACCGGCCCGCTTCCGATGGCCGCGCTTCCTGCGCCGTTTCCGAGTTGGAGCGTTCCGTTCGAAATCGTCGTGCCACCGCTGAACGTATTCGTCGTCAAAATCGTCAGCGTACCGCTGCCACCTTTTGTCAGCGATGGAAGCTGTCCGAAACCGTCCGAGATCAAGCCCGCGCCTTGAATCGTGTAGTTGCTCGAAGAATTCACGGTGACAAACGACGGCTTCACCAACGTCGAGAGTGAGACGATGTTCGACGCCGCGCCGCTGTCATCGAACAGGACGGAATCAACATCGTAGAACCGGTCCGTCACATTGTATCCAACGACCGTCCAGTTCGTGATGCCAAGATCCCAATCCGCCGAATTGTTCGCACTCCAGCGCAGCGCCAGATTGGTTCCGGCGGAGACGGCCAGTTCCACCACGCCCGTCCCGGCGTCAAGCAGCGTCCACGTGTCGCGCGAAGTCGCGCCGAGGACCACGTTCGAAAAGTTGCTCAGCTCCGAGCCGGCGTAATTGATCAGCCGGTAGGTCCCGCTCACCAGCGGCGACAGCGGATTGATGCAGATCACGCTGCCCGCCCCCGCGAGATCGCCGTTCACCACGAGCCAGTCATTCGTGCCGCCACCGATGGCAAGACTGTTGGTCAGGTCGAAATAATTTGTGCAGGCGGGGTCCAGCAACACGTCGTTCGCGAATGTCAGCGTGCCGGGCGTTCCGAGTGAACCGGGCAGGATCTTCGCCGCGGGCGCGCTGATCGTTTTCACATTGCCGGTGACCAGCCCGTTGCCTTGAATCGTCTGCCCCGCCGGAATCAGGTAACTGCCGAATGCAGTCACATCCAAAGTTCCACCCGCACCCACTGTCACCACAGAATTGCTCGCGCCGCCACCGGCGCCGACAACCATCAGTCCGTTCACATTCACCGGCCCTGAAGCGATGTTGCCGTTGAGTTGCATCGTTGCGGATGGCGCAACTGTCACGAAACCGTTGCTCAGAATTCCCGACGCCGCGAGCGTCAGCGTGCCGTTGCTCACGAGGGTGCCGGCTGAATGCGTGCCGCTGCCGGAAAGCGTGAAATTGTTCGTGCCAATTTTCACCAGCGTGCCCGCGCCGCTCAACGCGCCGCTGTACGTCGTGTTCGAATTGTTGTTGCCGGTTGAAAGCGTCACGCCGGCGATGCTTTCGGCGGATGCGCCGGAAAGCGCGCCGATGAGCGGCGCGGTGACGCCAGTGTTGAACTGCAGACCATTGGCCGCAGACACGACAAACGTCACATTCGTCAGCGTTCGGTTCTGGTTCAGCTTCGCGCAGGTGCTGTTGATCGTGATGGTGCCGGAATACGAGTTCGTCGCATTGCTGAACTGCACGCCTGATGAATTATTGTTCGGCGTGTTGATCGTGATGGGGCCGGAGCCTTGCAGGAACGAATCAATGTAGAGGCTCTTCGTGTCGTAGTACGGCCGGAACGTCGCGCCGCCCGCGAGAATCGTCATCGTGTCGTTGGTGAAATGCTGGTTGCCGTCCTGCGAGTAGATTGTGCCGTTATCAATGACGACGTTGTTGGCGAAGTTGAAGGAATTGGCCGTGCTGGCGGTGAGCAAATACAGCGTGCCGCCATTCGTGATCGTCACAGTTCCCGCACCCATCGCGCCCGTGTTCTCGTAGGTTGTGCTTCCGATGTTCCCAATCTGCAATGTTCCACCCGCGATGATCGTGCCGCGCGAATACGAATTCGCATTCGTCAGCAAAAGTTGCGTTCCGCTGCCGATCTTCACCAGTTGCAGATTCGTTCCGCCCGCTCCGATGATGCCGCTGAACGTGTTTGTCGCGGGGCTGGAATTGCTGACTGTCAGCACTGACGGAATCGCACTGCTGGCATTGATGACGCGCGCACGAGTCACGTTCACGCCGTCCTGCAAACCGGCCAGCGCCTGGTCTCTTCCGTTCAGATCGAAAACGCTGTTTGACCCGCTGCCCACCGTGGAAAGCGTCAGCACCGTTGTCACGGGCAGCGAATTCGTCAGGCCGATCTTGAACGTCGCCAGCGAGATCAGATCGTTGTTCTGCAGCGTCGTGTTTCCGCTGTAAATATTCGGGCCGGCCAGCGTCCATGTCGCCGTGTTGTTCGTCGCGTTGCTGCCGCGGCTGGATATCGTCAGTGGTCCCGCGCCGCTGATGATGTTCGTCAGCGAAATCGTGTAATTCGTGCCCAAACTCGCGATCGTCGAAGTCGGACTCAGCGTGATCACGCCGGGCCAGGTCACGGTCGCGGCTCCGCCGTTGTTGAAAAACAGCGCGCCGCCATTCGGCGTCGAAACCGGCCCTGCGCCCATGATTGTCAGCGGAACGGGCGCATAATTTGTGCTCAGGTTCGCCTGGATCGCCGCGCCG
>CAIVKH010000263.1 GCA_903906425.1 uncultured bacterium
GTTCATACACGGTATGCGCGTAAATTCCTTGCCGTTGCCCGCCATGAATTGCTCGCAGCCGCGCATGCCGATTTCCTCAATGGTCTCCAGACAGTCGGAGACAAACGCGGGACAAATGACGCGAATGCGTTTTTTCCCTTCGTTGGGCAGACGCGCGAGCTCGTAATCCGTGTAAGGCTTGAGCCACGGGTCTTTGCCGAGACGCGATTGAAACGAAATAGAATATTTGCCTTCGGGAACGCCGGCCAGCTTCACAAAGTCACGCGTCGTAGCGAAACATTGCGCGCGATAACAAGTCTTGTGTGAGGGACTGGCGACCTCGCAGCAATTCTCCACCTTCAAGCAATGGCAACCGGTCGGGTCGGACTTGAGCAGATGGCGCTCGGGAATTCCGTGATAGCTGAAGAGCAAATGATCGTAATCTTTGAGATAATCCTGCGCACTGGCGACGAGCGCCGCGATGTAATCGGGGTGATTGTAATACGGCGGCTGGACGGTAAGCTTCATCTGCGGCGCGAGTTTTTTGACTACTTCTTCCACGCGCACCACGGCCGTTTCGTAACTGGACATCGCGTAATGCGGAAACAGCGGGATAAGCAGGGTTTCGGTCACGCCTTTGGCCGCCAGTTTTTTCACGGCGGATTCAATGGACGGATTCTGATAACGCATTGCCAGTTCCACCGGCACGGACAGGCGCGCCTGTAAAAGTTTTTGCACATTGCGGCTGCTGACAACAAGCGGCGAACCGTCCTTCGTCCAGATCTTTTCATATGCCTCGCCGGATTCATGCGGGCGCTTGATGAGAATCATGCCCACGACAAACCGGCGGATCGGCCAGGCAACGTCGATCACGCGTCCATCCATCAGAAATTCATTGAGATAACGGCGCACATCGGGGACGGACGGTGAGTCCGGGGAACCGAGATTGACCAAAAGAATGGCTTTGCTCATAAAAAATTCAGCCACAGATAAACACAGATGGTCACAGATTCAAAAACTCTTTTCCGAAAATCTATGTTTCATCTGTGCAAATCTGTGGCTAAAGAAGTTTTCCCACGCGCTCCGCAATGTTCACGCCGGAAACAATCGAATCCCCTAGCGAGACGCCATCACGATAATGCCCGGCGAAAAACAGGTTTGGATTCTTCGCCTCAAGTTCATTCAGAAGGTCGCGGTATTTGCCGTAGCCGACGTTGTATTGTGGAATGGCCTGCGGCCAAGTCTTCGTATGGGCAAACACCGGCTGGCCTTTCACGCCCAGCAATACGCACAAATCAGCCATCGTGACCTCGATGAGTTTTTCCGGCGGGAGTAATCCGAGCTCGGAATAACGCGCGCCACCGATGTAGCTGGTCAAGGTGACGTGGCCCGCTGGCGCGCGATCCGGGAACAACGCCGAAGAGAAAATTGTGCCGAGAATTTTGAAACCTTCGATCTTTGGAATCAGCATCCCGAAACCGCACGCCGGATGCGCCACGTCTTCGCGCCGGAAACCCAATACGACCGCCCCGACCGGCGGATAGCTGATTTCGGAGAACGCCGAAAGATCAACCGGCGCATTGGTTTCCAGATTAAGCTGCGCCAGCTTGTAGGCCGTGCCGCAATAAATCACGACGCTAAATTCTGCTTCCCCTTGTGCCGTCGTCACCCGCCAAC
>CAIVKH010000264.1 GCA_903906425.1 uncultured bacterium
CCAAACTCCGCGCCCTCGGCTATCGCACCGCGACGGACCTGCTGGACGTGGTGAAAAATGTGCTTGCCGCATTTCCAGATGTATGTAGCTCGATAGATGTTCGCCGATAGAAAAAAAGGAAGGCCACCAACAAAAGAAGGAGTGAATGATGAGAATTGCTGCATTAGTGATGGTTTCCGCAATGGTCGCAAGCAGCGCATTGGCGCGTTTGGGAGAGACTGTGGAGCAAGTCGAAAAGAGATATGGTTCCCCATGCATGCTGCCAAGCGAGGGAATGCGTCCAGTCCGCACAAATGAGGTCGATAACACTGTCCACCGCACGTACAGAAAAGGCGGAATAGATATATCTGCGATATTTTTTCCAAGAAAATCGGGAGCGAGCGTGGTCGGAAGCATTGAATATTTGCTCACTGATGACGTAACGAATCGGATTGAGGTGATCCAGAAACTGCTTGAAGCAAATGCCAATGGGGAGGTGTGGGAAAAAGTCAAAACGGACCAGTATCCGAACCATGCCTATCGTATGAACGGTGCCATCGCAGAAGTACGCACCTTGGTTGTGACCTACTCACAATTTCGAGACAATGATCTACTGGTGACCAGCGATGAGTACAAAGAATACATAAAAGAAGCGGAAGCGGCACATGAGCGGAAGAAAGCGGAGGCGTTGAAGAAAGAGCAGGAAGGTTTCTGATTCGTATACGCAAGAGCAGCGCCGAACCCGCCGGTCTTCATTCGCCCGATGACGAAAAAGACAAACGTTAGCGTTTTTCCAATGATTGGAAATTGCGATGGCGCTCTTTTCCAATGATTGGAAAGTTCATCGCGGCAAATTGCCAATCATTGGAAATTAGAGAAACTGGCTGCCAGCGGAGAAGGCGATTGCCGGCATCGGCCGCGGCAGAATTGGTAGGCGCCGGCAAATGTAGGCGGATATCTTTTGAGGAGTGACAATCACCATGAAGCTATTGCCCTGTCTGATCGTGTCCACCGTTTCGATTTCGTTGCTGGCGACGGCGAAGACGTTCGATGTTGCGCCGGATAAACCCGACGCGCTGGCCGCCGCGCGCGATGAGGTGCGCGCGTGGCGTGCGCAGGGAAATTCGAACGAGGCGGCGGTGGTCCGGCTGAAGCGCGGCGAATACACGCTGACGAAACCGCTCGCGCTCGAAGCACAGGACGGCAATACGACGTGGCAGGCGCGCGATGCGGAGAACACGACCGTCAGCGGCGGCGTAAAGATCACATCGAAGTGGGAAGATTGCGGCGGCGGAATTTTCAAGACCAGCGTCCAGAATCCAACGTCCAGCATTGGCCGCTTCGAGCAGCTTTATGTCAACGGCCGTCATGCGGTGCGGGCGCGGATGCCGCACGAGGATTATTTCATGATCGGCGAGCTGAAGCACGAGAAGCAGTCGAACGGCAAGGAGAAGATCATGGTGAAGCTGCCGGACGAAGTCGCGGCCGCGCTCCCGACGGACAAGGCGGCGATCCGCGACGTTAACCTTCTGTTGCTGCACAAATGGGACACGACTCGCGCATTCATCTCGGATTTCGATCCGGCGACGAAGATGGCGACGTTCGCGGACGTGCGGTGGAAGCCGTGGAATTCCTGGAACGACAAGTGCCGGTATTCCATCGAGAATTTCCGCGGCGCTCTCGGCGCACCGGGCGAATGGTTCCTCGACCGCGACGGAACGCTGTTTTACAAGCCGCGGGCCGGCGAAAAAATTTCGCGCGCGGAAATCGTCGCTCCGGTCGTCGAAAAGTTTCTCGAAATTCGCGGCGCGTCGCATGTGAAGTTCGACGGGCTTCGGTTCCGCAATGCCGGCTATCACGTTCCCGCCGAGGGCAACGATCCGATGCAGGCGGCGGCCTTCGTCGAGGGCGCGATCCAGATTGATGATTCCGACGGCATCGAGTTCGAGAACTGCGAAGTCGCGAATGTGGCGACCTACGGCATCTGGTTCCGCAAGGCCTGCCACGGCGGGCTGATCCGGCATTGCGTTCTGGAAGACCTCGGCGCCGGTGGCGTTCGCATCGGCGAAACGAGCCACAGTTTCGATTCAATGCTGACGGCGGGGCCGACCGAAAAAATCGTCGTGGACAACAACATCATCCGCGGCTGCGGATTTTTTCATCCGAGCTGCTGCGCGCTGATCATCGGCCAAAGCCCGAACAACCGCGTCACGCACAACGACATCTCCGACACGTTTTATACCGGCATCTCCGTCGGCTGGACGTGGGGCTACGGGAAACATTATGGCACGAACAATTTCATCGGCTTCAACCGCGTCCACAAGATCGGCCAGGGGATGCTCAGCGACATGGGTGGC
>CAIVKH010000265.1 GCA_903906425.1 uncultured bacterium
ACCATCCGGCGCGCTGCAATGGTTCGCCGGACCTCCTAGCCGTCTTCCGGCCACTTTTCTTTTTCCAATGATTGGGCGATGCGTCCCGCTGAGCCGGTTCGTGCGGCGGCTCACCCGGAGGGTTCGCGGCGTATAAAAACAAACATCATGCTTTGTTCGCGACGATTGTTTTCCGCTTTCCAATCGTTAAAATATCCAGCAGATTGTCATCGTTCTCGTGTGAAGTGTTGACTGACCCCCTGCCTCATGTTCGTCGGAGAAAATGCAAATGAAACGCAATTCGAAACTCGGCCTTCTTTCAATCCTTTTCCTTCTGCCCCTGGCGGGCCGCGCGACCGATGGTTCGTGGTCGAATGACGCGAGCGGAAACTGGAGTAACTCGACGAACTGGAATGCCGGCAACATCGCCGGCGGTACGAGCGGGCGGGCGTTCTTCACGAATGCGATCACGGCGAGCCGCACGGTGACGAACGATGTGACCGGTCTCGTCATCGGCGGGCTGACGTTTGCGCCGGGCAGTACGAATGTCTGGACGCTCACCGGGAAACCCATCGCGCTGACGGTCACCAACGGTTCGCCGACGGTCACGGTGTCATCGGCCGGCGCGACGATCGGTAATCTGCTCAGCGGCACGCAGGGCTTCGTCAAGCTGGGTACGGGAACGGTGTGGATTGCCGGCAACGACACGTTCACGGGCGCGGGTTCGGTGCTCGCAGGCAGTCTCGCCGTCACCGGCGGCGTGATGAATGCGTCGGTCGGACTGGCGGCGGGCACGATGTTCACGGCGCTGTGGGGACCGGGCATCGCGGGTGATTATTATTACACGGGGCAGGCGACCAATCAGACGAACTTCGCGACGTTCGTCACGTTTGAATCGTGCAACGCGCAATTGAATCCAAGCCAGCTTTTCAACGGGCCTCAAAATGGAACGGTATGGGATTTCGGCTCGACGGGCACCAATTTTCCGCCCGGTACACCGGCTGCCAATTTCGAAGCCCGATGGGAAGGCAAATTCAATGCGGTCACAAACGGAACATACTATTTCGACACCACGAGCGATGACGGCAACATGCTCTGGATTGACGGAACGAATTATATCAACAGCAACTTTGCGCAAGGGATGACGCTGCGCAGCGCGACGGTCGGTCTCACGGCGGGACTTCACGACATTGTCTTCCAGTATTAGGAAATCGGCGGCGGCTATGGCTTTTATGCCAACTACGCGCTTCCGGGCGGCACGACGAATCGCATCCCGCAGTCCACCCTGCTTTCCGGTCCGGCCATCGGTTCGCTCACCGGCGCAGTCGGCAGCGTTTTGAATTTGAGCAACGGGCCGGTGACGATTGCGCAAAGTGCCGATGGCACATTCGACGGGTACGTCGTCGGCTCGAATCAGTTTCGCAAAATCGGAACCTCCGCGCTCACGCTCACGGCAAATAACAGCCCGTTCACTGGAGGCATTCTTCTCGAAGGCGGACGCGTCAGCGTGGCGCAGGACAACAATCTCGGCGTGGCCGGAAGCACGATTACGTTCCTTGGCGGCATTTTGCGCGTGACAGGAACGGCGATTACGAATCTCGATTTGCATCCCGTGAACTGGTCGAGCTTCATTGGCGGCATTGATAACGCGGCATCGAACAACACGTTTATTGTCACGAATGTTTTGGCCGGCGCGGGACAGTTTGCGAAATACGGCGCGGGCACGCTTTTCCTGACGTCACCGAATCTTCACAGCGGCGGTACCATGGCCGGCGGCGGTTCGCTGATCATCGGCGCGGACAACGTTCTCGGTTCAACCAACGGCGCGGTGACGATCAATGGCGGAACCTTGCAGGTGACGAATTCGTTCCCATTCCCGGCGTCACGTCTGATCAACGTCACGGGCGCGGGCGGCATCGGCGTGAGCGCGGGACAAACCGTGTGGCTCACGAATAATTTCAGCGGTGGCACGGGAACGCTCTCAAAAACAGACAGCGGCACGCTTGTGATCAACCAGACTTCGGGCACCGATCCGTGGACGGGCACGCTCGTGGCCGGCGGCGGGCTCACTCAGATCGCGGGCTACGGTGCGGATGCGACGATTCGCGGCAACATCACGATTAATAGCGGCGCAACACTGCAACAACTCAGCATCAACATCATCACCAACTCGGCGGTGGTCACGGTGAATACCGGCGGTTTGTACGATCAGGGCAACAATGCGGAAGCGGTTGGCTCTCTCTCGGGCGGTGGTGTCGTGACGAACATCACGGCGTTGACGCTTGATCTCGGCGCGATGACGAATAATTTCGGCGGCTCGATCTACGGTGCGGGCAGCCTGACCTTGCGCGGGGTGAACGGCGCGGGCGTGCAGATTCTCAGCGGACCGAATTTCTTCGCCGGCGGCGTGCTGCTCCAGGTGGGAACTCTGAGCGTCGGTCAGGATTCGAACCTCGGCGCGGCAGGTGGTGCGGTCAACTTCTCGAACGGCACGCTGCAGGTCACCGGAACTGCGCTGCAAAACCTCGATACGCGACCGGTCAACTGGGATTCGTTCAGCGGCGGATTCGACATCGCGGCATCGAACAATATCTTCACGATCACGAATGTCATCAGCGGTGCGGGATTCCTGACCAAGTCCGGCGCGGGTACGCTGGTGCTCGCGAATTCAAACACGTATTCCGGCGCGACGACGATCAACAACGGCGTGCTCGACGTCGGTCTGAACAGCGCGATTGGCAGTGCTGTCGTAACCGTCAACGGCGGAACACTGCTTCTTGAAACGACCAATGGATGGAATACGAGTGCAACGTTGAGCTTGAACACAGGAGGAAAAATCTACCTCACGAACGCGACGAGTTTCACAATTGCGACATTGAATTTCAATGGCACACCGCAATTGAATGGAACGTGGGGCGCGACGGGCAGCGGCGCGCAGTACATCAACAATACCTTCTTCAGCGGGACGGGCATTGTGTCGGTAACGAACGGTTTTGCCGGCGCGGTGGCCGATGGTTCGTGGGCGACGAACTCCGGCGCATGGGGAATCTCAAACAATTGGAACGCAGGCATCATCGCGTTCGGAACAAACAGCACGGCATATTTTACGAACGCGATCACCGCCGATACGGCGGTCAACAATGGCTACCCGTTGCTGGACGTCGGCAATTTGAATTTCGGTTCGCCAACCAACAGCTTCAATTGGTTTGTCACAAACAATGTCATCAATCTCGCCGTGGCCGCGGGTTTTCCGACCGTCACGGTGTCAACGAACCGCGCGACGGTTTCCTCGACGCTGACCGGATCGAGCGGATTGCTGAAAGCCGGAGCGGGTACGCTGGCGCTAACGGCGTCGAATACGCTTTCGGGTGCCGCGCTTGTGAATGCTGGAGTGTTGAATCTGCAGAACAGTGCAGCGCTCGGCACGGTTGCGGTTGCATCTGTAGCCAACAATGCCCGCGTCGAGTTGCAGGGCAACATCACGATTACCGGCAAGACGGTCACGCTTTCGGGCCAGGGTGGCAACACCATCGGCTCGCTGCAAACGTTGACGGACACCAACACATGGGCGGGCTCGGTGGTCATCGGCGACGCCAGCGTCCGTATCGGTGTTGGTAGTTCGGGCACGCTGAACTTGAACGGCCCGGTTATTGACAACGGCAACAACTTCCCGCTGACAGTCAAAGGGCAGTCCAGCGGCAGCGGTACCGTCGTCTTGGGCAGCACGAATGCGTACGGAATGAACACGGAAATTTTCGCGGTCACGCTGAAAAACGGCGGCAATGACCGACTCAACACCTCCGCGTCGCTCAGTAACCGTTCGCTTGCCGCGGCATTCGATCTCGGGGGGTTCAACCAGACACTCAATGGCATCGGCGTTGCGAGCGATGGCTTCCTGATGATTACGAACAGCAGCGGAACAGCCGTATCCACGCTGACGATCACGAACGCGACATCAGACAATTTCTATGCCGGCACCATCGCGGCGACAGTGACGGTGGTGAAGAGCGGAAGTGGCACGCAGATGTTCGGGCCAATGAACGCGTTCCCGACAGTGCCGCTGCAGGTCAGCGGTGGCACTGTCGTGATGAGCGGGTCCGGGTTCAGCGCGCCGGTTTCATTGGCTGCGGGCGCGACACTTGTTGCGGCGAACGGGCCGGGACTCGTTGGCGAATATTATCCACTGGCCGTCGTCCCGGTGACGACGAGCTTCAACAACCAGCAGGTGCTCGCTGGACATCTCGGCACGACGAATGCATCGCTCGTGTTCAACTATCCGGTGAACGGTTCGACGATTTTCGATTTCGGCAATACCGGCGCGAATTTCCCGTATCCGTTCAACAGCATCGGCGCGACGAACAACGAAGTCCGCTGGCGTGGCAAGTTCAACGCACCGACGAACGGCACTTATTATTTCGACACTGCCAGCGATGACGGCAACATGCTTTGGATTGATGGGACGCTCGTCGTGAACAACAACGCGTTTCAAGGTGTCGGCGCGCCGAAATCCGGCACAATTTCGCTGGCGTCCGGGTCGCACGACATCGAGATTGCATATTACGAAGGCAACGGCGGCTACGGTCTGTACGCTGATGTCGCGCTGCCCGGCGGCACGACGAACCGCATTCCAAATTCGCTCGTGAGCTGCGGCCCGGCGGTCACCGCGCTGAGCGGCCCCGCGGGTAGCACGATCATTCTGAGCAACACGACGCTGCTGGTTTCACAGACGAACAACACGAGCTTCGACGGCGCGATCACCGGCTTCGGTGCAATTCGCAAGATCAGCGCGGGCACGCTCGCGCTCAGCGGTGCGAACGCGCAGACGAACAACATTCTCGGCGGCGGCCGCATCAGCGTTTCGAGCGATGCGAATCTCGGCGGCGCGAACAGCGGCGTAACGTTCGACGGCGGTCTGCTGCAAATCACCGGAACGTCGCTGACGAGTCTCAACACGCATCCGGTGAACTGGACTTCGTTCATCGGAGGTTTTGACATCGCAAGCGGCGCGAATAATTTCGTCGTCACAAACAACATCGTTGCGCCGGCCGGAAATTCCAGTCTTTGGAAATTTGGGCCTGGCACACTTACAATGATTGGAAATTCCGTTTCAAATGCCGGACCGCTGTCCGTCCAGCAGGGTACGCTGGTGCTGAATGGAAGCTCCCTGACAAACGTCGGTGCGATCAACGTGCAGCAAACGGGCGCACTTTTGCTGACCAATAATGCATACGTAAACGAACCCGGCGGGCTTAACATCGGCACGGCCAGTTTGCTGATGTACGGCAACTCGCAAATCACAAATCCCGCCAACGTGGTCGACAACATCGGCAACGTCGCCACCGACAACGCGACGTTCCTGATGCGCGGATCAAGCAGCTTCATGCGGATGACGAACAACCTGATTTTCGCGAACGCCGCCGGCTCAACCTGCACCGTCACGCTCGCGGATAACGCGCGGCTCCTGTCGGCACACACCGTTCCGTTTTTCGTTGGCAGCAGCGGTCGCGCGACGATGACGATTCAGGACAGCGCCTATGTCAGCAACCGCATCGACGTCGGATTCAACGCCGGCGGCGTCGGTGCGATCTATCAGCGCGGCGGAAGCATCTTCAATTGCGACGGAGCCGGTGCAGACGGCGTCCTCGGCTGGAATCCCGGATCTTATGGCTACTTTGGCATGTTTGCGGGTTCATATACGAACCGCGGTTACGCGCAAGTCGCATGGAACGGTATGGGTGTCATGCAGCAATTTGGCGGTAGCTTCGTGCATCTCGGACTCGACGGCAATTTTGATGTCGGTCGCAGCGGAACGGGCGTGCTTTACGTGGCCGGCGGAACATTCGCGGCAGCGGGCAACGTAAACATCGCCTCGGCGGCTGGCGGCCTCACCGGAGGATGGGATGTCGTCACGTTCGACAACGCGGCGTTCGCTTCTGTGACCGGCATCGTGACGATGTGCGGTTTCCCGAACATGACCGCCACATTGAATCTCAATGGCAACAGCATCCTCGCCGCCAATCAAATCAGCAAACTCAACAGTTCGAACAACGCGTTTGCCTATTTGAATTTCAACGGCGGCACGCTGCGTGCGCTCGCGACCGGCAGTCTCATCAACAATGGCACGATTCCCCTTAACGCGGCCTACATCTACGGCAACGGTGCGACGATTGATTCGACCATGCAAAACATCACCATCGCGCAAAGCCTGCTCGCGCCTCCGAGCAGCGGCTTGACGGGCATCCCCGTTGTGACGCAAGGATCGAACTACATAGGCTCGCCAATCGTCAGTATCACCGGCGGCGGAGGAACCGACGCGACGGCGGTTGCGCTGATGGATTTCATCACGAACAGCCCGACGTTCGGACAGCTCACGAACATCCTCATCACATCGCCCGGTGTGAATTACACATCCGCTCCCACGATCACGCTGTTCGGCGGCGGCGCGTCAACGCCCGCGACGCTCGGAACGGTCTTGATCGGCGCGAATGCATCGGGCGGGCTGAACAAACTTGGCCTCGGCGCGCTGACACTCCTAGGAACGAATACGTATGGCGGCGTCACGACCATCAGCAACGGAACAATTCTCGTTGGAACGACCAATGCGATTCCCGGCATGATCGTGTTTGCAACGAACACGGCAGGCGTCGGCGCGACGTATCCGATAGACCAGACGTTTATCAACTGGCTGACATCTCGATTGGTGGGCGGAGTTTCACCGGGATTGATCATCATCGGCACAAACACAACCGCAAATCTCGATTTCTCGGCGTTCACCAACACGGCACTTGCCGCGGCAAATGGAACGTGGACCTACAGCGGAAACCTGAATCTCGGCAACAACACGAATCTGTATCTCGGCAACGCGAACGGAACGCTGGTCTATGCGCCGAACATCGGAACCGGAACGAATGTCTTCATCGGCTACAACGGAATCACAACATTCCCCGCAATTGGCGCGGTACAGTTGAACGGCACAAACGCCGGGTATGCCAGCACGATCAACATCGTCAGCGGCACGCTCAAAGCCGGTGCATCGAATGCGCTGGGCGGCGCTTCCGCCGTCGTCAACGTCGCAAACGGAACGACACTGGATGTGAACGGTTTCTACGCGGGCAACGCGTTGATCAACGTCATCGGCACGGGCGCTTCCGGCAACGGCGCAATCATCAATTCTGGTGCCGATGTGATACCCGCCATGACGAACGTCCACTTGACCGGCGATGCGACGTTCGGCGGAACAGGACGCTGGGACATTCGCGCCAGCACGACCGGCCCAATCCTCGATCTCGCCGGCTTTACGATGACGAAGACCAACGCAAATATCGTTGATGCCTTCAACTGCCAGGTCAACGACGGCAACATCAACATCGGGCAGGGACTTTTCCGATTGGAACAAAGTTCCAGCGCGACAGCGGGTGTCGGAAGAATCACAGTTGGCCCCGCCGGTACGCTGGAATATTGGGCGTTCAGCGGCATTTCGACGCGACCTGTCACGCTCAACGGCGGGATCATGTCCGCCGGTTCCGGCGTCGCAAACGTGGGAAGTCCCGTCACGCTTTCCGGCGGGACGAACTTCTTCAACGCGGCGCAATCCTCAACGCTCGTGCTGACCGGATTGGTTGATGGCGTGGGCGCGGCGGTGAAGACCAACACCGGCACGCTCCTGCTGAAAGTTTCCGAATCGTATTCCGGCCCGACCATCGTGCGCGGCGGCGTTCTCGAACTGGCCACCGCGGGAACAATTTCCTCAAGCAGCGGCCTGCTTGTGACGAATGGCGGCGTCGTTCAGGTGGACAATCCGAATGGCTTATTCGGCTCCACCGTGCGCCCCGTCACGATTGCCAGCGGAATGATGACGACGACGAACGGTGCGCCGTGCTCCATTCCCGGTCCGCTCACCTTTGCGGGTGCGTCGCTCGTGTCGGGATCACCTGACGCGAGTCTTGGGAGTTGGTCGCTCGCCAGCAATGTGGCCGTGAGCGTTCATTCCTCGATCAGCGCGCAACGCGTACAGCTTGCAAATCCGGTGGGCGTCACATTCGACGTGACCAACGGCGTTATCTTGCAGGCCAGCGGTTCGCTCGAAGATCCGAGCGGAAACACGGGAACACTGGTGAAGGCCGGCGCGGGAACGCTCGTCGTTTCGGGAACCAACACCTACAGCGGCCCGACGGTCATCAGGAACGGCACGATGAGACTTTCCGCCGTTCCGCTCGCGCCTGTCGGCGGCAGCATGGTCTGGCTCGACGCGGCGGACGCCTCGACGATCACGCGCGATACCAACAACCTCGTCAGCCAGTGGAGCGACAAGAGCGGTAACAACCGCAACGCGACGCAGGCCACTCAGGCGAACAAGCCGGCTTTTGTCACCAATGCATCGCTCAACGGAAAAACCGTGATGCGTTTTGGCGGCAGTCCGCAACTCATGAACATTGACTTCTCGTTCCTCGCAAACAACGGTTACAGCATCTTCGGAATTGAGGGCCGCACCAACAGCAACGTCACCTCATATTTCCTCGGCACGCAGAACAATTCCAACAACAATGGCCTGCATTTCGGCTATCGCGACAATCTCACATTCACGCTCGCCCAGTATGGAAACGACATCAACTATGGCGTCCCGGGATACGCTGGGCAGCAATTCAAGCTCTGGGACGGAATCTGCGATCTGAATACCGGTCACTCCCTCTGGCTCAACGGGACCAATGTTCTCGTACCCAACGGGAATCTGACCCCGTTCCTGCCCACGCTCGGCCCGGGTGTAGTCGGCTGCGGCCTCGTCAACTACTTCTATCAGGGCGACCTCGGCGAGATCATCATCTACAATCGTTCTGTCACGGCGATCGAGCGCCAGCAAGTCGAAGCCTACCTGAAGGCCAAGTGGCTCGACGGCGTACCCGCCAGCAGCGCGAATCTCTTGCCCACGAATTCGCCAGTTCAACTCGCATCCGGTGCAACATTCGATCTCGGCGGAGTCAGCCAGACAATCGGTTCGCTCAACGACATCGGCGGCTCTGGCGGCGTCGTCACCAACAGCGCAGGCGTGCAAGCGGCGCTCGCCACCGGCAACAACAATTCGAACGCCACGTTCTCCGGCGTCATCTCCGACGGCGCGGGAAGCATCGCGCTGGTCAAGCTCGGCACGGGCACGCAGACGCTCAACAACGCGCAAGCCTATTCGGGAACCACCACGATCAACAACGGCGCGCTCATCATCAACGGCTCGATTGGCACCGGCGCGGTCAGCGTCGCCGCGGGCGGCACGCTCGGCGGCACCGGCGCGATCGGCGGCACGGTCACGGCCAACGGCGGCACGGTGGCGCCGGGCA
>CAIVKH010000266.1 GCA_903906425.1 uncultured bacterium
GCCACCCATCCCCGAAAAAAGGTGATTCTATGTCATGAACGCGCGTGCATGAATCCTCACCGGTTTTCGGGCCTACCGAAACATGATGCTGCGCGACCTCAAGGGGCACAAATTACCCCACACTGGCACCTGATCCGCGTATACTCCATCACTGGGTCGAAGCAGGCAGATGGAGGCCTTTCGAAGGGGCACATGATGCTGACGCGGCATGAGGCGCCGAGCACCTCCAGACTGGGCAGTCACCCATTCGCCGCCCCGCCCGCTGGCACGTCATGATGCGCAGGGTCGTGGAGACTGCCATGGGGCGGCGACGCCGATCACGGGTGCGCACGTCTGTGATGACCGGCGGGTGAGCCCCGACTGTCATTCGAGTGACATTCGACGCAGGCGGCGGGTACGCCGGTACTGGAGGGATGAGGGCAGTATAATTAGAATGAGAATCGGCCGGGGGCCGCTTCGGACCCCGGAGGGCAGATTGGCTTGGTTTGCTGCCAATCGCATTCCCGATCGCGCGACAATGCGCCTATGAATTTCCAATGGTTGGGAAATCAGCACGGTGAATGTTGTGGATATGGCCAGAGACGTTGTATGAAGAAAAGCACATTGTTGACATTAACCGCCCTGCTGCTGGCGCCGCTGGCCGCAGTGCATGCTACAGATCCTTCGGCAAACTCGGACAGGTTGCCATCCTTCTCGTGGGAGCACGTGCCGCGTTACATGCACATACGGAAGGACACCGCGTTTACTGCCGACGAGATTCGATACCTCGCTTCTTTTCCGTTGGTCACTTTCGAAAAGGGCACCGGAGCCACGCAGTCCGGCTCGACTGAGGCGGGCACGCTGGCAGCGGCAAGGGCCATCAAGAAGATCAACCCGGCAACGAAGGTGTTGTATTACCGTAACGTGATCGTGCATTACGGCGGCTATGCCGCCAACGCCTTGCTCACGAATATGCCGCGCGCCTTTCTGGCCGGGTACAGCGGCAGCGACACGCTCGTGCGCAACCGCGTTCAAGCCTACGACCTGACGAACGCGAAGATGCGCGACTGGTGGCTCGCCAGCGCCAAGCAGGTTTGCGCCGATCCGGCGATTGACGGTCTGTTTTTCGACGGCAACATCAAGGTTCTGGAGCCGGCTTATCTGCGGGACGAGATCGGCGAGAAGAAGAAGGCCGGGCTGGTGGACGGCTATACGGCCATGATGCAGGACGCGCGGCGGATGTTGGGGCCGGAGAAGCTCATGGTGGCGAATGTGCTGAGGGCACGCTTCCCGGATTCGGGGATGAGCCGACTGCGGGCATTCGACGGCTCCTACATGGAGGGGTTTGAAACCGCGGTGGGCAACGTCCCGTTGAAGGACTATGTGGCCAAGGGCATCGCGGCCTTTCAGGAAGCGGCCCGGCAGGGGTTTCTCATCGCCTTCACCGCCGGGCTGGGCGAGGAAGAGAACGAGGAGGGGACAAAGAACCGTCAGCGCACGGACGAGATTCGCAAATCGCTGACGCGTGACGATCGGGCCGTGCGCCGGTTTCAGTATCTGTTGGCGATCTTTTTAATCTGTGCGGAGCAGCACAGCTATTTCTGCGCGCACGACGGCTACGATGCCAAGAAGAGCAAAGTCTGGATGACGTATCCGTCCGAGTTTGATCGCCCGTTGGGCGCACCCCAAGTTCCGGCGGTTCGGGGCGGATACGTTTACACGCGGGAATTTGCCCACGCGTCGGTGCGTCTGGACATCGAGAAGCAGACCGGTGTCGTCGAGTGGAAAGCGAATCAATGAAACGCACCCTTTCCGTCTTGATCGCCCTGCTGCTGGCACCGCTGGCCGCGCTGCACGCCGCCGAGCGCATCTCGGTTCCACGTTGGCAACCGCACGACTTTTCCTTCAAGGCCGATGCGCATCTCCCGAATCCGTTCATGGTTTCCTTCAATGCCGAGGCCAAAGGCCCGAATGGGCAGTCGTTGACCGTCCCCGGCTTTTTCGATGGCAACGGCATCTGGAAAGTGCGCGTGTCGCCAGCCGTCGAAGGCCCCTGGTCGCTCGCGACCAAATCCGAACAAAAGGAACTGGATTGCCAGACCACCGCGTTCATCTGCGTGGCGAACCCGAGTCCGCACGTTCACGGCCGGCTGCGCGTGGACAAAGAGCACCCGCATCACTTCGTCTTCGAGGACGGTACGCGGTTCTTCATGCAGGGTTACGAATACGATTGGCTGTGGGCGCTCGACATGGACCAACCCGGTGTGCCAACGGTCGAGAAATCGCTCGATCTCCTTGCGCTCCACGGCTTCAACTACGTCATCCTCAACTCCTACGCCCACGACACCAGTTGGCGCAAAGGCAAGAGCAGTCCCGACGATTATGGCCCGCCGCGGCTGTATCCGTGGGCCGGCAGCAACGAGCAACCCGACCACAGCCGGATGAATGTCGCCTTCTGGCAGCATTACGACCGCGTGCTGGCAGCGTTGAACGAACGCGGCTTCCAAGCGCACATGCTGATCAAGGTTTACAACAAGCAGGTGAAATGGCCGGCGCACGGCAGCACGGAGGAGACGCTGTTCTTCCGCTGGCTCGTCGCACGTTATGCCGCGTATCCGAATATCATCTGGGACTTCTCCAAGGAGGCGCACAACGAGAAAGATCTCGCGTACAAGCAAGGCGTGCTGAAGTTCTTTCGCGAAACCGACCCGTATCATCACCTGACAACCGTGCATGACGACGACAAGGCCAACGACAGCGGCGCGTACGATGAGTTGAATGATTTCCGCGCCGATCAGCAGCATGGAAAATTCTACGAGACCATCCTGCACCAGCGCGAGCGTCGCGCCTGGCCGGTCGCGAATGTGGAATCCGATTATGAATGCGGCCCGGGCGGCATGAACGACAAGACCTACGGCCGGGCGATGACTCCGGAGCAAACCGTGAGCACGCTGTGGGACATTCAGATGGCGGGCGGCTACACGGCGTACTATTACACCTACACTGCATGGGATGTGGTCCGCCCGCTCGATGTACCGCCAGGCTACGCTTTCATGAAACACTTTGGCGACTTCTGGCGCGCGACGGAGTATTGGAAACTCGCGCCGTCGGACAACCTGGCAAACAGCGGTTATTGCCTGGCGCAACCGGGCCGCGAATACGTCGTGTTCCAAAAACAGGCGCAACCGTTCACTCTGGCCATCACTGGCGCGATCGCGCCTCTCCAAGCCACGTGGTTCCACCCGCACACCGGCCGGCGCACTGCGGCCGGCACCTTCACCAACGGCACCGCGACCTTCACGCCGCCCGCCGACTGGGGCAGCGCGCCGCTCGTGCTACATCTCCGAACACCGTGAAACGAATCCTCTTGCTGCTGCCACTGCCGGCCGTGTGGTCGCGGCCGCGCACAGGTCAAGAAATGACATCGGTTGGTCAACTGGAGCCATCTGTTCCCGCGGCGGGTTTTCCAATGATTGGAAAATTAGGGGAGTGGAATTTCCAATGATTGGAAGTGGCGCGACAACGTTGGAAAATTGTGCGTAGAGGCGGCTTCGCGGCGAATGAGGCTGCTGTTGGAAGAGGGCGTTATTGCTATGGCTGTTTTTGAAAGGTGAGTTTGATGAGAAGATTTTTTTTATTTGTTTTGTTTGCGCTGCTGGCGTTGCGCGGCGTCGCAGCGGTTTCGTCGAATGATGTGCTTGCGCTGCGGCTGGCGATTAATGATCTGGGCCAGACGTTTCCGCGCGCATACACGCGCGAGGTGGAGTTCTTGAAGCGGTTGGATGCGGTGCGCGATGAAAAGGAATTCGCGGCGCTCCAGCGCGAGGCGCTGCTGGCGAATCCGCTGCTGGATTTCGACAAGCTGCTGGTGCTGCGCCGCGATTTCGGCAAGTGGGCGCACAACGTCATGAGCCGCGAACTGGGCATGCCGGCGCTGAACTCGCACGTCCACAACACGATCAAGCATCACGGCTGGAGCAACGAGATCGCCGTGCTCTCCGGCCTGCGTACCGGCGGGCGGCTGCAGACGCTCTATCGCCCGGACGAGACCAAGATGCTGTGCGATATTGACCTCCATTTTTCCGCGCAGAAAATGGTGTTCTCCTCGATCGGCAAAAACGACGCGTGGGCGATCTTCGAGATGAACGCCGACGGCAGCCATGTGACCGAGATCACGCCGACGAACTGGCCGGTGGTGGATTTCTTCGACGCCTGCTATATGCCCAACGGCAAGCTCGCGCTGACCTCGACCGCGAGCTACCAAGGCCTGCCGTGCGAGGGCGGCAGCAAGCCGATGGCGCAGCTCTATGTGATGGATGGCACCGGCGCGCCGGGCACGCGCAACATCCGGCAGATCACCTTCGAGCAGGACAGCGACTGGTGCCCGACGATGCTCAACAACGGGCGGCTGATGTATCTGCGCTGGGAATATGTGGACCTGCCGCATTATTTTTCGCGGATTCTTTTCCACTGCAACCCCGACGGCACCGACCAGCGCGAGTACTATCACAGCAATTCCTATTTCCCGAACTCGTTCTTTTTCGCGCGCCCGATTCCGGGTCACGCCTCGATGGTCGTCGGCGTCGCGGGCGGGCATCACGGCATTTCACGCAGCGGGCGGCTGCTGCTGATTGACCCGGCGCGCGGCCGTAGCGAGGCCGAGGGTGTCGTGCAGGAAATTCCCGGGCGCGGCAAGCAGGTCGAGCCGATCATCCGCGACCAGCTCGTCAAAGATGTCTGGCCGCAGTTCCTGCACCCATATCCGCTGAGCGCAAAATATTTTCTCGTCGCCTGCAAACCCACGGCGCAGAGCCTCTGGGGCATCTGGCTCGTGGACGTGTTCGACAACATGATCCCGGTGAAGGAAGAAGAAGGCGCGGCGCTGCTGGAGCCGGTGCCCTTCCGCGCGACGCCCGTGCCGCCGGTCATCCCGGAGCGCGTCAAGCTGGATCAGCAGGAGGCGCGTGTCTTCCTCGTGGATGTCTATCACGGCGGCGGTCTGAAGAACGTGCCGCGCGGCACGGTGAAGGCGCTGCGGTTGTTCTCCTATCACTTTGCGCACGTTGGCCGCGGCGGGCACGCCAGCGTCGGCGTGGAAAGCAGCTGGGATATCAAGCGCGTGCTCGGCACCGTGCCGGTCGAGGCCGATGGCTCAGCGTCGTTCCGCATCCCGGCGAACACGCCGATCGCGATCCAGCCGCTCGACGCCGACGGGCGCGCGCTGCAGCTGATGCGCAGCTGGTTCGTCGGCATGCCCGGCGAAAACGTTTCGTGCGTCGGCTGTCACGAGCGGCAGAACGATGTCGCGCCCGCGAAAACCACGCTCGCGGCGCAGCGCGAGCCGTCGGCCATCAAGCCGTGGCTGGGCGCGCCGCGTCCGTTTTCGTTCCGCTACGAGGTGCAGCCGGTGCTCGACAAATATTGCGTCGCCTGCCACGGCGCGCGCAAGACGCCCGACTTCACCGCCGCCAACCGCGAGACGGGCTATCAGCAGGACAAGGCCTACATGGCGCTGCAGCCCTATGTGCGCCGGCCCGGACCGGAGAGCGATATCCACATGTTCGATCCCTTGGAATATCACGCCGGCACGAGCGAGTTGATGCAGATGCTGCGCAAGGGCCATCACGGCGCGCAGCTCGACCGCGAGGCGTGGGAGCGGCTCGCGACGTGGATCGATCTCAACGCGCCCTATCGCGGCAAATGGGATCCGGCGAAATATCGCAACCACGACCAGCACGAAGGCCGCCTCGAGATGGCGCAGAAATTCGCTTACCGCGCTGAAGACCCCGAAGCCGAATACGACCAGCTCGCCGCCGAGTTCGCAAAACGTCCGCCCATCGTCCCCGTGAAGCCTTCCGCCAATCCGCAATCCGCCATCGCCAATCTGCAATTGTCCGGCTGGCCCTTCGACGCCGCCAAGGCGAAGCAGCTGCAAACCGCCGGCGGCGCGGCGACGCGCGAGCTGGACCTCGCCGACGACGCCGGCCAGAAGCGCGCGAAGCTCAAGCTGCAGCGCATCCCCGCAGGCCGCTTCGTCATGGGCTCGGCCGCTGGCGCGAGCGATGAGGCGCCGCAGGTGGTCGTTGAAATCGGAAAAGCGTTCTGGATGACCGAGGTGGAAATCAGCAACGAAATTTTCAATCTCTTCGATCCCGCGCACGACAGCCGCTTCATTGACAAGAGCGGTAAGGATCACAACGACCCCGGTATTCCCGCGAACCGCCCGGAGCAACCGGTGATCCGCGTCTCGTGGGACGAAGCGCAACGTTTCTGCGCGTGGTTGAGCCGCAAGACCGGCCGCCGCTGCTCGCTGCCAACCGAGGCGCAATGGGAATGGGCCTGCCGCGCCGGCACTGCGACGCCGCTGTGGTACGGCGCGACGACCAACGACTGGTCGCGCTACGCGAACATGGCCGACGCAACCAAGGTTGCCACCTCACCCTATCCGCGCATCGAAAACGTCAACGACGGCCAAGGCGTTCCCGACGGCCTCGGCCGTTACGCCGCAAATCCATGGGGCCTGAAAGATATGCACGGCAGCGTCGCGGAATGGACGAGCTCGACGTATGGGGCTTATGGGACGAACGGGATAGATGCAAAAGGCAACGCTTCCGACGAGAAGGTTGTGCGCGGTGGTTCCTGGTGTGACCGGCCATTCCGTTGCACGTCGAGTTTTCGTCTGCCCTATCATTCGTGGCAGCGTGTTTTCAATGTGGGCTTCCGCGTCGTAATGGACGACGAATGAAACAGAATCACGCTGCCGACACTCGCCGCCTTGTTGCTCGCGCCGCTGGCCGTGCGCAGGTCAAGAAATGACATCAGCCGGTCAACTGTAGCCATCTGTTCTCGCAGCGGTTATTCCAATGGTTGGCAAATCAAATGAGTGAGACTTCCAATGATTGGAACTGAACGGAGACAACAAATGATACGAAATGTATTGCAGACACTCACGGCCCTGCTGCCGGTGCCACTGGTCGCGGGTCGAAGGTCCTATGGGAAATGTCGGATCAAACAGTTCTTCTCGCTCCTGGTAGCAAGACCTCTGTTTGGCGGCTTGCTCCTGCTTGCGCCGTGCGCGCTGGCGGACAACAGCCGGCCATCGGAGGATCTTAAACGTATCGAGGCGGCAGCGGCTGTCGTTGCCGGCCCGATCGCTGCCGGCCCGGTTGCCGCCAACGCTCAAGCGATTCAAGCGGTTCCCTGTCCCGATTGGTTCCGAGACGCAAAGTTCGGCATCTGGTCTCACTGGGGTCCAGGTTGCATCAGCGGCGTTGACCAGAACTACGCCAGGGAGATGTATCACACGCCTACACCTGCTTACCGGTATCATGTGAAGCATTTTGGTGATCCCAACGTGGTCGGATACAAAGACATTTTGAAATATTGGACCGCGGCGAAGTGGGATCCGGAAGGATTGATGAAATTGTACAAGGAAGCTGGCGCCAAATATTTCGTCTCCATGGGGAGACATCACGACAACGTAGATCTCTACGACTCCCAGTACACGTATTGGAATTCGGTGAATATCGGGCCCAAGAAGGACGTCGCCGGATTGTGGCGGCAGGCGGCCGTGAAAGAAGGGCTCCGTTTCGGGCTCTCCTTTCATCCCCACTCTGGATATTATCGTGAAGGGATGAGGGAGAAAACCCAGGCCGGGTGGAAAGACAATGGCCCGTTTGATACCAGCGATCCCCAATACTGGTCGTTGTATCTTCCTCCGGTGGGGACGCCGGGCCGGGACGAGGAATTCTCCAATGGAGTCTATGCCCGGATCAAGGATGCGATCGACAAATACCAACCCGATCTCCTCTATTTCGACGGTGGACTGCCCGGCGCTCTTGGGCCCAAGCTCATGGCTCATTACTTCAACAGTAACATTGCCCGACACGGCGGAACCAATGAGGGCTTGTTTACCGTCAAATCCGATCAAAGCAGCGTGAGGGATCTGGAGCGGGGTGAAATGAAAGATCTGACCACCCAAGTCTGGCAGTGCGATACCTCGGAATCGAGCTGGTTTTATATGGATGAACCGGCCGCTGCCGATGAACTCTACACCTTTCACCGCAGCCCCACGACCATGCTTCACCTGCTCATAGATATCGTGAGCAAGAATGGCAACCTGTTGATGAATATCCCTCAACGGGCCGATGGCACCATTGATGAACACTGCGAAATCCTGCTCACGGAATTTGCGGACTGGATGAAAATCAACGGCGAGGTGATTTTTGGCACCCGCCCTTGGGGAATTTATGGGGAGGGCCCCTCCGAACTTCCGCGTTCAAACTACAATGACCTGAAAAGTCCGATGACCTCGCGGGATATCCGTTTCACCACGAAAGGCAATGTGCTGTATGCTTTCGTACTCGGCTGGCCGCGCGACCACCGGGTCACGATCCGTTCGCTGGCCAAGCCCGCCGGGACCATCGCCGCGATAAACCTTCTCGGCTGGCCGAAAACACTGGATTGGAAACAGACCGATAACGCGCTGGAGATCAATCTTCCATCCAAGAAGCCTTGCGATCACGCCATTACGTTCAAGATTATTGGAACGAATTCCGAGAAGCTGACGCCGGCGCCCGGTGCCAGCATTGGTGTCCCGTCCCCCGGCGGTCGTTAAGATATGAATATGAAGAACCTCGCGCCACTTGTTCTCATTGCTCTACTGCTGGCCTCGGTGGCACCGCTGCACGCCGACACGATGACTGGAGATATTGACAAGACCACGTTGGATCAGTGGTCTGCCCCGTATCGCGGGTGGTTCTATCAGCCTGATCATGTCATCCCTTCCGAACCGAAGATTCCCGGACACGGGGAATTCCATAACACAGATGTTCCCTGTGTCTATCAGCTTCCCGGTCAACCCGACAAATGGTTCATGAGCTTCATTGCCTTTGACGGCAAAGGCTACAACTCGTTCGTCGCCGAAAGCACCGATCTGGTGCATTGGGACCATCCCCGGCTGGCGATGGGCTTCGGGCAACCGGGCGCGTTCGACTTTGGCGGCTGCGTGATCGGCGCGTATCTCTACGAATCCTACGACATCAAGGCCCCGCGCCTGCTCAAGCAGCGGGACGGCAAGTTCTGGACGCTCTATGGCTGTTACCCCAAACAGGATGGCTATGAATCGGAGCCCGGCTATGAAGGCGTGGCCACCAGCGCGGACGGGCTGGCCTGGCAGCGGGCCAAGGACACCCCCATCCTATCCATCAAGGATGCGGATTGCGCGCCCTGGGAAAGCGCCTGCATCTATCAACCGTGGCTGGTGGAGCATGAGGGAAAGTTTTTCGATTTCTACAACGCCAAACCCCACGGCAACGAGCAGATGGGGTTGGCCACTTCCCAGGACCTGTTGACCTGGCATCGGTATGCGGGCAGCCCGGTTGTGCGCAACCGGCCGGGCGGCTACGACGAGCGGTTCTGCTCCGACGGCAAGGTGTTTCGTGATGGCGACCACTGGGTGATGTTCTACTTTGGCTTCGGGCACGACCACGCTCACATCATGATCGCCTTCTCCCGCGATTTGTTGCATTGGACGGCGCATCCGGATCCGCCTACAAGGCGGGAGGAAATCCCAGCGGCTTGGACAAAGAGCACGCGCACAAGATATCGCTGGTCTATAACGCCAAGAACGAGACGTTTTATCTTTTTTACTGTGCCTGCGGCAATAGAGGCCGTGGTATCGGGTTAATTACCAGCAAGCCTTTGAATTGAACTCTAATTAATGAGGTCCCACATGATGCGATCTAATGGTTCACGCGGATTCATCTTCAGTATTGTCTTTGCCTTGACGGGCCTCGCCGGTATGGCACTCGATAGCGCCTGCTTCGGGCAGGACCCCAAATCCGGCAGCAATAAACCGGGCCGCAAGATTGGTGTCGTGTCCGTTGATGGCGCCGCCCTAGAGCGCGATTTGCAGAATGCGGCCGGCACAACCGGCGCTCCAAAACCAGCGGCGGCGGCCCCCGCGGCCGCTGCAAATTGTTTTGCCAACGACACCGGGCCATTCAAGCCGACTATTGAATCCCTCAAACAATATCAATATCCTGAATGGTTCCGGGACGCCAAGCTCGGCTTCTGGGCTCATTGGGGGCCTCAAGCCGTGCCACGTCAAGGGGACTGGTATGCAAGGGCGATGTATGAATCGGGTGGACAAATCGATCCAAAGACCGGCAAAGTCAAGGAGACGAGCGGCCAATACCGATACCATGTGGCTCATTATGGTCATCCTTCTGTATTTGGCTACAAGGACATCATCCCGCTGTGGAAGGCCGAAAAATGGAATCCAGACCAGCTCATGGCCCTCTACAAAAAGGCCGGGGCGAAATATTTCGTCAGCATGGGTTCCCATCACGATAATTTCTTCCTCTGGGATTCGAAGTTCCACCGCTGGAACGCGGTCAAGATGGGACCGCATCGCGACATGGTCGGGGACTGGCAGAAGGCGGCTCAAAAAGCCGGGCTGCGATTTGGCGTCTCGGAGCATATCGCGCGCAATTCGCACTGGTATGGTCCAAGTCACGGTTCGGATGCAAGCGGTCCGAAGGCGGGAGTGCCTTATGATGGCAATGATCCGGCCAACCAGG
This sequence comes from uncultured bacterium, assembly GCA_903906425.1. GTDB lineage: Bacteria > Verrucomicrobiota > Kiritimatiellia > CAIVKH01 > CAIVKH01 > CAIVKH01. The sequence continues at coordinate 10,563 of CAIVKH010000266.1, forward strand.
ATCTATATGGTCCCGCGCCCATACCGGGGGATGATGGATGGACGACGAGTGATCCGGCCGGTCAGCAGCATTGGGCGCAAGCTCTCCAGGAGATTATTGATTTTTATCATCCCGATTTGATCTATTCGGACAGTGATCTGCCATTTGGCAACAATCGCGAACTCGGACGGCGAATGCTGGCCCATTACTATAATCAGGACCTTTTGAAGAATGGTGGGAATCTCCAGGCGGTGTACACAGCCAAGACGGAATCGCCAGGCATCTTTGTCCGTGATATAGAGCGGGGAGTGGATGACCGCATTGCCAATTACCCTTGGCAGACCGACACCTCCATCGGCGACTGGTATTACCGGACTGGCCAGAAGTATAAAAGCGCCGGGGAGGTCATCCAGATGTTGGCGGACATTGTCAGCAAGAATGGCAATCTGTTGCTCAACATCGTTCAGACCCCGGAGGGTGATCTCGAACCGGACGCAATCCGGATTGTCAATGAGATCGGTGCCTGGACTTCCGTAAACGGCGAATGCATCTATGGCACCCGACCTTGGACTAAATATGGCGAAGGACCTTCGGCAGAGGCCGTCGCTGGCAAGTCCGCAATGTATAATGAGGGCAACACAAAATACACGGCGAAGGACATACGTTTCACCCGGTCCAAGGACGACAAAATTCTATACGCCCTTGCGTTGGGCTGGCCCTCAGACGGAAAGCTTACGGTGAAATCTCTGGCCAGCGCCGCCGGCAAAATCAAAACCGTTTCACTGCTTGGCCATGATGGCAAACTGGACTGGGCGCAAACGGCGGACGGACTGGTCGTCAGGCTGCCGGCGCAGAAGCCCTGCGAATATGTCTTCGCCTTGAAAGTTTCCGGTGACCGTCTTCAACCGGCACCCATTTTCCGCGCCGCTGCCGACGCGTCGCCGGCACCCAAGCTGGTGATCGTCCAAGCTGTCTATGGAGTTCTGCCCGATGGTGACAAGGCCGATGTGACCGCGAAAGTCGCTGGACTCGTCAAGGACGATGCGCTTGCGGTCGAGGCGAACAACGACACGTTCGGCGATCCCGCCGAAGGCCACGACAAGAAGTTGCAAGTAGATTACGTGCTCGACGGCGTGAAAAAAACAAGGGCCGTCGAGGAGAATGAAACGCTGACCATCTCCGCCGCCAGTCGCACGCAAACGGGTCAACCTGCGGGCGCGTCGCCGGACCTGCTGGCGGAGTTGAAGAAGTATCCGCACAAGATTTTGATCGAGACCAGGCGCGACGGTAACGGGGAGATTTATCGGATCAACGCCGATGGCTCCAATCCCGTGAACCTCACGAACACGCCCGACGTTGACGAGCTGTATCCGAAGGCGTCGCCGGACGGCTCGATGATCTGCTTTTTGGCGGATGAGGGCGCGAAGGAGAAGCGTTCGCGAAATTTGTACGTGATGAACGCGGACGGCGGCGCGCGCAGAAAAATCGCGGACAATGCGGCTGACCCGTGCTGGAGCACGGATGGAAAACAAATTGCTTTTCCCAGGGGCGAGTTCGAGCGATACGGGCTTATGGATTTCGAGACGCGTGGCATATTTATTTATGACCTCGCCAGCGGCCAGACGCGCCAGCATCCGAACAGGAAGATCAAACACCTCTACTGCCTCAACTGGTCAGCCGACGGCAAGTGGTTCGTCGCCGTCATTCATGGCGGAATGGGATTTGCGCACAATATCATCGCGCTCGAAGCGGAGGGCCGCGGCGTTTACAATTTGCACTGCGACGGATGCCGGCCCGACTTGAGCTTCGATGACAAACGAATAACTTGGAACGACAACGATTCGTGCCTCGGCGTCGCCGATCTCGATCTCGGCGCATCGCCTCCGGATACCGCAAACCGGCGGCATGCGATTGAAAGCGACGGCCCCGCCGAGGCGTATCACTCCGACTGGTCGCCCGACACCCGCTACATCGCCTTCAGCCGCGGCGTCAAACTCGAGACGAAGAATCTGCACGGCCAGATGCCCGTCCTCGCCGGTGCCGAAGCCCCCGGTTGGAACACATGCGTCGCCGATGCGCGCGCCACCAACCGCTGGGTGCAAATCACGTTCGATGGAGAATCCAACAAGGAACCCGACTGGCAGTTCGTCAAAGTTGCCGGAGAAAAATGATGCGAACAATCATCGTAATTTTATTTTCATTTCTGGTCTTATCAATTTCCACTTCCGCCGCCGGATCGGACGCGCCGAAAATCATGACGACGGCGGGCGGAGTCGAGATGGCGCTGATTCCCGCAGGATCATTCACGATGGGCAGCGTTCACGGCGACGACGACGCGAAGCCGCCGCACAACGTTTTCGTGGATTCGTTCTGGATGGACCGCACCGAAGTCACGCAGGAGCAGTTCGACAAATTGCAGATTTCGAATCCGTCCCATTTCGAAGGCGACAAGCTTCCCGCCGAACAAGTGACGTGGGCGCAGGCCGCGCGATTCTGCAACGCGCGCTCGAAAGCCGAAAAACTGGAGCCGTGTTACGACGAGGACACCAGCGCGTGCGATTTCACGAAAACCGGCTATAGCCCCTCTGCCTGAAAATAAATGAAGCGGCTTCGTTCTCACTCCATGGAAGACCGCGCGACAAACTTTTCCAATGATTGGAAAATTGGGGAAGCGGAACTTCCAATGATTGGAAATGTGCGGAAACGTTGAATGAAACGAAATGTGTTGCTGATTTTTGCCGCCGCACTTTTGTCTCCGCCGGTCGCGATGAACGCGGCGGAGCCGGGCCAAGCGCCGGCGACGCTGAAGGCGGCGTATGGCCGGTGGTTTGAGATGGGCGTGGCGATTTCGCCGCAGATGACCGAGGCAGAGCGGGAATTGCTGGCGGCGCAGTTCAGCAACGTGACAAGCCAGAATTGTCTGAAGCCGGCAATGACGGAACCTTCGGAGGGTGTGTTTACTTTCCAAGATGGCGACGCGCTGATGGCTCTCGCCCAAAAATATCATCTGAAGGTGAACGGGCATACATTGGTCTGGCACATCTCGTGCCCGGACTGGTTCTTCACCGATGGCGAAAAAACCGCGGGTCGCGAACTTGTTCTTCAGCGGATGCGCAACCACATTTCGAAAGTCGCCGGACACTACCGCGGCAAAGTCGCGAGTTGGGACGTTGTGAACGAAGCGCTCTCCGACGTTGAAGGCGAATACATGAAGAAGAACAAGTGGCTGGAGAGCATCGGCGAGGATTATGTGGCCGAAGCGTTTCTTGCGGCGAGGCTGGCCGACCCCGGCGCAGAACTTTATTACAACGACTATCAAATCGAACGGCCCGCCAAACGGGCCAAAGCTCTGCGCTTGATTCGCGAGCTCAGAGAACGAGGCGCGCGCGTGGATGGAATCGGCATTCAGGGACATTGGACGATCAATGGTCCGCCTTTGAAAGACATCGAAGAGAGCATCATCGCCTTTCATGCCGCCGGCTTGAAAGTGATGATCACCGAACTCGACATGGACGTCCTGCCCGGCGCGAAGAGCGGTGTCAAAAAGGATGCAAGCGATGATCCATACGCGCATGGCTGTCCGCCTGCAGTTCTGCAACGCCAGGCCGAGCTTTATTCGCAGCTCTTCCGGCTCTTTCGCAAGCAGGCCGATAAAATCAGCCGTGTGACGCTGTGGACGCTGCACGATGGAACAAGCTGGCTGAACTGGCGAAACGGGCACAAGCGCACCAACTATCCGCTGCTCTGGGACCGCGACCTGAAACCGAAGCCGGCTTTTGCGGCCGTCATGGCCGTGGCTTCAGAGGAAAATCCATGAAAGTTGTATCTGCGCTCCTCCCTGCCTTGCTACTGGTGCCGCTGAGCGCGCTGTACGCCACCGAGCCGAACAGTGTTTCCGATGCGCCCATTCCTCGTGAGGGGTTGGCTCTTTGGGTGACAGCACAAGATGTGGTTGTCGAAAATGGAAACGTCATCAAAATCAAAGATCACAGCGGCTATCACAATGATGCGGTGATCGAGCAAGAATCGAGAATCCCAGCCGGCAATCCGACGGTCGTGAAAGACGAAACCGCCGGGCAGCCGGTGCTTCGGTTCAACGGGGCGTTTATCGGATATGAGTTCAATGCGATCACCAACATCCGAACGGTGTTTATGGTGGTTTCGAAATATCCGCAGGCATTCAAAAAATTCACGGAAAGATTCGTGCTAGGTGGCATGAAGAAGCAGGAAACGGATTTCCATGTCGGCTGCCATTGGACCGACACTATTGTTGAGTTGGGAATGTTCAAGCACGGGAAGGTTTGGTTTAACGGCTTCCCATGCGATCCCGCTCTTAGCGAGTTTGCGCCCAAGCTGGCCGTCATTTTATTTGTTGCCGGCCGCGATGTCGTCGCCGAACAGTTGGCCCGCGACCGCGACTTCACCGACCGTAGTTGGTACGGCGATATCGGCGAGATCATCATCTACACCACGGTGCTTTCCGGTGCTGATCGCCAGGCCGTGGAAAAACATCTCATCAAGAAGTACAACATCACACCTTTCCAGCCCGAGGTTGTAGCCCGCGAATCCGTCCTGCCCGGCCATACCAAACCCCCGACAAGCGAGCCAAAATAGTCCAACTCGGGCCATCTTTGCCCTGTCCAAGCGTCCAATTGGGAGTCATGTCGGTTAGCAAAATGCACTTGTGGGCGGAGCGGCCCGGTCCGAAACATGGGCCATCCTGTGTCCGACGCCATCACCCCGCGGCGATGACCGAGTCTTCCACTCACCGGATTTCCTCCGCGCCGATGTCGGGAGCCTCGCCCTTGAAGCAACCCGGTTCGCATCCCGGGAGCGGTTTACCGTGAAAGTATGTGGAGAGATCAAGACCGGCGTCGATGGCGGGACTTTCCGATGTTGGCACGGTCGGGGCGTCGCGTTTCATCTTCGCGTCATCGACATAGTGCGAGTGTTGGTCTTTCGTCGCGTCATCCGGCCACGGTCTGCCGCCGCCGACCACGAGGTTGTAGTCGGCGGTAAAGTTCACGGGCGCGACTGCGTTCTTGCGGCCTTCGAAAAATCCGCGATCCGTCACGATGAGATTGTTCACATAATGCCAGTTCGGCGCGCCGATGTTGTGCGGCTTGTTGAAGCTGCTGTACATCAGTCCCGCGTGGCTTCCCACAATCGTGTTGTGGTACACGTAGCCCTCCGCTGGCGAGTCATCCATGCTGTACCAGATGTTGAACGGCGCGCCGTCAAGCAGCACGTTGCGATAGATGAAGACCGGCCCGATGCGCGGCAGCTTGAACCGCAGCCCGCCGTGCGTCTGCCGGAGCAGATTGTGATGCACCTTCACGTTGATGCAGCCCGCGCCCAGTTCGATGCCCGAATCACGCGTGCGCTCGATCACGTTGTCGAAAATTTCCGAATCGCGATCATCCTCCGGACTCGTGAGCAGCCGGTCAAGCGACTCGACATTGTAATCGCCGCCGATGTCGATGCCGTCGAACGTCTCGAAGACGTGGTTCGCGTGAATGCGATTGCCGGCACCCGAGTGCAACAGATCGATCCCGACGCGATCATAGAAACCGGCGTTCTTGTGGAGTTGCCAGATTTCGTAGCGCTGTTTCGAATTGTCGCGCGGCGCCCAGTCCTCGAACGCGCCGCGCGTAACTTCATTCGATTCGACCAGACATTCCGTCACCCCGCCGCCCAGCAGAATGCCCGTCTTGTCCCACGGACCCACCGAGCATTGCTTCACCGAACATCCGCATGACTTCTCCGCGAACAAAATCCCGTTGTACCCGTGCGCCAGCGCAAGCCCGCGTACCGATGCGTTCACCGCACCGCGAAACGTAACCATCGCATCGCGCGATCCCACGGCGGACAAATCCAGCCCCGAAGGATCGGCATCGTTTTCGAAATGCGCGTAAACGGATTTTTCGTCCGAACGATAAATCCAGACCGCGCGGATGAACTTGAATCCCCCGCGCGGCGTTCCAATCGACAGCAGCCTCTTCCACGACCAGTCGCCATCGCCACCGGTCCGCTTCTCATCAATTTCGGCCACGACCCTGCCGCCCAGAAAGAGCGTTCGCGGCCGCTCCTTCACCACTGCGCGATAAACGCCCTTACCGATCTTGGGCGCGGCCTCCCACGTCGCGTGGAACGGCGCGGAAGGATCAATCACCGCCCCCGCCTCGCCGACAATCGCGATGGACGACGGCACGATGATCGTCTCGCGATACACACCCTTCCCAACACGGATCGTATCGCCCGGTTGCGCCGACGCGATTGCCGAAGAAATGGCGCCACCACCTGGGCTGACGCCGATGTCGCGGGCGATAACTTCATGCAGGCAGCACGCCAGACAAAGTCCGGCCACGGGTATTTTCGAATGTTTGCGGAACATCGTCGCTTCCAATCAGCATAACCATCGCACGATTTCATCCAGCGGTTTGCGCCGGTCCGCGGGGAGCGCCGCGGATTTATCTTTGTCGGGGTAACCCACCGTGATGACGGCAACCGGCTTCACCGACGGCGGCCAGCCCACAATCCGGGTAATGGCTGCGGCCTTGATCCACCCGATCCAGCACGTGCCCAAGCCCAGTTCCGTGGCGGCCAATACCAGATGCTCTCCGGCGATTCCGACGTCCACCCACGGATAATCCACACCCGACACGGAAGCCCCGAGGCTGTGTGTCAGGAACGAGGTTTCCATGCCAATGACAACGTGGACGGGTGCGACGATGGCCCAGGGCATTTTGATGCCGGGCAGAAAACCTTCCTCCACAATGCGCCGCCGCAGTTCGGGGTCGCGCACCACGGCAAAACGCCACGGCTGTTTGTTGCAAGCGGATGGAGCGAGCCGGGCAGCCTCCAGAATTTGCAGCACGTGCGCCTCCGGCACGGGATCGGATTTGTATGCTCGGCAACTCACCCGCCGCGCAATCACATCGGCCACGCTCATGCCCTTCGCTCCCGGGAATGAAATCCTCGTGGCGGGTGTAGAGTGACCGACGTTATCATTGCGCCCACTCGGCGCACAGCAGTTCGGCCTGTTGGAGTACCGTCTTGACCGCCTCTTCCTGAAGATCGGGCGGGTAGCCATATTTGTTCAGAATGCGCTTCACCATCACTTTGATCTTGGCGCGGGCGCTTTCGCGCAACGTCCAGTCGATGGTCACGCTTTTGCGAACTTGGGTGATGAGTTCGGCCGCGATGATTTTCAGTTTGTCGTCGCCCATCGCTTTGACTGCGGATTCATTCGTAGCCAGGGCATCGTAGAAGGCGACTTCGTCATCCGTCAGTCCCATATCCGCACCGCGTTTGGTGGCGGCGTCCAACTCCTTCGCGAGCCGGATGAGTTCTTCAATGACTTCCTGCGTGGAGATGGCGCGATTGTGATAGGCGTTGAGTGCCTTCTTGAGTTTGTCACTGAACAGCTGCGACTGAACGAGGTTCCGCTTTGCCCGGACCTTGAGTTCGTCCTTGAGCAGTTTCTCCAGCAGTTCGGCGGCGACGTTCTTGTGTTTCAGTCCACGCACTTCGGCGAGGAATTGTTCCGACAGGATGCCGATGTCGGGCTTCGGCAGGCCGGCGGCGGTGAATACATCAATGACCTGGCCTTCGGTGGTAATCGCCTTCGACACAAGCTGCCGGACGGCTGCGTCCAGTTGCTCGGGCGTCTTCTTGCCGCCGGTGCTTTGCTTGTTGAGCGCGGCTTGCAGGGCCTGGAAGAAGGAAACGTCGTCGCGGATCTCGGTCGCCTCGTCGCTGGCGGCGCACAGCGCGAACGCGCGGGATAGTTCGGTGACGACCTGCACCCAGCGTTTCTTGCCGTCGTCCCGTACGAGGATGTGTTCCTGTCCGGCGGGGATAAGCGCGAGTCGTTCCGCCGGTTTTCCCGTAGTCCACTTCTTCCAACTGAAGCCGTGCATCATGTCGCAGGCGATGCCGTGCTTCTCCATCAACACCGCGATGGCCTGCCGCGTGTCGAACGTCGGATCGCCCCTGCCGCCGCTCTCGGTGTAGGTCGCGAGCGCGTGTTTCAGCTGATCGGCGAGGCCGAGGTAGTCCACGACCAGTCCCCCGGGCTTGTCGCGGAATACGCGGTTCACGCGGGCGATCGCCTGCATGAGCCCGTGACCGCGCATCGGCTTGTCCGCATACATCGTGTGCAGGCACGGCGCATCGAAGCCGGTCAGCCACATGTCGCGGACGATCACGATGCGGAATGGGTCTTTGCTGTCCTTGAAGCGGTTCGCGAGCTTGCGGCGCTTGTCCTTGTTGCGGATGTGCGGCTGCCAGTCGGGGCCATCATCGGCGCTGCCGGTCATCACGACCTTGACCACGCACGATTTGCTCTTCTCCGCTTCTGCATCGTCGTCCTTCGCGCTGGCCCATTCAGGACGCAACGTGATGAGCGCGTTGTGGAGATCCACGCAGATACGGCGACTCATACAGACGATCATCGCCTTGCCTTCCATCGCCTCCAGACGCTTCTCGAAATGCTGTACGAGATCCGCGGCGATGAGCTTGATGCGCTTTGGATCGCCGACGAGCGCTTCGAGCGCGGCCCACTTTGTTTTCAGCTTCTCGCGGCTGGTGAGTTCCTCTCCCTCGGTGATCTCCTCGAACTCCTCGTCGATCTTCGGCAGTGCGGCGGCGTTCAGCCCGAGCTTGGCGATGCGGCTCTCGTAGTAGATCGGCACCGTGGCCTTGTCGGCGACGGCCCGCTGGATGTCGTAGATCGAAATGTAATCGCCGAACACCGCGCGCGTGTTCGCGTCGTTCTTCTCGATGGGCGTGCCGGTGAAGCCAATGAACGACGCATTCGGCAGCGCGTCCCGCATATGGCGTGCGAGGCCGTCGATCATGTCGTACTGGCTGCGGTGCGCCTCGTCGGCGATCACGATGATGTTCCGGCGGTCGCTCAACGCCGGCATCTTCTCGCCCTTTTCGGGAAGGAACTTCTGGATCGTCGTGAACACCACGCCGCCGCTCGCCACCGCCAGAAGTTCGCGGAGTTTCTCGCGGCTCGCCGCCTGTACGGGTGTCTGGCCGAGGATGTCCGCGCAACGCTGGAACTGGCCGAAGAGCTGATCGTCGAGATCGTTCCGGTCCGTCAGCACGACGAGCGTCGGATTCTGCATCGCCGGATGACGGATCACGCGCGCGGCGTAGAAGAGCATCGAGAAACTTTTGCCGCTGCCCTGCGTATGCCACACGACGCCCGCGCGACGGTCGCCGGATTTACCGCCGTGCATTTTCCCCGCCCAGTAGCCGCCGGCATCCTCGCGCACCATGCTGGCCCGCGAGTTCGCGCCGCTCGCGCGCACGGTTTCCTCCACCGCCGCGTTCACGGCGTGGAACTGATGGTAGCCCGCGATGATCTTGTGGAGCGCGCCCGAGTCCGGGTCTTCTTCGAAGACGATGAAGTGGTGGAGCAGATTGAGGAACCGCTGCCGGTCGAATACGCCGCGCACCAGCACTTCGAGTTCGAGCGCCGTCTTCGGCGCATCGCCCTCGCCGTCGATCGTGCGCCAGACCTTGAACCATTCCTGATTCGCCGTGAGCGAGCCGATGCGCGCCTGCAATCCGTCGCTCACCACCAAGACCGCATTGTAGTGCAGCAGCGACGGGATCTCCGCCTTGTAGGTTTGCAGCTGCGCGTAGGCGCTCCAGATCGTCGCGTCCTCGTCCGCCGCGTTCTTCAACTCGATCGCGCCCAGCGGCAGGCCGTTGATGAAAACCAGAATATCGGGCCGACGGTTGTGCTGGCCTTCGATCACCGTGAACTGGTTCACGACGAACCAGTCGTTTGCAAACACGTCGTCGAAATCCACGATGCGGGCATGATCGCCGGCGATGGAACCATCGGCCCGCGGATATTCCACCGCCACGCCGTCGCGTAGCATCCGGTGAAACGCACGGTTTGTCTGCGTCAGCGACGGTGTCGCCACGCGCAGCACCTTGCGCAGCGCATCCTCGCGCGCCTCTTCGGGGATGGCCGGATTCAGCCGCCGGATCGCAGCGCGCAAGCGCGGCAACAACACCACATCGCCAAACGAATCGCGTTCCGCCGCCGGTTCGCCGGGCGCGAGGTGCGGGCCGTGGCCGATGGCATAGCCCAGTTCCCCGAACCACGTCAGCGCGGCGTCTTCGACGATGGATTCGTTGAGGCTCATGGCTGGACTTGGTTCACGCGGAGATGCGGAGAGGCGGAGGGAGGAAGATTATTCACGATGCGATGCAGACCTTCTTTGAGCGTGGCGGCACCGAAGTTGATGAGCAATCCGACGTGGAGGTTCAGCAGTCGGAGATATGTGAGCAGTTGCTTGCTATGGACGGGGACGAGCTTCTCGACGGATTTCAATTCAACGACCACGCGGTCTTCCAGGAGAAGGTCAACGCGGAAGCCTTCCTGAAAAACCATTCCGTCGAATTCGAATGTGATGGGCTTCTGTCGCTCAACCTTGAAGCCGCGTTTTTCCAGTGACCGGGCCAGTACCGCTTCATAGACCGACTCCAAAAGTCCCGGTCCAAGCTCCATGTGAATCTTCACTGACGCATCAACAATGGCTCCGGTGATGTCATCCAATTCTTGCACGGTTCTCACCTCCGCGTACTCCGCGCCTCCGCGCGATAATTCTGTCCAGCGACTTCATGCGGGCACATCGAGCCTCAACTGGCACAGGCCGAGATCCAGTATCTTCGCCCCCGGCGCGGGTCGCACGACGGGCGCGAGCTGATACAGCCGGCCAAAGCCCACCACGACCACGCCCGCATCCCGCAGCGTGGCCATGTGCTTCGACGTCATCCCCGCAGAGCGGCCCGTTCGCTTTGCAAGTTCCTGTACGGGCAGCGGCTCGCCTTTCCCCAGTTCTTGCAGGATCAACCATCGCCCCGGATCGCTCAAAACTCCCGCCAGTTTCTCCAGCGGTATGATCTCAACAGCCAAATCATTCATCTCATCACCTCATGCCTGACCAAAATGAAGAACCGCACCCAGACCTCTGCCTTTCGCGCCACATATAGCGGATCTCGTGCGACACACCGCAGAACATGTGCGAAGCTCCGCATAGCTTGCGCGAAACTGAGCGTAGCTTATGCGATATATAGCATATCTTGCACGATATGTAGCATAGTATGCGCGAAGCTCAACGTAGTTTGGGCGAAATGTAGCGTAGCTTGCGCGAAGCTCCGCGTATCCCGCGCGATATGCCGCGTATCCCGTGCTCCATTGCGCATAGCTCGCGCGACGTTCCGCGCAGTCCGCGCTCCATGGAGAACGTCTCGCGTCGCGTTCCGTGGCTGCCGATTCGCATGAAATGCTCAACAATTCGACTGTTTTCGCTAACTGCACGCCTCCACGCGGGGAAAACTCACGCGGAGACGCGGAGAACGCGGAGGCTCTGAATGGGTTCAAAGATTTAAAATTCATGTCTTCATCTCCGCGCACTCCGCGCCTCCGCGTGAGCCAATCTTGTCCACGCTCAACTCCCCGCTCAGCAGCCTCGGCAGCAGCGTGTCCCGCAGCGTGGCCAGCGTCCGGGATTCAAACAGTCTGGCAGTCATGCTCTCTACCATCGGCCGGATCAGGTGTGTGAACGCGGCGGCGACGGGAAGAGGTGGGAGCGCAACTTTGAATGAACTGATGTCGCTCCAATTCGTGCGCGGCATCTTGGTGCCGGTGGATGCGAGGTCGGTAAACTGAATCAGTTCATCGCTGCTCGCATGGCCGAGCAGCAATCCAAACCATTCGGAAGTTCGAGGAGCAAGGACGAGGATGTCGGTGGAGCAAACGCCATCAAACGGAGCCACGCCGACTTTGTGGAAATACGGCCGAAGTTTACCGAAGAGAATTTCGCCCTTCTTGAAAGCGGACTTCCCGCTTGCCACATCGGCTGAATCGTCCCAATCGCCAAGCGCGATGCAGCGGCGCGGCATGTGTTCCAAGGCGATGTATGGCGTGTTCGCGGCGATCTCCTCGGGCTGCACGCCACGCCGTGCATTCGTTCCGATATCGCCGAGTGTTCCAGCAGTCCAATCCTTCGGAATGTGTCCGAGTGCGGAGTCTTGGAAGGCGGCGGGGAAGAGGGCGTCGAGTTCCAATGATTGGAAACTTGCGGGGGCGGTCTTGTCCAATGATTGGAGGTTTGTACGGGCGGAGGCTTCCAATGATTGGAAGTTTGCGGCGGCGGAATTTCCAATGGTTGGAAGTTTGCGTTTGGAGTCACGCGGAGGCGCGGAGACGCGGAGAGGTTTGGAATTTGAATTCTCCTCTCCGCGTTCTCCGCGGCTCCGCGTGAGATTCATATTGCGGCGGACGGGGTCGAAATCTACGAACCAGCTTTGGAAGAGCGCCCGCGCCATCGCCTCCAGGGTCGCGTTCATCCGCCGGTTCATCTCGATCTTGTCGTCCAGCGATCCGAGGATTTGCGCGATGGCTTCGCGCGTCTTCGTCGGCGGAATGGGAATCGGAAGTTTCGCCAGGTCGCGAAGATTGAATGTCGCCTGAACAGTCGTCGTCGCCCACGTTCGAATGCAGTGCTGAATGAACGCAGAGCGAAGGCAAATTGAAACCCACAAGCTGCCGGGATCAGGTCGAACAGGAATAACTCCGACGGCACGAGCTACGTTCCAGCCGCAAAGATCTTCTGGAACGATGGCCACCTCGCCAAGCGTACCAACGAGCGTCAGAAGAACTTCGCCGCCTCGCAGACGAGAACGCTGGAACTTCGCTTCGATAGCGGAATCGACTTTGAGCATATCTGAAGTGTCGATGCGTCCGTTGCGGATATTGTTCACGCGGACAATAGGAACACCGTCGCTCGTTTCACTTCCGGGTTGAACGATGCCATAGGAAACGCCCCGTTCTTCGACGAGGTCGCCTAGCGACTCATAGCTCCAGCCGTCAGGAATAGCTGGAAGCTCATCAGGCAGCGGCAACTCTTCGAGACTAACCGCCATAGCCGAGCCCCTTGAGGTTGGCTTTGATGGCCTTCTCCAGCTTCGCGGATTCCATTTTGTCGGCGGCTTTCCGGAACCATTCCTGCCCGAAGGTTTGGATGTGGTTTTCGAGTTCGGGGTTTTTGATCTGGGCGCGGACGACGAGGTCCACTTCGACGGGGAGGTTGAGTTCGGCGAGTTTTGCCTTGATGGCGACGAGGTCTGATAGCCGGATTTCTTCGCCCTCCAGTGCAAGGTCAATGTCGGAAGCGGGGCGAAAGGTGCCGATGGCGCGTGAGCCGAAGAGGACGGCACGGCAAATTTTTGGACTCGCCGCGAGTACGGCGCGAATGCCGGCGCGATATTTTTCTGTCAGCCCGTCGGTCATGCGGTTTTGGCGAGTTCGTTGAGCTTGTTGAGGCACGTCCGAAGCATGGGTTCAAGTTTGTCCTTGATGAGCGTGGTGGCCTCTTTGGCAATTTCGTTGTCGTAGGTGTGGCTGAAAAGGTTCCGGCTTTCGAGTGCCTCCAGCCATTGGCCCACATCTTCAATGAGCGTCATTTCGAATGCTTTCTTGACCACTTCGCGCGGGCTGTTGACGTCATAGCCTTCAAAGATGAGTTTGTCTTTGAGCGTTTTCCAGCACAGCTCGAAGGTGAACTCGTAGGTCTGCACCAGCCCGGCGATTTCGAGATCGTTGTAGTCGTCCTGGTCGCAGGCGGCTTCAAGGCGCTTGAACGCGCTGTTCAGGTTTTGGAGGCGTTGAAGCCAGCGGTTTTCGTTTTTCATGTCGCTCATCCTTGTATTTTCCGGGAGGTGAGTGCTAGTTGTCAAGGCGTACACCCCGGAAATCCTTCCTCGGCCGCTTGCGGCAGACAGGAGCCGGGGTTTCTTTTTGCCCAAATTTCGCGTCACATCGCATAACCGATTCCCTTCAAGTTGGTGCGAATCGCCTTTTCCAGTTTCGCGGACTCGCCGAACTGGACGCTCAATTCGGCGACGAGGCGCGGCATCTTTTCGTCGAAGGGCTCGCCGTCGTCTTCGACTTCTTCGGCACCGACGTAGCGGCCGGGGGTGAGGACGTGGCCGTGTGCGGCGATTTCGTCGGTGGTGGCAGATTTGCAGAATCCCGGAACATCAAGATACTCACGCGGAGACGCGGAGGCGCGGAGAGGTTCAGATTTGGATTTATCTTCTCCGTGTTCTCCGCGGCTCCGCGTGAAATCTGAATCTCCGCGCCACGCATGATAGGTGCCGACGATTTTTGCGAGGTCGGCGTCGGTGAGTTCGCGGTGGACGCGGTCGATGAGGGTTCCCATTTTGCGGGCGTCGATGAAGAGGGTTTGCTTGCGGCGGTCGCGCAGGCCGCGCGCCTTCGGAGAAGTCGCGCCACCTTTGTTTTTGGCGATGAACCAGAGGCAGACGGGAATTTGCGTGCTGTAGAAAAGCTGGCCGGGGAGTGCGACCATGCAGTCAACGAGGTCGGCTTCGACGAGGTCGCGGCGGATGTCGCCTTCGCCGGACTGGTTGGAGGACATGCTGCCATTGGCAAGGACGTAGCCGGCCATGCCGTGGGGCGCGAGGTGGTGGATGAAATGCTGGACCCACGCGAAGTTGGCGTTGCCTTTGGGCGGGACACCGTACTGCCAGCGCACGTCGTCGTCTTTGCGGAACCAGTCGGAGTCGTTGAAGGGCGGATTGGCGAGGACGTAGTCGGCGCGCAGGTCGGGATGGAGGTCGCGGCGGAAGGTGTCGGCGTGCTCGGGGCCGAAGTCGGCTTCGATGCCGCGGATGGCAAGGTTCATGACGGCGAGGCGGCGGGTGGTGGCGTTGGATTCCTGGCCGTAGATGGCGATGTCGCCGAGTTTGCCGCCGTGGGCTTCGACGAATTTTTCGGACTGGACGAACATGCCGCCGGAGCCGCAGCACGGGTCGTAGATGCGGCCCTTGTACGGCGCGAGCATTTCGACGAGGAGGCGCACGATGCATGACGGCGTATAAAACTGGCCGCCGTTTTTTCCCTCGGCGCTGGCGAACATCGTCAGAAAATATTCGTACACGCGGCCCAAAATATCCTTCGCTCGATTTTCTTTGTCGCCGAGGCCGATGGTGCCGATGAGGTCAATCAGTTCACCGAGCCGGTGCTTGTCGAGGCCGGGGCGGGCATAGTCTTTGGGGAGGACGCCCTTGAGGCGCGGGTTGTCGCGTTCGAGCGCGACCATGGCGTCGTCCACGATCTTGCCGATGGTGGGCTGCTTGGCGCTGCTTTGCAGATAGCTCCAACGAGCGGCGGGCGGAACCCAGAAAACGTTCTCGGCTTTGTATTCGTCCTGATCCTCGGGATTCGCGCCGGTGTAGTCGCCTTTGCCGGCGATGAGCTTCGCGTGGTGCTCCTCGAACGAATCAGAAATGTATTTCAGGAAGATGAGGCCGAGAACCACGTGCTTGTATTCCGCGGCGTCCATATTGTTGCGGAGCTTGTCCGCCGCGAGCCAGAGCTTGGCCTCGAATCCGAGATTGGCGGCGGAGTTTCCCGACGCGCTACCGTTACCTCTTGCGATGGCCATTCATTCCTCCGTGGACACGAACTCCGTGTGGTTGGGCATAATAGGGACTATTTCGCCCCACGCAACGGAGATTCGAAATTATTCACGAATTGGAATTCATTCCAAAATCTGCTTGGGCCGGTGCTGGCGAATTACATCAGCGAAAAGGTGTGGCATCCGAAACAGAAGATCCTGATGCGTCCCGGCGGACGGATCGAGTTGTCACTGCCGGTTGCCGACACTCGCGACATCGAATCGTGGGTCCTGAGCTTAGGCGAATTGATGCAGGTGATCGCACTGAAAAAATTGCGCGATGCTGTGCGGGAGCGGCAACAGAAAATCGGACGCCCTGCCGACGACAGTCCCCAGGTTGAAGGTTTGCAATGACTCGCAAACATTGGAGTCGAAAGCATAAATCCGCGCGTCGTGATGAAGCCAATGAATTATCGCGTACCCCCACTTCTTCTCAATTCCTCGGTAGCCCAATTGGCGGCGCTGAGGACCGACACAACTTTCGTTCTTGCCCCGTTGGTCGCCGATACCGGATAGAAGCCGCTCACAATTCCAATGCAATCCACCGTATCACGAATAAACACTGGAGATCCGCTTCTGCCAATCTGGATCGGGCCATCCAAATAACAGGACCTTGCCTCGCCGCTTTTGTTAACGCTGATCACCTTTTTCGGTCTGTCCCCATAATAATCTTCAAAAATGTAGGTACTTTTCCCCTCGTCCATGAAATCCGGCTCGACAAAGCGCGGGATCGCATAATCACGCCCCGCCACGAGCCCCGCACTGTCAACCGCGACAAACGCACAATCAACGCCCGCCGGGGGCAGCGGAAGCGGTACAATATCCCTGACTACACCCGACGAGAATTGTACGCTGTACTTGCGATCCTTGCCGTCCGACATCACGCTGTGACGCGCGGTGCATAATACGAGTTTTTTTTCGAGCGAATAGCACACGACGGCCGCTGACCGGCTCGAAGGCGAGCCATCGGCTGATCGGCCGATCAAAATACATCCATATCTGTCATACTCGATTGCATGGGGTTCATTTTTCTTGAGACATCCGGCCTGCACAAACAAGATGGCACCGATGATCCCAGCCACCAAAACATCCTGCGCAGTTGTGCTCATTTCTCCATGCCTTTGACCCGGCTATTTCGGAATCAGATGCACGGTGATGTCGCAACGTCTTCTATTATTTTCATCGCAAACGGTCACCGGATTCGAAATTTGAATCGGCCCCGTGCTGTAAACATTAAAATCGCAACTGCCGAAGGAATCGAATGGCAGTTTGTTCCTGTGTGCAACGATCACTTTCGCGGTATCGCCAAAAACTGATTCGATGTTTTGCCTGGTCTCGGAGTCTATGAGGACCGGCTTCCTTTTTGCGGTGGCATAATAGTTGACCCCGTCCGTGAGAATTCCCGCGCCTGTTCTTGAGGCTTCGACGAGCAAGTCTTCCTCCTGTCTGGTGAAACTTGTGTCGTCCAGCAATTCGAATGCGAGGATAGCCGTCTTGTTTTCCTGGTAGAGAAACGGCGTTGTGGCTTCAACGGTGCGATTCCCGGCTGTGGGCATGTCGATGTTCAAAGGGCAAAGCCAGGAAATATCCGGTGTGCTCGAACTGGTAATCTTGAGAAAGAGATGGGCCTTGTTGTCCCAGAACCGCCATGAGTGGCGTTGATCATCATGTATATTGATTTTCACGGCCAGCCAGGATGGCGGAGTGCCGGATGTGACAATGAAACTTGTGTCGTGCCTGCGTAGCGTGGAACAGCTGGTCTGAGCGAGTATGGACAGTGTCAGTGCGAGCTGGCATGCGGTTTTCGCTGTTCTCATCGTCTGACTCCTTTCCCCTCGAGACGCTTGGTATTCCCGAATACCGCTCTCGGCACGCGGTGAAAACGGTGGGAAAACTTTCTTGCGAGCCATTCGGCAGCGATGATGCCGGCGTGGGTGGGCGACCACGCGGCATCCCGCCGTGGTGCTGCTGCGCAGCCCCCGAAATAACGCGCCATCCCAACCGGCATGCGGTTTGATTCCATCGTCGTGAACAAGTTGTTCGTCATACGGCCGCCTGGATTGATCGTCATCTGGCGAGTCTTCCAATCTCGGAAGCTATTAAAGCTCTCCACCGATTACGGTCAACTTCCAAATTTGGAAGACGACTGTGGGTCAAAACATCATCGGACCTCGAATCAGGGAATTGCGTCGTGCCCAAGGCCTGACGCAGGCCGCGCTTGCGGCGCGGTGCGGGACGCTCGGCTGGGATGCCAGCGAAAACACGATTACTAAAATCGAGAAGCAATTCCGGTGCGTGACGGATCGCGAGTTGCTGGTTCTGATGGGGGCGCTGCGCGTGAAATTCAAGCAGGTGTTTTCAAACAAGCCCGCGCTGTTGTAGCGCGCCGCCAGCATCTAAAAAGAAAAAGTGGGTGTATTCATCGAGGGAGTCACCGAGCGAATCAGGGCATGGTCAGCCGCTCATCGCAGCCGACCATGCCCTGTTCCTATTTTCGAGGCCGCGGAAACAATTTCTCCACCGCGACACCGAGTGCCGCCGCCAGACAGACGAACTCGCGATCGATGACACGACGCTTTCGCTTCTCGATTTTGTCGATGTCGATTGCCGAAAGCTCGCCGCCACGGTCGGCGACACACGCGGCCAACTCCTCAATTGAGAGTTTCGCCGACGTGCGAAGCCGCCGCAGTTTCGGACCGATGATGTTTTTCGGTTCTCGTTTCATCGTCGTGCCTCCAGCGCCCGCTCATGCTGGCACGCACTTCTCTCGCGCGTCGCATTCACGCTGCCATTCCATGCCGGAATGCGCATCGCGTTTTGCAACGCGTCCTCACCCCAGCGCAACTTGACCTGTTTGCCGAGTTCCCGCTTGATCTGGCACAGACGCGCGCTGCTGACACCGAACTGCGCGGCCAGCACATCCAGCCGGCCACCGTCAACCGTCTGTTGCAGCACCGCGACGTCCCGCCCATTGAAATCTTCGAGCAGTTCCGCCCAGTCGATCTCCCGCGCTGCCTTTTGTGACGGGTCTTCCTCGCGAGAAGCCAGTACGTCGTGCAGCGTCGTTCCCTCGGGGTCCTCGACGTCAACACCATCGTCGTCCAGGTATTCCAGCGTCACCGCCGTGTCCAGCTGCGCCGCCGGGCACAGCGCATCCGCGCGCGTTGCCGCGTACGAACGGCGTCCGTGCTTGGACTGCTGAATTGCATAGTACGCGATGGAATTCGGGATGATCTTCTTTCCTCGCACTTCGCAGCTCTCCACCATCTTCGCCGCCGACGCGATGGTGTCCTGCACCAGTTCCTGATGATTTTCCGAGCCGATCATCTGGACGACTCTCGGGACGGTCGCCTCGATGATGGGCACGATCTGATTGATCAGCACAAAGCCTGCTGACGGGCTCATACTCACCTCCATGTTTTTGTTTGGAGGTGGCCGACAGCAGGGAACACTCCCCGCCGGCGGCCACCTGGTTTGAAATCCGGGTGACCGCCGGCGAGGACGGTCGGTGGTTATGGTGTGTTCATTTCACTCTCAGTTTCTTCGCGCCGGTCTGGCGAGACGATGCCGCGCGTTCTGCACGGACGTGTTCATCTACCGCACGGCTCCAACTGCCAATCCAGACGATCATGGCCTCGCTGCAATGGATGCTGGCGTAATTGTCCAGACGCAAACGTCCTGGTTCTGTTCCGGTTCCGCCAATGTAAATCATGTGCATTTCTAATGATAGAGAAGAGGGAGCCGCAGTTTCCAATTGAAAAGTGAGGTTCCCAAACTTGCAATCGTTGCGCTCCGGCCTCGGGGCTTGAAACTGCCAAGAAATGTCGGGGCCTCGTCACCTCTGCCGGGAAATTGGATATTCTGCCCCGCCGTTATCAGGTAAACCCTGAAAGCACGGCTCCGAACTGAAAACTATTGACGCGCATTCGTCACTTCATAGAGTGCGAAATATCAGCAGCGGTAGGCGTCTCAGGAACGCGGGGTCTTGAAAAGAGGATGGTCATTAATTGGCGTAGGAACTAGCGCCCCACAGGGAGCGCAGTGCTGCGTGTTTCGCTCGCCAGATTCCGTGCCGCATCATCCCAAAGCTATATCGCGACTGCATCCAACATCACCGCCTCCGCGTCCAGTTGTAAAGCGCCCGCGGAGAACCGCAAAGTTGCCGCACGGAACGGTCCGTCGATGCCATGACACCCGCCAGTCACAAATTGCAAATGACACTCATCGCCTGCAACGGAATCGGCGACAGCAAGTCGCCCGACCCCATCACGATAAAAGTGCCGTGATGGAGGATAGCCTGCTTTCTTTCCAACTATTGGAAATGTGGGATGAGAAGAATTCCAATGATTGGAATACACGCC
>CAIVKH010000267.1 GCA_903906425.1 uncultured bacterium
GCCACCCATCCCCGAAAAAAGGTGATTCTATGTCATGAACGCGCGTGCATGAATCCTCACCGGTTTTCGGGCCTACCGAAACATGATGCTGCGCGACCTCAAGGGGCACAAATTACCCCACACTGGCACCTGATCCGCGTACTCCATCACTGGGTCGAAGCAGGCAGCTGGAGGCCTTTCGAAGGGGGCACATGATGCTGACATGGCATGAGACGCCGAGCACATCCAGACTGGGGCAGTCACCCATTCGCCGACGCGCCTGCTGGCACGTCATGATGCGCAGGGTTGTGCAGGCAGCGGTGGAACGCCGACGCCGATCACGGGTGCGCATGTCTGTGATGACCGGCGGGTGAGCCCCCGATTGTCATTCGAGTGACATTCGACACGTGACGACTTGGGCGATGCGGGAGATATGAGAGCGATATAATTCAAGTGATAATCGGACGGGCCGGTTCGGACCCCGGAAGGCAGATTGGCCGGGCTTGCTGCCGATCGCATTCCCGATGCCGCAACGTCGAGCCTATGAATCTCCGATGGATGGAAAACTGAAGCTGTGAAACTCTCACTGATTGGAAAATCGACTTCGAAAGACACAAATCATGAGAAACAGATTTCTTGCGGCGGCGATGGTGCTGGGCTTCTCCGGCAGTGTAACCGCCATTGATTACAACGTTGCCATGTCGGGCGACGACGCGAACCCCGGCACGCAGGCCAGGCCGTTCGCCACGCTGGCGCGGGCGCGCGATGCCGTCCGGCAACTGAAGAAGGCGGAGCCACAGCGTGCCACGCCGATCATGGTGAAGATCTGCGCGGGCACCTATTTTCTGAAAGAGCCGCTGGTTTTCACGCCGGAAGATTCCGGCAGCAGCAACGCGCCGGTTGTTTATTTTGCCGATGCGAATGACGAACCGGTCCTCAGTGGCGGCGAGCTCATCACCGGCTGGCGCGAGGTTGCTCCGGGGCGTTGGGATGTACAACTTCCCGATGTCGCCGCAGGGCGATGGAATTTTTCACAGCTCTACATCAACGACCAGCGCCGGCCGCGGCCGGTGATGCCGAAGGATGGCTATTGCTACATCGCGGGCCAGTTGCCGCCGACGCATGGCGAGGAGCCGGATCGTTTCCGCTTTCATACCGGGGAGTTTTTTGCCGGCTGGCACAAGCTCGGCGACGTCGAAGTTACGACGTTTCATCTCTGGACGATGGACCGATTGCGCATCAAGAGCGTGGACGAAGCCGCACGGGTTGTGACTTTCACCGGTCCTACACACAGCCATGACCAAGCACCACTTTCGCGTGCGACATGGTATCGCATCGAGAATCTCCGCGAGGCGCTGACGCAGCCGGGCGAGTGGTATCTCGATCGCGCCTCCGGCGTTTTGACAGTGCTGGCCATGCCGGGCGAGGATTTGAGAAAGGCGCGCGTCATCGCGCCACGTCTGACGCATGTCGTGCAGTTCGATGGCCGGAAGGATGCTCCTGTCGAAAATATTATTTTGGACGGTTTGACCATGGCGCACAATCTGTGGAATACGCCTGAACGCGGTTATGGTTTTCCTCAGGCCGACGTGGGTTTGGACGGAGCTGTGACGGCGCATTGCGCGGCACATTGCGCGCTGGAGCATTGTGTCGTGCGCCACACCGCGGCGTGGGCGGTGGATTGGGGCGAAGGTTGTCACGCTGACCGCGTTTTGAATTGCGACCTTTTCGATCTCGGCGCAGGCGGCGTGAAGATTGGACCGACTCGGCCTGGGTGGGGATGGGATAGCGATACGAGTAAGTGGGCATCTGGTTGTGTAATCAGCGAAAGTCGAATTCAGCATGGCGGACGCGTCCTGCCCTCAGGGATTGGAGTATGGATAGGCGATGGCGCCGCTAATTTTGTCGGACATAACGAAATCTTCGACTTCTACTACTCCGGCATGTCCATTGGCTGGCGATGGGGTGCAGGCTTCAGTCCGGCGCATCACAATTTGATTGAGGGAAATCATATTCACGACATCGGGCATGGCGTGCTCAGCGACATGGGCGGCATCTACACGCTCGGCGAATCACCGGGGACGATTCTTCGCGGAAATCACATTCACGATATCAGCCGCGCCCGCTATGGCGGCTGGGGAATGTACTTTGACGAAGGCAGTTCGAACATCGTCGCCGAAAACAATCTCGTTTATCGCACACAAGACGCCGGGCAACACCAGAACTATGGCAGCGACAATCTGGTGCGAAACAACATTTTCGCCTTTGGCACTAATGCGGAGATTCAGGTCAGTGACCCGCGGAAGAGCAACTCGATCCGGTTCGAGCACAACATTTTTTTCTGGAACGGTCCCAACCTGTTTGCGACCGAGAATTTCAACGACCTGATGACGTTCAGCAGCAATCTCTACTGGCGCGTTGGCGGCACGCCGGTCAAGTTCATCAAAGGCGAATCGCTGGCCGACTGGCAGAAGCGAGAGCCGGGAGCGATCGTTGCCGACCCGTTGTTTATCGCGCCTGAGCGCGGTGACTTCCGGTTGAACTCTAAGTCGCCTGCCAGCCAGATTGGTTTTGTCGCCTTCGATGCAAGCAGGGCGGGCCGCACAATCAAAACCGCACGCACCGCCCGACTGCCGCCGGTGCTGCCTGTGTTTCCGCACGCACCGCCGGAAGAGGACCTCTACAAGAATCTGACCATTGACGACGATTTCGAGCGCTACACGCCGGGCCAGAAGATCATCGAATTCGAGACTCAGGTTTGCCCCGGTGATGGTCTCGCAATCACCGCGAATGCTGCCGCAGGCGGCAAGCAGAGCCTGAACTTCCGCAAAGGCCCGCCGGGGCAATTTTCGTGGACGCCCCACATTTACGCCAAAGTGCGCTACGAAAACGGCTGGGCGTGCTGCAGTTTCGATCTGCGCCATGAAGCCGGCGCACAATTGAACCACGAGTGGCGCGACTGGCCGATGACGGACGGCAAGCCATACAAAGTTGGCCCATCGCTCAACGTCGCGGCCGATGGCATGCTGACCGCAGGCAATAAGAAACTGCTGACGCTGCCCGCCGGCGCGTGGGCACACATCGAGATTCTTTGCGGCTTCGGCACGCAGGCGGATGGCACCTATATCGCCACCGTCACCCTGCCGGGCCAGTCGCCGCAGAAGTTCGATGGCCTCAGGCATCAGGATGGCTTCAAGGCGATGGACTGGATCGGATTTAGCACCTTCGGTAAGGAATGCTCGCAGTATCAACTCGACAATCTCAAGCTGGCACCGGCGGTAAAACACTGACGCCCCCTTCCTTCTGGATTCTTCCAATGACAGGAAATGACCGTAATCATCGGATGAAACGAAAAGTATTGCTGACTCTCACCGCCCTGTTGCTGGTGCCGTTGGCCAAGTTGTATGCCGCCGATGCGCCGGAACGCTGGGCAGCAGAAAAAGCAAACGAATGGTATGCCGTGCAGCCGTGGATAGTGGGTTGCAACTTCCTGCCGAGCACGGCGGTGAACGATGTCGAAATGTGGCGGGCGGAAACGTTCGATGCTGCGACCATCAGGCGTGAACTCGGCTGGGCACATGATCTCGGGTTCAACACAGTGCGAGTGTTCCTCAACTACGTCGTCTGGGAAGCCGACACCAGCGGGCTGAAAAATCGGTTCGACCAGTTTCTCACCATCGCCGACAAGCAGGGCATTCGTGTGATGCCGATTCTGTTCGACGACTGCTTCAAGCCGGAGCCTCGTGTCGGCAAACAGGACGAACCGGTGCCGGGCGTTCATAACAGCCAGTGGGTTCGCAGTCCCGGAGTCAGGCGTGCCGCAGATCAAACGGGCTGGCCGATGTTGGAGAAATACGTCAAGGACATGGTCGGCACGTTTGGTCAGGACCGGCGCGTTGTGATCTGGGATCTCTACAACGAGCCGGCGACGACAAGTCTGCCGCTCGTGGAGGCGACCTTCCGCTGGGCGCGCGAAACGAATCCGGACCAACCGCTGGCGAGTTGCTGGATCGCAGAGCCGTTTTCCGACCTGATCAACTTGCACCATTACGGCATGCTCGACGGCCTGAAAAAGGTGGTTGCCGGCGCGATGAAATCCGGAAGGCCCATAATCGTCTCGGAGTGGATGGCTCGCACAACGGGAAGCCGCTTTGAAACGCACCTGCCATTTTTCAAGGAGAACAAGATCGCCTGCTGGAACTGGGGGCTGGTCGCCGGTCGCACGCAGACGCATTTTCCGTGGAACTCACAACAGAACGCCCCGGAACCAGAGGTTTGGCACCATGATATCCTGCGCAAAGACGGCACGCCGTTCAACGAACGCGAAGTCGCAACAATTCGGTACATCACTGGCATGCGAAAGACACCGCCCCCAGTGCCGCAAACTGAAAAATGAAACTCATCACTTTCCGCAGCCTCGCCATCTCGCTGCTGGCGCCGCTGGCTGCCGCGGTTCAGCGCTGTGGTCATGAGAAGGTATGGCAGACCCCGGGTCCATCAGACCGGCGTGTGTGTAGCTCTGAGGCAGTGGTATCCGTACCCCGGGACATGAAATGATCTGAGTCGTGTGGACGGGTCAATTCCGACTGCCAGAATAATTTCGCACCGCGCTGCTAATATGACCCACCCCCTCAGACCCCGGCTGAATTGGTGCTTTTCAACATCGGGCGCGGTGGCTATCAACTTCGGCATGTCCAAGAAACCGTTGCACCCCGGAGCGGACCGCTGGTGGATGGTCCTGCGGGATCTCCAAGCAAACTGGCGCACGCTGGAACGTCACCTGGCCTTCCCGCCCCGCGGCAAACCCGGCACCCGCGGTCGCCCCCGCGAATTTGACCTGCGCGGCTACGCCGAAGCGTTTCTGCTGGTAGCCTACAGGAATTTGCCGCTTCGGGAACCGGCCGGCGCCAGCTACCCGACGCCGTCACCGCTGATCCGCGCGCTGAACTACTGGATTGAAACCGGACAGCTGGAGGCCTTCTGGAAGACATACATCAAACTGGCGGGACGTGACTGCGTGGCAGCGTGGCATCGGGCGCTGAACGAACCCGATAGCCGACAATCTCCCATCCGCCGACACGCGTACTGGCATGTCATGATGCGCATGGTTGTGCATACCGCGGTGGAACGCCGACACATCAAACGTTGAGCGGGGCGAATATTCGATGGTCGGCTGCCGTGATGGATCATGCCGCGGGCGCACATGCCCGATCGCAGGGGACACGCGCCGGCATAGTTACCAGGTACCCCGGCCATCATCCACTCGAGACGCGATGACCCCGTGCCCGGCATCGTGTCAGATGAATAGTGCAGCGCGCTGCACTATTTACCCGGATGGACGCGCCGGACTTGAAACATGGGAAATCGAGAGGTTCCCCGGGTGTGTTGTCGCACGTGAGGCGTCGGGTGGAAGAGCGCCGATTGTCATTCGAGTGACATTCGACGTATGCGGCGGGTTCGGCGACGCTGGCGGACCAGATCCGTATAATTCAAATGATAATCGGTCGGGACTGGTTCGGACCCCGGAGGGACGATTGGCCGGTTCTGCTGCCATCCGGCGCCTTGCTGTGTGGCATCAGTATGGAGGATGTTCACTACCTCACGCCCGCAGGACAAACCAGGCCGTGGATGAAAGCATCGTGATCACTGGTGATGCGCGGGGACCGCGGTTCTGAAAAGTTCAGGTTCGCCGGAGTCTGCACGGATGGCAACTCCGCTACTCTGCACCGGCGGGGACTGCGGAGCCATGGGGTGAAACCCTGCTACGGTGCGATGTATAAGGTCCGCCCGCCAGTGCCAGCATCCATGCCAGACACCGCACCGCCAGTGTCGATTCAAATCACACTCGATGCCATAAACAGAAAAGAGCAACCCGTTTTCACGAGTTGCCCTTTCGGTCCCCCAATATCCAGTTGGCGATATTACGCGGCGGTAACGGCGGCAGCCCTGGCGGCCTTGACCGCGGCCCAACGCGCCTTCTGCGCTGCGCGGATATTCTCAATGCCCGCCGCGGAGATCACAGGCTTCTTCTTCGCCGGCTTCACAGCCTTCGGCTTCGCGGCGGCCTTGGCTGCCGGTTTGGCTGCTGCCGGCTTGGCGGCTGCGGCCTTCTTCGCCGCCCAGCGTGCTTTCACTGCGGCAATGAGTCTTGCGCGGCCTGCTGCTGACATGCCGCCCTTCTTCGCCGGTTTGGCGGCGGGAGCTGCCTTCACAACCGATGTTGCGTGTACTGGTGCAGCGACCGCGCCCAGCGATGTGAGCGCATTGATTGCCGTCGTCAGTGCGGCGACTTCCTTCTCGGCTTTGGCCTTCTGTGCTTCCAACTGTTTGATTGTTTCGTTCATTATGGACTAATCCCTTTCATTTGGTTAATGGCCGTACTTATACACCTAAGCCCACTAAAGACAAGTTTGATGATGAAACGCTCAATGCGTTCGACATTATTTTGCGAACGCGTCCAGGTTCCACTCTTTCGTCCACACTATCTCGAATCCCTGTTCCTTCATGGAGATCGGCAGCCAGACATAGCGTGAGTCGGGAAGATCATTCTGGCTCCACCGGTCCAGCATGCAGATGAAGCCATTTTGTTTTCCAGCCACCGGCAGAATGAATGTACTTTGGCAGTGAAATGTAATATCTGCGTCGGCACCGCGGCATGGGTTGTCGAGTTCTTTCCATGGCCCCATGATCGAGTCGGCCACAGCTGAACGCGCCGGATTAGGTGCCCAGCCTGTGCAACCCGAGGCCATCGCATAATAACGCCCCTTGTGCTTGAAGACCGCGGGCGCTTCCATGGACCGTCCGATGAAGATGCGCTCGAAGTGGCCGGCTAGTTTGAGATAATCATCCGAGAGCATTGAGACGTGCATTGTCGCGTTGTCCTCCGAAGAGTGGAACAGGTACGCCTTGCCGTCGTCATCCTGAAATATCGTCAGGTCCCGGCTCATCGCGCCGTCCGGCCTACAACTGCCAAGATAGTGGAACGGACCGGTGGGCGAATCGGCGGCGGCCACACCTGCGTGCGCCAGGCTGTAATCCTCGGAGTCCACGTGCATCCACATCACGAATTTCTTCTTCGTCTGGTTGTAGATCACCTTGGGCCGCTCCAGCACCTTGCTCTTGTGAAGTTCGCTTTTCGGGTCGTCCTGGACGGCCGGCAGGACGTTACCTTCATTCTTCCAGTGATAAAGATCACGCGACGAGTAGCAGGAAATACCGACCATCTCGACGCGGGTGCCGCCCCAACTTTTGTTGGACTCGGGTGCCCAGGTTTTGCCCGATTTGATTTCGCCGTACCAGTAATACACGTCATTGAAGCACAGCACGCCGCCACCGTGCGCGTTGATCGGTGCACCGCTGGTATCATTCCAGGTTTCGCCGGGCCTGAACTGGTCTTTCTGGTGCGCGGTTGCCTGACCGCATGCCAGAAAAACCATCAGTCCTGAAACCATCAGGGTGCGTGACAATAGCCATCCACATTTCATCCGTTTCTCTCCTTAAAAAGATTCAGCCTAGCAAATGGTAAGAGCATTTCCATCTCGACCGGCACGCCGACATCAAGGCGCTTTGTCATCCCGCTGGTACACGCGCACCCAGTCAATTTCGTAGCGAACAGGGAATTTCGTCTTCGATGGATCGCCTCCGGTCGCGCCGATTGCTTGATTGAGTATCAGGTACAGCGGCTCATGGAATGGATTGCCGCCATCGCCATCGTCGGCCTTCGCGACATCGAAATGGTTCATGACTTTGCCGTCCAGCAACAAGTCAAGGCTCTTTGAATTCCACACCATGGTCCAGCTGTGGAATTCCTTCGACCATGATTCGCCGCCAAGATCGTCGAGCGGCTTTCTCACAGTGGACCACACCTGCTTTCCGCCACGACCATAGCAGATGTTCGCCAGGACTTTGCTCGTGTAGAACTCCATGATGTCGATCTCGCCGCACGCCGGCCAGCTTCGATGCGGCTTGGTGTCGCCAATAGTCCAGAATGCAGGCCAGCTCCCCAGCCGCGTGTCGATTCGTGCGCGCATCTCAAACTTTCCGTACGTGAATTCGTGCTTCTGTTTTGTCACCAGACTGGCCGAGGTGTAGTCGATCCACTGACGCTTTGTTCGCCAATCCTTGCCGCCTGCCGAAAAAATCGGATTCGGGTTGTGCTCGGGGCGCGCTTCAATGATCAGCATGCCGTTTGTGCAAAAGGCATTTTCTGGCTGATACCACTGAAGTTCCTTGTTGCGCACGAAGCCGTGCTCGTAATCCCAGTTCTTCGGATCGGGCGGTCCGTCCTTGTTGAATTCGTCATGCCAGACCAGTCTCCATCCGTCACCAGCCCAGACCGTGGAGGAAAGTACCAAGAGAAAAAGCATGCGCAGCCAGCGTGTACTATCGAAGATCATGTTGACGACGCTGATGGAATATACCGTCCGCTTAATACAGGGGAGCGACTCGAATGGCAACGACGCACAGCCGCCGAAGGAATGCATCCTGAATGTCGCCGGCAGCCGCGAAAGCAATGCCCGAGGACCACGGCAGAAAACGCCGGGATGTCTGACGTGCTCATCACGCAGCGGCCTTTTTCCACCGCATGCCTGAACACAAAGCAGAACCGCCCAGCCGACTGCCCCGCGTGGCTGGTTTTCAAGTTCCCGGTGACAATACAACTGGCATACCAGGGTTGCCCATCCGAACACATGTGATGATCTGCCTTCAAAACGAGATCTGGTTTGCGAGATGGCCGAAGCCTGCCGAAGAATAAAAAAGTTTCCAATCATTGAAGAACTCGCCAAGCCAAACTTGCAATATTTGAGAAGATGCGACGCATTTTCCGTTCAATGGAAATCACACATGGGTTCATGGCCGTGTGACGCGTAAGCGCATGAAACGATTCGTCGCGAAACCGGATGAATCTTGAACTGTCACAGAAACAGGTGTTCCCGTTCCAGCTTCGACAATATTTGTTGCACCACCCCATGAACCGCCCACGTTGGTTGCGATACCGAACCAAACAGTACCGTTGGCTATTGAGGGAGTACGTTCGACGATCATCGTGACGTCGTAGGCCTGCGGATTCCGATTGAACATAAAGCCAAAGTTACCGCTGGTTGTCCAGCCGCCATGCATGGCGGCAAAACCATCGGCGTTCGTCGGATTCGAGCCGGTTGCATATTTCAATAGATTTGCAAAACCGTCACCTGCTGCATTCTGGCCATAGCCTACAAGGCCATTGGTGATCAAAGCTACCCACGCATCGAAACCCGCGCTGCCGGCGACATAATTTGTTGTCGGCACTTGGACTGAACTAACGTTGTTTCCTTTATTCAACTCGGGAATCACATTCGATGCATCCACAATCGCGTAAATCGTCTCGAAAGAATTCGTCAACGACAGAGCCGACGTATCCCATTCAAAATTCGCGTCGAACTGGCCGCCGACTGGAATCGCGTCAATTGGGACCGTCGCTAGTGTTGTGTAACAGACGCAGCTTTACAATGGCGCACCTTGTTGAGGATTTCGTCGACCTTTTGGGTCCAGACAAACGGCCTTGGATTTTGGTTGTTGGTCGCGATGTATTGGCC
>CAIVKH010000268.1 GCA_903906425.1 uncultured bacterium
CCGAAACTGTATGTATATATATACGTTGAATCAGTTGGATCATCAATGAACAATGCTGCATGTCCACCATCGCCAGTATCTACATATATATCATGGCCGAATGGATCCATATATCGATTTGGATTTAATGCAAAAGCCCGGTATAGATTTAATCCTCCCCTAATGCGTGTGGGGTCTTGTGATAACCACCTACCGACTAAAGGGTCATATAAGCGTGCTCTAAAATACAGCAGCTTACTGGATGCTGAACGTTCCCTGCCTTGAAATAGATAGCGATTGCCTAGGAGGGACATGGCCAGTGTTTTACCTGCGGCATCAAAGATTTCGGCATTGCCCCACGCATCATACTGGTAGCGTTCGACGATGATGCCTGATGAATTGAGAATGGCTAGTACCGTGTTCTGTTGATTCTTGAGATAACGGTAGTGGCCAGATTGTTGGCCAGAGTGGATTGACATCGAGAGGATGTTATCAATGCCGGGACCGTAGGTATAACTGCGCTGGAGTGTTCCGATGGCGTCGGTCTCGGCGATGACGTGGGGGCCGTCGTAAATCAGGTAATTGGTCGTCGTTCCATCCGAAATCAAAGTGCGCCGCCCGAATGCGTCGTATTCGTATTTCTCGGCGAGCGCGCCGTTGGTGTAGGCGGCGACCAGTTCATAGCGGCTGTTCCATTCAAGATCGAGACGTCGGCTGGCATTGTAGATAAGAGTGGTGGTATTGCCGGCGGCGTCGTAGAACGCCTGCCCGGTCTGGAGGCCATCGCTCCACGACAGAAGCCGGTTGGCTTCGTCGCAGTTGTAGATGATGGCTGTGCCATTTTCGACTTTCTGTGTGCGATTGCCTGCAAGGTCGTACTGATATTCAACCACAGATGGCGCAGAGGTAACGGAGTATGTGCGTTCGCCGATCAGGCGGTAGAGGCTGTCATAGGCATAGGCATTGGTTCGGACATTCAGGCGGTCCACGATCTGAGTAATCATGCTGGCGTTGTCGTAGCTATAATCAAGGCCACCAAGTGCGCCCCATTCGATATTGGTGAGGCGATCAATTATGTCATAAGTGAATGATTCGTTAGCGCCGGTGCCGGAAAGGGTGGCGGGCAAGCCATTGTTAGGATCATAAGTTAGTGTGAAAGTTCCGGCGGGTGTTGCGAATGTTGTCAGGCGACCTGCGGAATCATAATCGTAGGAATAGTTGCCGGCGGGAGCGGTGATATTGGAAACGAGGCCGTCAGGCGTCCACTGGTAGTACAGTGCGCTGCGAGGGACGGGCTGAGTAACGGATGTCAGCCGATTGAGATCGTTGTAGGTAAGCTGGATGGCCTGACCGTCGCGAGCGGCGGAGGCGAGGAGGCCATTGCCGAGCCATGCGAAGCTATTGGTGGTTCCGGGCTGGCGCAGCGCCGTCATGCGGCCGTCGGTATTGTAATCGAACTGCACAGTGCTTGCGTCGAATCGCCTGACGCTGTCCGCCAGCGATCCGGACTTCCACTGGATGGTCATGGTTTGATTTTCAATGTTGGTGACGGCGACGACTCGATCGTTGTCGTCCAGTTGGTAGGCCTCGACCTGCCGGCCCATCGGGTCGGTGACATGTACTGTGTTTAGCTGTTCATCGTACTTCATGCCGATGGTGACATTGAACCGGTCTTCTCCTTCAAGCACGCGTGTCGCGCTCGTCAAGTGGCCGGCGACGTAGGTATAGCTCGATGTGCGTCCCGCCGTGTCCACATGCTGCACGAGATTGCCATATGGGTCGTAGGTGTTCCGTTCTTCCAGTCCGTTCGGATAGGCGATGTGCAACGCGCGGCCCCTTTCATCGGAATCAATCTGGTACATGCGACTGCCGGTCGAACCCGGCTGCGTTACCTGATTCACATGGCCCAGCACATCGTGGCCCAAGGCAAGCGACGGGCCGGCGGCGGGGGTGATGGTAGTCGCGTAGCCCCGCTCATCATACTGAGCCTGTACACTGCGGCCGGCGGCGTTGGTGACGGATAGCAGCAGGCCGTTGGTCGAATAGTCGAGCGCTATGTCGAGGGACTGGCCGCCGACGGAATGCTCACTGACGTTCACGGGCAGCGCATTGCTTTGCGCGATGACAAAATGCAGCCCAAGCGGGTCGGTCATGCTTTCCAACGTTTGGAAACGGCTCCATGTATAATTCCAATCATTGGAACCCGAGCTGTTGAGGCCCGCACGTTCGCTCAAAACATTGTGGCTTGTATCGTAGGCTCCATTGCATTCGAGATAGTTGGTGCCCTCGGTCAGCCTTGCCTTTGTGACATCGCGGGCGCTGTTGCGCGTGAACTGTCCAGAAATACCTGATGGATGAATGGTGGTAATCAGATCTCCCCAATGTGGATCAAACGACAATGATTCGCGATGCCAGATGCCGCGGGCGAAAGTATCCACCAAGGTCGTATTTGTGCTAAGATACGTCAAGTGTGTGCGGAAAAGACCCAAGCCCTTGTTTGTGCTGGCTACGAATGACGCGATACCGGATGAGGGCGTTTCCATCCAGACGGCCACCCCTTTCGCTGTCGCGCCGCCTTCATCGTCATATGTATAGTTGAAGACTTCGCCGCGGGCGTTTGCGCGTCTGATGAGCCATCCAGATGAGTACAACGTCTGCGGCGCGGTCGGCGGCAATCGGCCGCTCCAGATGCCCGTCGTGCCAAAGTTCACTGAACCTGTCGCGCTCTGCGATGCCGGCACAAATATGCGTTTGCCGCTTCCAGCCGTCGTCCAGTAGCCGCCGGTGTTCGTTGCGGCGGGAACCGGTGCGCCGAGATAGGCGCGTTTCTGATAGTTGTAACTCATGCTGAAGTCTCCGCGCGGGGTGTGCCGGATTGTGTTGGTCAAGTCGCCGCCGCCATATTGGTACTCGATCCAGAAGTTGGTCGCGGGGGTATGCACCGCGGTCAAAAGGCTGCCAGAATACTGGAGGTCGAGATACTGTCCATTGCTGTGCTGGATGCGCGTCGCGAGGCTATTGGTATCGTAAGTCAAGACGACACGCTGGCCCGCCGCGTGCTCGAAGCTCGACAGCGCGCCCGATGAATTGAAATGCGCGCTATAGCCGCCGGGCATGTTCATCACGAACAGCCCATCACTGTTGGTCAGCGTCAAGCCGTCCGTGCCGCAACTGTCGTAGCGGTTCTGGTCCGGGAGCCATTGAAACCAGTGGAGGTCGCCCTCATATGCGCCAGAAAACCCGTCGGCCAACGCCTGCACCATGGCGAACCGGCCGGTGCGCGTGCCAATAGTGATTGTGTTGGTGTATTGCACCACGAACCAGTCATAGCTATGGTGCCACTTGTGCCCCATTTCATCGTTTGCCGATGACATACTATTGTAGCTACGCAAGAAGACCAACGGTAGCAGCGGCGCGGGGATCACGATGTCCGTTTCATCCAAGCCGACATTGCCAGATGACGGGTAAATAGGATCTCCCGTCTTCACTCCTTTTTTTCCAATTATCTTCTTCGTGTCTCCTGGGGGAGGGTTGGGACTATTCACAGGTGTGGCGAGCGGTCCATTGTCCATCAATTGGATAGCGCACGGATCGCCAGCATATCCATGTCCACCATATGTCTCGGTGGACATATCCCTTTTGCCGTCAGGCATCTCGCTGGAAGGCTTAGGCGGGCATGAAGATGGTGGCTGGAATGGACGGAAGTTGGCACGCACCGGCATTACCACCGTCCCGGCCATCAGTCCGCTGAGCAGCGCACTTAGAAACTTGTTACACGTGGATAGGCGACGATTCATGATTGTGACCTCTCTTGGATCATCTGGTTGACAACGATGCTAGAGCGGTTTGGGCCGCTGCTGCGTGGTAGGGAGTTGGCGGATTGGAGGCGATAGCCTGCAGGGTGGCTTTGTCCGATGAATTGCCGAGCGCGCCGAGGGCTGAGATGCACGCCAGTTGCACGGCGGAGTCGTTTGAAGCTGTCAGCAGCCGGCGTGCGGTGGGGAGGATGTCGGTCCGACCATAATGCACGGCGACATTGATCGCCGTGGCGCGGGAGGCCATCGGCGTTGCGTCGCTCGATGCGAGCAAGATCGCATCATTCGCCACGGATTGTTTCATGGCCGCATCATTCTCCGCATTAGCCACGCGTTCCAAGCCCAACAGGGCCGTGCCGGGAAAGGATGGTTCAGTTGAATGAAGCGCCGCATTCAATGTGTCGTTCACTAATCGCAGGTCATCACTGTTCTTGCTGTCTTCGCGCAAAAGACGCTCGCCGACGCTGCCAAGGAATTGCAGGCAGTAATCACGAAATAGGATGTCGTGATTTTGGTCCTGATTCCATTGAATCAACCTGCGAACCAGATCGGGTGGTAGTTTCTCCTGCAGGATCAGCTTATCCAGCAGATCATTCTTATACGATGCATCTTGCGCATGCGACATAAGCACGTTCTGGCGGCTGGGGCGGGACAGCTCGGCATAGGCCCACTCGATCCGATCACGGGAGAGCTTGCGGTGCAGAGAGGCTATGATGCTCGCCGGTAACGCGGGCGAGTCCACCTTCTGATGTGTCGCGGACACGAAACTTCCGCCGCCGCCCTCGGGCCGGACAGGGATAAGAGAGGCGGCCATCGGGGTGGCTACACGCTCAACGGACTGCGGCCCCGCGGTCTGTGCCGACACGACCGGTGTCCCGCCGGTGATAGCACTGGTAACCGCGGCCGGCTGTGTGCGTTCAGCGGCAATCGACGGCGATGAATGGATGTCGTCCCGCCGTGAAGTCTGCCACAGCGAACGGGCCCACCAGAGCATGGCTAGGACTCCGCCGAAGAGAAGACTCGCGTGCCATGCGCGAACTCTAAAAAACGTTCTCATCTCGTCTCGTCTTCAACTCGTCTCTTGTACGTAAGACCATCAATCCCGCACAGTCGCCGCCACTCCGTGCCTCTGCACGGTCTGGCCGACTGACGCCTAGCTATTCTCTTGTCGATGCTTGATCAAGCTTCGCCGCCATCAGTCTGCACACCTGTGCGGACTTTCATTGTTTTTTTTATATGACTCGAAAAAGTGTCAAGACGCCAATGATAAGTATTATCCCACCGAAGATAAGAAACCATTTTTCCTGTTGTCGTCCTGTCGTCTTGAGATTTAGCCACTTCCTGTTCCACGCTGCCCTGGATAAACCAAAGCGTCTTCGAAGGACTATCATGAGCAGGCCGAGAAGCGAGAAGAGCACGCCGGGTATCGTGTTGTCTATATTGTTCATCAATATCGCGTTTCTTTTTGATTAGAGCGGTTACATATTCTATGCGATCTGCAGACGATATTTATGGCTATTTCTCACTTGGTTCTGGTGAACGCGTATCATCCGGTGACTTTCCTTGGTCTGGCGGGGAATTAGGCGGATCACTCGGCGGATACGGTGGATAATTAAAGGGGAATGGTGGCGGCGGAAGTTTATTAGGTTGCCAAAACGGGCCGCAAACGTAGTATGCCGTAAGTGACGCTACTGACGGCGGAACGCAGCGGCCCGCCCGCTCCCATGTAAAGAATCGCATTCGACGGTGAAACGACGAGGGCGGCGAACGTCCACACACCGTCAGGCAGCACCAGTTGCGAATCAAAGCCGTAGGTGCTGCCGAGATTGTTCCATGTGTACCGCAATTCACTGTTCGTGCCGACACACAGCCCCGCAACGGTGCTAGCGGCGCGGCTGAAGACGACGCCCGCCCAAGGACTTTGCACGCCGCGGCGTTTCACCCATGCGGAAAACGTGACCGTGTTGGTGTAAAGATTGAGCGGCGAACTCACCGTGATCTGGCTTGAACTGGTCTTTGTGAAGTCCGCGGCAAGCTGGATCTGCCCCGCGAATCCGGCCTTCGCCCCGCCGGTGAGCGTGCCGGTGCGATTATTGCCTGACGAATCAGCGACGGTCGTGCTGCCATTGGTTTCATCGAGGCGAAAATATGCGGCGAGGCTGCTCACGATGGACGTGACGACCACATCGCTGTAGTTCACGGCGATCGAAGGCGTGCCGGCATCCGCGACGGAAGCATAGCCGGTGTTCGTGGGACTGGTCGAGTTTGCGCATGTGAACAACAGGCTTGCCGGCGCGCCAATGGCGGGAGGCGTGGAATCAAAAACGCCGATCTTTTGGAGGCCGTTGGTCGCGTGGCCGGCCCCGTCGTCCGCCAACCATGTGCGGGCAATCTGCCGGAGCGCGCCGATGGCGCTGACACCCTTGTTCCCGGCCTGAAAGACCGTCGAGATTTCATTCGAAGTGAACGGGCGCTTCCAGATGCCAACCTCGTCGATCATGCCCTCGAAGAAACGGCCGCCCATGGAGTCCTGGCCGATGTAGAGCGCGCCGTCGAATTCCTCCTGGCTGTGCGAAACGTTATTGACGGCGGATTGCAGACTGCCGCCGGGCGTCTGCATGTACATCGTCGCATTGGACGGCGAGACGACGAGCGCGACAAACGTCCAAACCCCGTCGGGCGGCGTGAGTCCTGAGTTCCAGTTGTAGGTGTTGGCCGCGTTGTTCCATGTGTAGCGCAACTCGTTGTTCGTGCCGATGCACAGGCCGGCAATGGTGTTGCTGGCGCGGCTGAAGAGGATGCCGGCCCACAGGCTCTGCGTGCCCCGGCGCTTGACCCACGCCGTGAACGTGACCTTGTTGGTGAAGAGATTGAGCGGCGAATTGACGGCGACTCGTCCCGACTCGGCCTTGGTGAAATTGACGGCACGCTGGACCTGTCCGCTGACACCGGGGGTGACGCCTCCCTGATAAAGACCGATGCGGCCGTTGCCGGTCGCATCGGCGGCGTTCGTAAATGCGGGGCTTTCATCGAACCGGTAATAGGCGACAAGCCCGGTCGTCACCGTTGAAACAACGTCGGTGTATGTCGCGACGGCATTGCCATTGTTTGCGATGGCGCGGCCCCATCCTGTGCCATCCGGCCCGGTGTCCTGCCCGGCTTCGCGCGTAGTGTCGGCGGGCGTGGTCAGGATGAGCTGTGAGCTTGGGTGCGATGCCGGGTCTGTCGGATTGGTGCCGGCCTGATATTCGTAGAGATCGCCATACCCGTCGCCGTCGGTGTCGGCATTCATGTCCGACGTGCCAAGCTGCGCCTCCTGGTCGGCGTCGAGGCCGTCGCTGTCGTCGTCAATATAAAGGACGGAACGAAAAACCGTCACGTCGCCGGACTCGCGGCGAAGACGAATCACCGGCGCGGAGGGATAGTTTGTCAGCGGGAGCGTCCATCGCGCGGTTTTCGTCTGGCCGCTGCCGGCGAGCAGATTGCCGAGAACATCGGTCGCGACGACGACATCGTTGGAGTCGAGGAAGTCGAGGCGCATTGATGAGTTCGTCGCGTCGAGATAGCGCAGTTCGATCACGACATTGTTGGTGAGAACCGCCCGGTCAAGATCGATGAGGAGGCTTGCGGGATTGGTGTCGGATGCACCGACGCTCCAGCCATTGGTCAGCCACGATCCGCCGTTCTTCAGTCCGCCGAGAAACCAGCGGGGGCCGACATAACCGTAGTTGTCGCCGCTGGTGAATTTCGGACAGCCCCAATGGAGAACCGCGCGGCTGAGCGCATTTGAGTCCATGTTGTCAGGGAACCCGTCGAGATCGGTGTCCGCGGCGAACGGATCGGTGCCCCGCTGGTACTCCTGCAGGTTGGTGAGCCCGTCGCCATCATAGTCGGCCGACGCATCGGCGGCGTTGCCGGGGTCCAGGCCGAAAAGGTTTTCCCATGCGTCCGGCATTCCATCGCCATCGGTGTCGGTTGACGGGCCGCCTCCCTGTGCATAGATGATCAGACCGCAGCACGCGGCCAGCGAGAGGGCGGACAAGAACCAACGGATTCGTTTTGTCGTTTTCATGCGAAATGTCTCCATTTTCCGCTGCGCAGTTTTCCCCCTCAGGAACGGCACGCGGAATTCAACCCGACCTCACGAATCGAAGTGCGATGGAATCGATTTGTGAAATCTGTTGCCCGTTTATATGAAGGCTAATGCAGGCGCAAATTCTTTTTTGCAGGATTTTTCCTACAAAGCTTTTGCCTGTGGGCCGGGCAGGTCAGACAAGCGCGCGGGCGCGGAACGTGAGGCGGTGTGTGCGTTCGCGCGGTGCAAACAGCTCGAACGAATGCGTAGCACCGGCGATCCATCGCGCCTGATTCGCGAGCGCGAGCGCGATGACGCAGTCGTCATGAAATCCCGAGGGCGCGGAGTATGTAATCGCGCCACTATGCGATATGGAGTACTCAAATCTACGGAGTTCATTCGTGAGGATTTCCCACGCGGCCGGCCACGACACCTGTTTCTGTTCGATGGCGACGATGAGTCGCTGAATCAACTCCGTTTTCTTGTGGTTGGTGAACTTCACGGCCTCAATGCGCGGCCATACGACGGAAAGGTCGTCGAAGATTGGATCGCCCGCGCCCGTCGCGTCCATGATCAGCAAGCCGCGCCACTTCCGGCAGAACGCGAGAATGCGCTCCTTCTGGATCGGCCAGTCGAGATGATTGAACCGCTCGAAATCCACGCACACGCCGGTTTTTCTATCCATCGCGATCAACACCGTCCAATCCGTGTGCTTCGCGATGTCGCAGCCGATGGCGACATCGGATGTGAGCGCGGGCGTCGTGAGCGTAAGGCAGGCCTCAATGTTGCGGAAAACGCCTGCGCTGTCTTCGAGGAATTGCGCCTCGTATTCCTGGCGGAAAATATCTTGCGGCGTGGTGCGTCGCGCCTCTTCAAATTCTTCGCGCGGGAAATACGGATTGTCCAAACTCGAAAAGGTGTAGCTGCGATAAAGTATTTCGGCCGGATCAAGCCCGCGCGAATGAAAATCGAAAAACCAATTTCGCGCACGCGGCGTGGAAATCAGAACCGCCCAACCTTGTTTGTCGGCGAGTGCCGGCCTGATGTTCTGATCCCAGACAGATTTTTCGAGACGTGCCGCCTCGTCAACGA
Source organism: uncultured bacterium (assembly GCA_903906425.1). Classification (GTDB taxonomy): domain Bacteria; phylum Verrucomicrobiota; class Kiritimatiellia; order CAIVKH01; family CAIVKH01; genus CAIVKH01. Next base: position 8,962 of record CAIVKH010000268.1, read on the forward strand.
TGACGCCGTCGAATCCGTCGCCAAGAATCGTGTCGGGATTGTCAGCGCTCAGGAATCGGATTTCGGCCTCGATATCGCCATGATGGAACGAGGCGCGAACGGGATTCTGTCCGCGGAAGCGGACAAAGTCGCCGCCAATCAATTTGACGGCGGCTTCCCCGCGCTCGGCGATGTAGTAGGTGGGCGCGATCCAGGCATAGAGACCTCCTCGTTCGCCGGCGATGTCAATGAGTTCGGCGGCGGCAAAGCGGGTCTTTCCCCACCGCCTGCCGCAACAGACGGCGCGGAATCGGTAGCCTCGATCCAGGTGGATTCGTTCCTGCGTTGGGTGCGGATAGTATCCAAAAGCGATACCCATTGGACGGCTCCTTCTTCTCCGAGCTTCAACCGCACGTCCTGCGGCAGCAGCGGCATGATGATCTGGCGGAAAAACTTCATCGGGTCCGCGCGGATGTTGTCGCGGATGGCGTCGCCGATGAGCTGCTGAAATTCGTCCTCGGCAACAATGGCGTCGAGAAGCATGAGGGCGCGTGCGCGACCGCCGAGCGACCCTTTCGGGCGGCCCGGACCTGCTGGTTGGCCTGCAATGAACATCGTGTTTCCTAAACAGTAAAAAACACTCCGTTCAGTGCGTGGCAGAACATAACTGAACGTTGGTTCAGTTGCAAGTGAATGGCCGAAAAAGTGCGATGCGGTGAAAATGCGCGGACACGGATGGGTAGTCATCCGTGTCCGCGAAAGCCATGCAATGCAATTCCGCGCAACCACGCACCTCGATGGGAGGCTTTGCTGCTTACGTCACTACCGGCGAGAGACTGGGGAGCGCATGGTTAGCCCCGCATTTGGGGTTTTCCCAGCCATTCAAAAGTTTGGTCATGACAACCTCGCTTTCTAAAAAAGAACGGTGCGCGTGGTGGCGGCGTGCTTCAAGGAAAAAAGCGGGGCTGGCGCGACGTTTGGCAATCCAAGCAAACGGCGTGACAGCAAGACGGGGAAAAGGTGAATCCGTCTTCGGAGAGGAAAAACGCGGCGGCCAAGGGGGTTTGTCCTGCGTCTGTGACGCCGGATAGCTGACGACTGACGAGGCCCTGCGTTGCGCGGGCCGGGGTGTCAGTGGTCAGCCGGCGTCTGACGGGGCGAAGATTTGACGCGAACAGCGGGGACGCAGAACGCGGAGTTGAGACCGAGCGACGGATTCGCGGGCGAGTCTTGCAGCGGGTCGCGCCGCGCGACCACGTCGGAACGATCCAGCATCGGGCGCGTCGTCGCGCATGTGCTGGTCGCGAACTTGAATCGCCGCGATTGAAGTTCGTGAAGTGACGGCGTGAGCGTCGGCAAGTCTCGACTGCGGAGACGTTCGAGGTCGAACGAAGCGGGCAAGGCCACGATGGGTGCGTGAAATCTTTGCGGGGCTGGAAACCACATAGAGGCGCGCGACGCGGATGAAGCAAAAGTGCGAGCGCCAAGATTTCGAGGGCGCGTTTTGCGAGCCCGCGTCGCGTGCCGTCCCTGAGTCATCGAAGGGCCAGCGCGCCCGTCCAAAGATTGGGCGAAAGGCGCAAGGGTTGAATAAGCGCGACGATGGAAAAGCGACATAACGAATGTTGATGTCGAGGAGAC
>CAIVKH010000269.1 GCA_903906425.1 uncultured bacterium
CGGCCTCCGCTGCGTTCCGTCGCCACGTCCCGGCGAACTCGCGGACGCTCACCGCGGAACTTCGCGCCACGTCATGTTCGGAAACATCACGTGCCGCGACATCGCTTGGCGCGAGCCGTTCCGCCGTGCCCCGACAATTCGGGGACGCTGCGAGATCGCCGGGCCGTGTCTCCTGCACTCCGCTACAGCCTTAGCTACGCGATCCGCCACCGCACCGTGCCGCACGCCACAACGACGCGCCCACGCGCCGGCGGGACGAGACTGTCGGTCAGCCTCGCCATGTCATCGCATCAGTCCGCGACGACATCCGCGATGCAGCCCGGCAGACTCGTCTGATGCCGCCGGCATAGCAGGGAAAACCCCTTTGCAACCGCGTTTTCCCTCGTCTGTGACTTCACCCATTCCCCATGAGCTGTCACATCGCCTGCATCCGCACGCGCCGCGCCAGCCCCGCAGTCCGGACGCTTCGGACGGGTGTTTGGAACTCATGCACACATGCTCGTGGGCGCGCGCGTATGCGCGAGGGTTCGAAAAAGGTGTCCGAAGCGTCCGGCGATTTCATCAGCAGACTATTTTTCTGCGTTGTTCCGAAAGTGAACGAGGGTTCAGTGTTACTTCCGCGCCCGGCTAATTTATGGTTTTCTAAGGTTTCTAAAACCATGTTTTCTGCCGTTTATTAAACGGAGAATTTCCCGGTTATTTCCGGTTCTTAACCAGGGACCGCGGTCGCCGAATTTTCCTGTTATTTCCTGTTAAGAACAGGGAACGACCATAGCCCTGCCACAGACCGTTGAGACGACGTTTTAGCACCTGTCGCTGAAGTGATGCCACGAGTGGCTATATGAACCCTTTCACTGCGCGTTCAATCGGGCGAACGTGTACCATGAATGTACCGCATCGATCAGGCATAATGACCCCTTATCGCCCCGAATCGTGCTCTGCATCTATTCGCGGTCAGATCTTGATGCGTATTTGTAATAAGTCTAATTACAGTGAGATGTAACTATTTAGTGCCCCTGTAACAGCATGACCGACGGGCTTCCATACACTGTTTGTCGGCGAGTGCAGGTCGGATGTTTTGATCCCAAACTGATTTTTCGAGACGCGCCGCTTCGTCCACGATCACGCCATCGAAGCCGTCGCCAAGAAGCATGTCGGGATTGTCAGCGCTCAGAAACCGAATCTCCGCCTCGATGTCGCCGTGATGGAACGATGCACGACGGGGTTCTGACCGCGGAAGCGGACAAAATCTCCGCCGATCAACTTGACGGCGGCCTTTCCGCAAAGGTGATGTTGAGCGATGGCGCGAGGGTGATGACGTTCTTGTAGTAGCCTCCGATGTCGAGCACGAGTCCGACGTTGGCGGGCAGATACACGGTGGAATTGGTCGGCCACAGCAGCGACAACCAATGGACCGGAGGAAGAAAAGGTTCCTTGCTTTATCCTGGCATCAAGTTTGCAATTCTGCGAGACTGTTCTCATTACCTCTGACAAAGATTCACGTCGCGCTTTCTGCTGCTTCTCATCGACCAGATCCATATTGACATGGTAGAGATATCGCCTGATATAGCACAAAATGCAGGCATTTGTCTTCGGATTGCCCATCAGATGAATGCGATGGAAATCGTCCGCAAATGTTTACCAGCTCAACGGAATCACCGCAATAACTCGCGCTCGTTGCTCCCAAATTCCTGCGCTCGCCTTGACTCTAATTGTTAAGATGCTAGCCTGAAAACGAATGATGACGGAGAAAGGTAACACGCATGAGTAAAGGTGAATTCTTGCGCCTGATGGACAAGATCGCGGAAGTGGCACCCGGCACGCTGAGTGGAGTGGAAAACGTGCAGTCGCTAACAAGCTGGGATTCTATGAAGATGCTTGAATTCATCATGCTTGCCGCTTCGAAGTTTGGTTTGACCATATCGCCGTCGAGCGTCGTTCGCGCGAAAACGGTCAATGATCTCATCACCCTTTTGGGCGATCACGTAACCAAATGACGACGACCGTCATCGCAGATGACCCGCGCGCTGACGCAGAAACTTCAGGGAAGACTGTAACCAAATGCAAGCCTGCATCCGCGCCATAGAATACTTTCTGCCTGAACAGCAGTTGACGAACGCTGAGCTGGCCCGCGAGATGGGCGACTGGTCGGCGGAAAAGATCGAGCTGAAGACCGGCATTGCCGGGCGTCACGTCGCCCGGATGGGCGAATGTTCCTCTGACCTCGCTGTGGGCGCAGCACAGAAGCTGTTTTTATCCGGGGTCTGCCGGCCTGACGACATTGATTTTATCCTGTTATGCACGCAGAGTCCCGATTATTTCCTGCCAACCACGGCGTGTCTGCTTCAAGACAAACTCGGTATTCCCACCTCGGCCGGGGCGCTCGATTTCAACCTCGGCTGCTCGGGATATGTTTACGGTCTCGGCCTGGCAAAAGGTCTGATCGAAACCGGACTGGCGCGCAACCTCCTGCTGATTACCGCAGAAACCTACAGCAAGTTCATCCACCCAAAGGATCGCAGCGTCCGTACGATTTTCGGCGATGCCGCCGCCGCCACGCTTGTGTCCCTTTCGGATGGCGTTGACAACAAGGCCACGCCGTGCCTGGGACCCTTCGTTTTCGGAACAGACGGCCGCGGAGCTCAGAATCTTATTGTGCCAACCGGTGGCATGCGTGCATCCATCGTTGCCAACGCCGAACCGAAGTCCGACGAAAGCGGAAACGTTCGCACCATCAACAATCTTTTCATGAACGGCATGGAAATCTTTGATTTTACAATGAAAGCTGTCCCCGCGGCCGTCTCGCAATTGCTAACCAGCGCAGATCTCACCATACAGGACGTTGATCTTTTCGTCTTCCATCAGGCGAACAAATTTATGCTCGATCATCTGCGCAAGACGATGAAGCTGCCTCCGGAGAAATTCATCATCAGCTGTCGTGAAACTGGAAACACCGTCTCATCGACGATTCCGATAGCCTTGCGGGATGCATCCGCGCAGGGCGTCCTCAAGCGCGGCCAGCGCGTGATGCTCGTCGGTTTCGGCGTCGGTTATTCGTGGGGCGCAACGTTCATTCGATGGTAACCTTTACGGCGGGAAATGCGGCGGCCAAACAAAATATTAGGCCAAATTCCAGAAGAAGAAGAAAGACCTTGCACCTGTATGTTTTTTGATTTCAGAAGTTTTTTCCGTTTCATGTATCTGGTCTATTTCCGGTCCCGGGACGTCAATTTTCCGCTGACGCCGAAACGCGCCCTCGGCTTCGGAATTTACTTCCTGCTCTTTCCGATCTTCGAATTGTTCACTGCGGCTTGCCTCCTGCTTGACCACGTTTTTTTTCCCGGCTTCCGGCGCATCAGCATCGACAAACCGTTGTTCATCGTGGGCCACCCGCGCAGCGGAACGACCTATCTTCAGGGACTCATCGCGAAGGACGACGAACTGTTTTTCAGTTTTCGCGTCTGGGAAACAATTTTTCCGTCAATTCTCCAGAAGAAGGTGCTGGCGTGGATCGGTCGCTTCGATCAACAGCACGGTGGCCGCCTGAAGGCCATGATTTTGCGGCGACAGGAGCGCTTGCTCGGCCACTACGACGACATTCACGACATGGGTCTGTTTGAACTTGCCGAAGACGACCGGCTGCTGATGCACACCGTCTGCGTGCCCATCGGCCAGCTTCTATTGATGAACGCGACCCAGCTCGACTGGATATTTTATTTCGACGAACAAGCTCGTGAGAAAGACCGAATACGTGTGATGAAATTTTTCCGCGCGTGCATCCAGCGGCAGTCCTATTACAAAGGCGGAAACCGCATCCTGCTGACCAAGGCGCCGCTCGCCGGCCTTCGCGTGAAAAGCCTGTACCGTTTTTTTCCGGGCTGCCGCATGATCTACACGCTGCGCAATCCGCTGGCCGCGGTGCCGTCCATTCTCGACCTCGGCCGCCGGCATTTCGAAGCCAACGCCGACATGGAAAACTGGCCCGCGCAGCAGACGCGGCTCTATCCATTCCTGCGCGAAATGTTTCGCTATCCTCTGGCCTCCCTGCAGCAAGCCGACCCCGCCACATGTGAAATCATCATTCACGACCATCTGTTGCGCCGTCCCGGCGATGTCGTTCGCGCGTGTTACAAAAAGTTCGGCTATTCATTGTCTCCGCGTTACGACGAACTCCTCAAACACGAAGGAGAAAAGCAGCGCAACTTCACCAGCAGGCACAAGACCACCCTCAACGAGTTCAATCTCACGCCCGAGCAGATACGCTCCGACTTCAAGGACGTCTTCGACCGTTGCGCGTTCGAGACCTGACTCCGGCGCAAATCGAAACTTCCAATGATTGGAAACAACCGCAGCGCGAATTTCCAATCATTGGAAAAATGAGTTCTTGTTGAAGTTGGCGGGTGTGTATGCTTTGCTCTTGGAACATGGCTTCAAGGCAGGCGAATCATGACAATCTGAGCGGGCAGCCCGCACCTGTGCGGGTTCTTTTGAGCCCGATGGAAAACATCCTCAGCGTGGTTCATGACTCACGCGAAGGCGACGGTATCCCATCAACATCCGGCGGCTGCTCGCCGGCCCCGCAGGTCCGGTCACCAACAATGATCTCGGAGTTTTCATCAGTGGCTACGAAGAAAACTATGAAGTTGACCGCAGTACTTCTTTCTGGCCGCTCGCCACCCGCGCCTATCAAGACCTTATGGCCAGCATCATGGGCGGTGGCCCTCAGATGTTTTACAACATCCTTCGCATCCTCCGGCCCAACCGGGTTCAGGAACTGCCCACGCGTGTGACCATGCTTATGAACTATCTCGGCGGAAACCTGATTTGCGGCCAGTACGGCAACTTCATTGTCGAAGGCTGCACACCACTGGCCAAACACGACCATTCCGGCCCGTACCTCAGTTTATGGGGCGTAGCCATCCGCGGCAGACTTCACCTCAGCATCGATGCCGCCTCCGTTTCCGTGGAATTTGCCACCGCCTTCCATGACGCCGTGCTCAGGCATCTGCGCGAAGCCATCAAAGACAGCGCGCCCATTGCCGCACCGGCTTGAAAAAATTGGAAGCAGGAATTCAGAAATTGCGATTTTGATTTCAGCTTCTTGCTGTCTGAATTCTGAAAACTTCCGGCAAGGAGCCGCAACGTCATTCACCCGAAGTGGACACCGAACTGTTCAGTTCTTGATGGTTTTGCTCTCCAACTCTACGGATTCGCCGAGCAGGTGTTTGTCGAAGAACCGGCGCGTGAAGCCGATGGGGCCGTCGCCGAAAGGGAAATGTTTTGTGTCGGCGACGCGGAGAAAAACAGGAGACGCTGCGGGATGCGCGGCCTGAAGAGCGCTGTAAAGCTCTTCGGCCTGGGCGATAGGTACGATGTTGTCCTCTTCGCCGTGAACGATCAGGAACGGCGGCGCGTTGCTGGTGGCGTAGAGGACGGGCGAAGCGGCGCGCGCAACTTCGGGCCGCTCATCGGCGCGTCCGCCGAGCAGTTTGGATTCGACGGAATCGGCAGCGCCGAAGTGCATCATGTTGGTGGAATGCGCAAGCGTGATGAAATCCTGCGGGCCGGAGTAATCGGCCACGCAGCTCACCGCGGTTGACATGTTGGTGAAGTGGCCGACGTTGCCGTCCATTTCCGGCACGCCGGCGCTGAGGCCCAGCATGGAGACGAGTTGCCCGCCCGCAGAGTGGCCCCAGATGCCGATACGGTTCGGATCAATCCCATATTTCGGGGCGTTGGCGCGAAGCCAGCGGATCGCAGCCTTGCAGTCGTGGATTTGCGACGGCCACGTGGTTTCCTGTGTGAAGCGATATTCAATCGTTGCCAGAGCGTAACGCCCATCGCGGGCAAACGGCGCGAGCACCCAGTAACCGCCGCGCTTGTCGCCGTGCCTCCATGATCCGCCGTGGATGAAAACGATCAGCGGCAGCGGCGTCTTGCGGTCGCGGGGCAGGCCGAGGTCGAGCCGCTGGTGCGGATTGTCGGTGCCGGCGTACGGAATATCGCGGATGATTTCCAGGTTCCCGCGGTCGCGCAATTCATCGAGCGCGCGCTTAAACTGGGGGAATTCGTCGCGGGTGATAAAACCATTGCCAACGAGATCGGCGGCATAAAAGGCGTCGCGCTGGGCTGCCGGGATTTCATCGGCTGTGAGCTGGCCGTCGTGATTCTTGTCGAGTGCATCAAACGAAGGACTACCGCAGCCCGCGAGCGCGACGATTCCGGCAATGACCGTCCATTTCGGAGAAGACATTTTCATGTGAACCTCGCAGTGAAACGGGTGGCAAACTAATCGTTGGCAAAATGTGAACACGACGAAAACGAGCGTCCGCCGCTTGCTCGGCGGTTATGCCGCATTTTTTTCGGCCGGAGGAAAATATTTCCTGTCGCGAATCACCGATCGCAAAACTGTTTTCACTGCGCGGTATATCCTCCGTCCACAACGAGTGTCGTTCCCGTGATCCACGTTGAATTTTCGCCGACGAGAAATTCCACAGCCTTTGCCACGTCCATCGGCTGGCCGAGGCCGAGCGCGTGAGCGCCGACGATGGCGGCCCGCTGCTCTTCAGTCAGTGTAGAAAATAGCTTGCGGACTGGATCGGTTTCGACCAGTCCCGGTGCAACGGCGTTGACGCGGATTTTCTGGCGTGCGAGTTCCAACGCGGCGGAGCGGACGAAGCCGAGCATCGCGGCCTTCGATGCGGAATATAGGGATTGCACGGGTTGTCCGACCAAGCCCATGACAGAACTGATGAGGACGATGGAGGCCGGCGGAGTGAATGCGTTCGGACGACGGAATTCGCGGGCGAGCAACATTGGTGCCATGACATTGACGCGAAAAGTTTCTTCCATTGCGGGGATTTCGAGCAGCTTCAGCGGTCTGGCGACGAGGATGCCGGCGCAATAGACGAGGCCGCTGAGGGGGCCGTGTGTGCGCACGATATTTTCGAACCAGTCCGGCAATGTTTCGAGCTTCGCGAAGTCAACCGGTGCGATGGCCGCACATGACAGATCGTTTGCGATGGCATTCAAACGTTCGGCAGAACGGGCCGCCAGGATAACTTTGTGACCGCACGCCGAAAGATGGCGCGCAATTTGTTCGCCGACGCCGCGGGATGCGCCGGCGATGAGAATGGAGCCCTTTGTTCGTTGCATGGCTTTCTAAACTCGCACAAGGGTCAGCAGGTCGTTGACCGTCTGGCAGCCAGAAACCTGTTCGGCGTCCAACAAGATGCCCCAGATTTCTTCAGTCGTGGTGACGAATGCGAGCACGGCGATGGAATCCCATGCGGGAATGCCCGACAGCCGCTCGTTGCCTGACAGTGAATTCGGCACCACCTCAAGCAGTCGTTCCAGATGGCGAAGTATTTCATCGCGTGTCATGATCACTCTCCATGCGTTCGTCTTTTTCCATCGCAAATTTCCAATGATTGGGAATTCCGCGCCCGCTTTTTTCCAATGATTGGGAGTCGCGAGCGGTCATTTTTTGCGCACCAACATCTCGGATGTGAATTACCTTGCGGCTCAACCAAAGGCAATGATTAAAACTACAAGTCGCAATATGGGTTTGACAGCAAACAGCATGTTCTCGTAAGAAGAAATGGCGTTTCCATTCGTGGATATGCGCAGACATCTGCGGAGCAAATGCAATTGACGACAGCTACAGATTCAGTTCCCGTGCGCCCGTGGTTGAACTGCTTGAATCCGTTCAATACAGCCTTGCTGCGTGGGATGAGATTGCTGGGTTCGCGCGAGCCGATGTGGAAAGTCATGGAGTGGGCGGCCCGCGAGAGTCACGTTGTTGTGAACGTCTTGCGCGGTGGCATCGCTCCGACGGGTCCTCAATTGATCATTGGTACGGATCTATCACCCGCTGTGGGCTTCGCGCTGCTGTCGCAAACCCGACGCGATGATGTCTATTTCATCGGAGCGCCCGGCTGGAAAAGAGTCGGGCAGATCGTTTCTGACCGGTGTCTTCCGGCTTTCACGGTGCCGGATTTCCGCACGAATCCAAAGGAAGCACTATGGGCTCAGTTTGTGTATCGTTTCGGTTACGGAATTGATCTGGCTGCCGTGGCAAAAAAAAACTTGGAGACTATTTTGCGTGCCGCCGAAATCGTCACAAAAGGTGGTTCATTGCTGCTCAAGCCAACCGGCGGATACTTCGGCGGAGTGAACAACTGGAGGGAGGGCGTCGGCCTGATCATGAGCAACATCGGAGACGTGCCCGCGCAGGTGATCTTCTTCCGCCTTCAGGGCGACAGGCGCGAGCATCTGTCTCGCATTCTTCTGAACCCAGACTTCTTTCGATGGCTTCGCAAGCCGCTCACCGTCACGCTCGAATTCAGCGATCCGATTCCTCTCTCGGAATTCAAAGACGAGTCCACGACCTACAAGCAAATCAACAGACGCTTGAAAGAACGATATCTTGAACTTTATGGATCGCTCTGACTTCTCCGTCGAATGCTTCAGTCATGCACGCGCCTGATTCACCCAAAGGCACCGGCCTGTCGCCGCATCAGGTTCGACTCAGTCCCGCGGAAGATATGATGTGCGAGATTCAGGAGGCCTTCGACGGCGATTCGGTCTCGGCGGTCATTGCGCGAGTTCGCGGCTGCGTCGAGGAAGAGCCTCTCCGCACGGCATTGTCCCGACTGCAACTTCGTCACCCGAAACTGCGGGCGCGTATTTTCAAGACGGACGATGGGCATCGATGTTATGAAGTTTCTACAACGCCGCAGCCGATCCCGATCGAAATCACGGATTGTGAAACGGAAAATCTCGCGTGGCAGGCCGAGACTTATCGCGCAGTCTCTGCAAAAATGAATCTTGCGACCGGGCCGCTGGCCCGACTCCACGTGTTGCGCAATCGTTCGCGTGGAATTTGTGACATTATCCTGGTCATGTCGCACGCCATCTCCGATGCTGTTTGCATCTTTGCCGGCCTGCATGATTTGCTGGAGTTTTACGAAGAGGCGGAACACGGTGGAATGCTTCCGGCGGTTGCTTCGCTGCCGCTCGTGGTGGTGTCGCGCGCACCAGTTCCAGAAAGTTTCCTGCAGCGGTTGGCCGTCATTGTGCGCATGGTGTGGAATCGCCGCGGCGGACGACGGGGTAATTGGGTTGCGCTGCCGCAGTCGCAACAACCACCCGCTGCGCCCTTGATGGATCGGACGGTACTCTCCGAACAAGAGAATGCTGACTTGGAACAGCGCTGTTGTGAAGAGGGCACCACGATGTCGGGGATTCTCTTTGCCGCAGGAATCTTTGCGCTGACTGACATCATGCCCGATCAAGAGATGCAGTTGCGTTGTCGCGTCTCGATCGACATCCGCCGTTCTCTGAACGGACCCGCCGGCCCGGTCAATCCGCATGATCTCGGATGCTTCATCAGCGGTTATAAAAAAATCATGACTGTCGGCCGGCAGCAGATGATCTGGGATGTTGGGCGTGAAATCTTCGACGAGTTGATTGATTTCATGAAGGTTGGGGGTCCGCAAATTCTGTTCAACATGGCAAGGTTTGCAAACCGGAAGATGTTTATGAAAATCCCCAAGCGTGACACGCTGATGGTGATCGCCCTAAAACCAAGCGGAATCCGGAGCAAATACGGTAGTTTGATGGTGGAAGAATGTTCAACATTTGCCAAGAATGACAAACTTGGCCCGTCGCTGGTCGTCAGCGGTCTAACCATCAACAATCGTCTGTGCGTCAGCGTCCTCGGCGCTGGAGTGCCTGAAGAATTTTGGCGGCGCTATCAAAAGGCCGTTCATGACCGCCTGCGCACAGTTGTCACGAGGCCCGTCGCGCAGGACTTGCCAAATCTTTCAATCATTGGATAGTTGCGTACCGATTTTTCCCAATGATTGGAAACCACGAAACATCGCAGCACAGGTTTTGCGTTCGTTGCCGTTCGCAATGCCGTGAGGCGTGCACGCGGTGAGCGGCGAAAAGGCAATCGAAGAAATTGCGGCGCCTCGCCGCGCGCGCCTTTTTCGCACGCCGGTTGTGGCGGGCCTGCTGATTGTGATCGCGCTGCTGATCCACACGCCGTCGCTTTGGCGTGGATTTCAGTACGACGATTTTTTGCATCAATACATGCTGCGCTACGGCATGAAATGGCCGGATGCCGCGCCGACGCGGCTGTATGATTTCAGTTTCTGGAGCTGGACCGCCGCCGCGGAAAATGCTGGCAACCTCGCGCCGTGGTGGGTTTCGCCGGATTTCAAAGTCCGCTTCTTCCGCCCGGTTTCCAGCCTGACCATCTGGCTCGACAGCCTGGTTCACGGCAACTGGGCCGCCGGATACCACATCACAAATCTGGCGCTCTTCGCGATAATCCTGTTTCTCGTCTGGCGGCTGTTCATCAATCTTGGCGCGACGCCGCGGGCCGCCACGTGGGCGCTGGCATTTTATGCTCTGTGCGGAAACCATGCGCTGCCCGTCGAATGGATCGCGAACAGGAACGAACTGTGTTCGAGTCTTTTTGTCATCGCGATGATGCTCAATTTCTGCCGCTACCGCCGCCTCGGCGGAAGCCTCCGGCTCGTCGCCAGCGCCTCGTTTTTCCTTCTCGCCTGCATGTCCAAGGAATCCGGGCTTGTCGGACTTCTGCTCATCGGATTTTATCTGCTGATCCTCGACGCTCCCGGCCGACGCGAAACTTTTTTCGCCCGCTGCCTTCGCGTGCTGCGCTCTCCGGTCCTTTGGATTTTCATCCTCATCACCGCGGCTTATCTTGCGATCTATCTGGCCACCGGCCACGGCACCACGTCGCAAAACTACGCGACGCCGGGACACCGCACGTTCACCTACATCGGCCGGCTCGCCGCGCTTTTCCCGCTCGCCACCGGCAGCCTTTTCTTCGGCGTTTCCACCGACCTGGTTTTCACGCGCCCGCAACTTTACTGGCCGGTTCTCGCGCTCGACATTGTCCTCTTCGTCCTGCTTTTGCGGACGCTCTGGCACCGCCTCCGCGCGATACCGCTCGCATGGTTTGCCGCTGGTTGGATGGTCGCCGCGCTGCTGCCGATGGCTGGCGTCACGCTTTCGGATCGGTTGCTCATGAGCACTTGCGTCGGCAGTTCGCTGCTGCTCGGCGTGCTGCTCGACAGCCTCGGCGATTTCCGCGATATCCTTGCCGACCGCCGTTCGCGCTTCGTGGCTGCCGTGTTCATTATTTGCAGCATCGTCATCGCCGTCCCCGTCAATTTCATTCGCGCCGGCATGTTCTCCGCCATGGCCGCCGCCGACCGCGAGGCCATCCTCGCCGCCGACATCGGTCCCGTCACAAACCGCCGGAATTTCGTTTTCCTCAACAGCCCGTCCACACTCCTCGCCCTCTCGATGCAGCCGACGTGGACCGTTGTGCGCAACGACACCAACACCGTCACACACTTCCTCGCCATGGCCCGCCTCGGCGAACATTTCCTGCGCGAATCCGACGACACCCTCTTGCTCACCTTCGACGAGCCATTCCTGCTTACGCACCGCTACGAACGAATTTTCCACACCGCCGAAGAACCGCCACCGCCCGGAAGAATTTTTACCACGTCGATTTTCACTGCCACCATCGTTGCCACCGAAGGCATCGGCATACGCGCCGTCCGCTTCAAATTCCGCGAAAATCTCGACCACTCGCCCTGCCATTTTCTCGTCTGGCAATCCGGCGGCTATCATCCCGCCACGCTGCCGCCGATCGGCGGCAGACTCGATCTGCCCCGGCCCACGCCGACCATTCCGTGGGTTCCATGATGCCCGCCGCATGTGTCTGAATGGCGCGCCGCAAACATGCCGGGCGGAATTTCCAACCATTGGATAAATGCGCGGCGCAAACTTCCAATCATTGGAACTTCCGATCATCAGAGGAAATTACATTGCGCCTCCGGCGCTGATTCGCGAAGAGTGCCGCCGGTTCAACATGGAAGATCGAAACGTGGCTTCAACGCAGAAAAATGTTTTGGTGACGGGTGCCTCGTCCGGCATCGGCCGCTCGATTGCCGTACGGCTCGCAAATGCCGGCTGGCAGGTATTCGCCGGAGTTCGCTCGGAAAAATCCGCCGCGGAGCTGCGGACGTTACACGAGGCGATCCGGCCTCTCACGCTCGACATCACCGACAGCGGGCAGATCTCCGCCGCAAAGAAAATCATCGGCGAGGCCGCCGGTGCAAACGGACTGCAAGCCCTGGTCAACAACGCCGGCATTGCCGTCGCCGCGCCGCAGGAACATCAGCCGGTCGAACTGGTCCGCCGCATCTTCGAAACGAATGTCATCGGCCACATGGCTGTCACGCAGGCGTTTCTCCCGCTGATTCGCGCCGGCAACGGGCGCATCGTTTTCATCGGTTCCGGCGCGGGCTTCATCGCGCTGCCTTTCTTCACCGCATACGCCGCCAGCAAATTCGCCATCGAGGGGGTGACCGACTCGCTGCGGCGCGAACTGCGGCCGTGGCACATTCCGGTCATCAACGTCGAACCCGGCACGATCAAGACGCCGATTCTCGACAAGGGATTTCGCGAGGCCGAAGGAATATTTTCCGGTCTGCCGGCCGAAGCGCGGGAGCGATACGACGCAAGTTTTCAAATCCTCAGGCAGGTTCTTGATCACGAGTTACAGGCCGCCCCGCTGCCGGAAAGCGTTGCGGTCGCCGTGCAGATCGCGCTGGATGCGCGCCGCCCGAAACACCGCTATCCCGTCGGCACGGAGGCGTGGCTTGCGCGGACGCTGCGGCTGCTTCCGACCCGCCTTGTCGATGTGATGATCGCAACGTGGCACAGCAGCATCGCGAAGAAATGATCAGCCGGTCGCGTAGCCGTGTTTGCGCATGTTCTCCGCGCAGATTTCCTCGACCATGGAAAAATTTTCGTACTTGTTTGAGTGCCGCAGCGTGCCCACTTCGCGGATTTTTTTCCAGATCGCACCGCACGAATCATCCAGCGGCGACAGCTCGCAAAACTCGAGCAGCCTGCTGATTTCGCGTTCGGGGCCGGCGACGATGTCCTCGTAGCGAACCTCGTAAAAATTCGGGATCGCCCCGCGGATCGAGTCGATGTAGGTGACCTCGTCGTTCCACAAATGTGCGGTCGTCCGGATGTCATCGAGGCCGAATTGCGAAATGTAACTGGCCAGTTTCGGCAAGCGCGGATACGAAACGAAAAATTGATCGCCCTTCACCGGGTCGCGATGAACAAGATCCATGTCCTTTTGGTGCTGCACTTCCGTCCGGTACAGCTTCAGCATCGAATTGGCCGTGTTGCGCGCATCGCGGATGATGTGAACGAAACGCGCGCCGGGGAAAATATCGCGGACGTTTTCAATGTAGGGCATCACCGCAAGCAGCTTGTTGAAAAACCTTGTCCGCCCGCCGGAATAGCACCACATCACCTTGCTCACGACCGAGTGAATCTCATTGATCAGTTCCGGCGGAAAATCCGCCATCGTCCGCGGCGCGTAGAAAAGATCATAGACATCAACGTGGAACCATTTGCACCACATGCTCACCGCGTCGCTCGGCGAACCGGCCGTCACCGTGACGCTGTCGGCCAGATAGCGGTCCCCCTCGAAATCAAGGCCCAGCTTCCGCCGGTAGTGATCGATGAAACAGAAGCTGTCCGGGAAAAAATTCATCGTGTTGTTGATGTAGCCGATCTGCGGGTGCGAGCAGAGGATGTCCTGCAACATCGTCGTGCCCGACCGCGGCATGCCCAGCAGAAACACGGGCCGGTCCGGCGGCTTCGCGGCATCGTCCACCTTCAACACGTGCTTTTCATACCACCGCAAGAATCCCAGGACGGGGCGCGGCAACTGCGAAGGAAGAATCGGCTGCCGCTGCGAGATCGCCGACAAGAAAAGCCGCGACTGCCAGTTGGGAAATCTTGTTTCTTCCTTCATGACCGTCGCACTGAGGGTTCTGCCCGTTCACAATTCATTTGCCGCTTCGTATCCGAACCGCCGCACGCGCGCCAGCGAAGAATTCCGGCAGCCGTGGCAAAGCGCGCGCCTGATTTCCGCATGTCGGTACGCGCTGTTCGCCGCCGGCCTTGTCGCCACCGGCCCGTCGTGTCCGCGCATGGCACTGCGGTTATTCCAATGGTTGGAAGACAAGTGGTTTGACAGCCACAGAAAATGGATCACCGCTGAACCCGGCATACAAGAGCCGACCGATGGTCACGGGCAAGGAACGCAATATCATCGCGTGCGCCAGCTACGAGGCGTAGGCCCTGGGCATCAAGCGTGGCGTAGCGCTGCACGAGGCGATCAGGATCTGTCCTGATCGTCATGCGCAACAGAAAAAACTTTCCCGCGATAGGTTTCCCGCAGAGTGTCCCGGGTGCGCGAGAAGAAATCGCAGGAGCTGAGCGAACAAAGGAACTGCAATGAAGAAAATCACGCATGGCCAGGCGGCGATGGCCGCTCTTTCCAAGCCCAACGGGGAATGTGTCTCCATCGGGAGGCCGCACTTGCACCTCGTTCTGGCTGCGTTGCTGTTCAGCGGCCTGCTCGCCCGGCCTGCCCGGGGCGAGGACAAGTTCACGCTGGCCATCATCCCGGACGCGCAGATGGAGACATCCGACACCCGCTTCAGGGACCGGTTGCAGTGGCTCGTGGACAACCGTGCCGCCCTGAATCTGAAGATGGTGTTGCAGTGTGGGGACCTGATGAACTTCAACGATGCCACCCAGTACGCTCATCAGAGCCAGGGACTTGAAGTGCTGGACAACGCACACCTGCCGTTCGCGGCGGCGATCGGAAATCACGACACCGCGGCGGTCCGGGTGGATGGCGGAAGTGCGGCCCCGGGGAACGTGAACGCGAATCTGAGGAACACAACCAAGTACAATACGTATTTTCCCACGAACCGGTTCGTATTGCTCGCCGGCACCTTTGAGACAGGCAAAATTGACAACGCGTATCACACCTTCACCGCGGGCGGGTTGAACTGGCTGGTCATCAATCTGGAACTCTGGGCGAGAACTCCTGCCGTGGACTGGGCCAGGACAGTTGTGACGAACCACCCGAACCACAATATCATCTTCCTGACGCATGCGCACCTGAACGGGGACAGCACCATCCAGCAGAACAAGGGCGGCTACGGCGACAACAGTCCGCAGTACATCTTCGACCAGGTGATGAACCCGTACACCAATGTCCGTCTGGTCTTCAGCGGTCATGTGGGCAGTCACGGATACCGGACAGATGTGGGAGCGAAGGGAAATACGATCTATCAGTTTCTGCAGTGCTACCACGACAAAACGACCAATCCCACACGCCTGCTCGAAATCGACACCAAGAAGGGAACCATGACGACACGGGTGTACTGCCCGTCCATCAACCAGGACAAGCAGGACGGTTCCTCACGTACCATCGAGGGCGTCCAGTGGGTTCAACCTTGAGCCGGGAGAAGGGGGAAATCTTTGGAAAGGCTATTTGAGCGACCGATGATGAAATTGAGGATAGCTCTATTGCCGATTCTGCTTTGGCCTTTCTGCGAGATCGCGGCACAGACCAAGACCGGGGAGAGCTTTCACTGGGGGATCAACGGACACAGCTTCTCGCAGGAAGCCTACTGGCAGGTGCCGATTGCCACGCAGCTTGATCTCGTGGCGGAGCTGGGAGCGACATGGTATCGCTTCGACCTCTCACTCGACGGATTCATCAGTAACACAGACCGGATGGACGGACTGCTTTCTGGAGCTGAAAAGCGCAAGCTGCAGCTGCTGCCGGTCCTCTTCTCAGACCCCGGCGCGCGCGATGACAAGGCGACCGCCGACCAGATTCGCGAGGCGGCTTTCACGTATGCGCGGCAGGTGGTCGGACGGTACAAAGGCCGGATCACCCATTGGGAGCTGAACAATGAACTCGATGCCTATGCGATGATCCGCAAGGGGGAGAGATGCCGAAGCGGCAGGCTCTGGGAGTGGGGCGATGCCGAAGGCAGCAATCCCGACGATTTCAACGAGGCGCGTTATCAGAAGGTGAAGGCGGAGATTCTCGGCCTTCATGATGGCGTGAAGGCTAGTGATCCAGACGCGCTGACCATCGTAGACACGGCCGGCTGGCTTCATTACGGATTCATTGAGCGGCTGGCGATGGAGGACCACGTGCCTTTCGACATTCTTTCGTGGCATTGGTACTCCGAGTGCGGCGAGATCACGAATGTGCAAGGCCGGGTGAATCTGGTCGAGTATCTCAAGCGATTCAACAAGCCGCTATGGATCACCGAAATCAACCGCCGTGATGGCAGCAAGCACGGCAAGGAGCAGGAACAGGCCGACTACGTGGGCAGGACCGCGAGGCAGCTTCGCGCCAATCCGGGAATTGGAGCGTTCTTTGTCTATGAACTGCTCGATGAGCCCTATTTCGGCGAAGGCGGCGAATCGGACTACGGACTGGTGGCGGTGGCCAAGGGCGGCGCCTGCACCTGGCAGGTCAGCCGGAGGAAGACCGCCTTCGATGCCTTCAAATCCGCGATCAATGCATCGGTCAGCAAGGACGACCGAGAGACGCCTGCACTACGACACTCATCGCCGTGAGCCGATGCCGTTGCTCTTATGCGCGAATGCATACCTTCCTGCGTTCACCAGCGCGAGCCGGTTAACGCAGTCGCTGTGACGATGCCGGCGCTGCATTCTCTCTTTGATCGCGCACTTGCGCGCCATCTTCTCCTTCGGAAGCGGTCCGAGTTTGTTCATCCGACGGCCGGCGCGATCGCCACGCAGGGCACGGCGAGCGCATAGAGCGCCGCCTCGATGTGCGCACTGGCGGGTGTCCTCTGCTATTTCAGGATTTCTAAATTTGGAAAACGTTTACTGGGGACGAGGCGGAGATGGCCGGATTCGTCGCGGATGATGAAGAGCGCGGCGGTGTCCGGGCGCGATTCGATCCAGCGCAGGCCGCGTTCAACGCCGAGAATGTAAAGCGGTTTCGTGAGGCTGTCGGCGGTGAGGCCGTTGGGCGCGATCACGGTGACGCTGGCGACGTTGTTGCTGACGGGACGGCCGGTGGCGGGATCGAGGATGTGCGCGAAAACTCTTCCGCCGGCGTCGCGAAAGAAGTTGTGCGTGTCGCCGGAGGTGGAGAGCGCGCGGTCGGACAGCGGCACGATGGCGGTCAACTCCGCGCCGTGCTCGATTTCGTACAGCGGGCGCTCAATGGCGACGTGCCACGGCTGGCCATCGGGGTTGACGCCGGACGCGACGATCTCTCCGCAGACGGCGACGAAAACATTGGTGTAGCCGCGCTCGCGCAGCGCGCGCGAGGCTTCGTCGGCACCATAGCCTTTCGCCACGCCGCTGAGATTCAGCTGCAATTCGGGAATGTCCTTTTGCAGTTCGTCGTTCGCGGTAACATGAACGTGGCTCCCGCCGCATTTGATTTGCGCGGCGGCGATGTCCTCGTCGGACGGTACCCGTCCGGTGATGCCGTTCTGTCCGAAGCCCCAGAGATTGATCAGCGGGCCGAGCGTTGGATCGAATGCGCCGCCAGAGTCGCGATTCACTTCGAGTGAATGCCGCATCACGTGTGCGAACTCGGCTGAGACTTTGAACGGCGCTGTCGAGGTGCTGTTGCTGAATCGCGACAGTTCGCTGTCGGGCTGGTAGTGCGACATCTGCCGGTTGATTTCATCAAGCCGCTTTTCCACAGCCGCGCGCAGGCTCGCGGCGAGTTTCTCATCAGGCGTAACTCCGGCAATCTTGACGGAGTAGATCGTGCCCATCGTGTGGCCTTCCCACGTCAGCAACCGCGGTTCTTCAGCCGTGGCCGTGAATGCGGCGAAGATCAAAAACAACGCCGCGATTTTGGGCGGGGTACTCACGGTGTTGAGATCATGTAAAAGTTCATGACGCCGCTGACGGTGTCGGTGTAGCTGTTCACCGGAGGTGTGGCGTTGAGGCCGCCTGTGACCGACGAGAAGCCCGTGACCAGGTTGGTGGATTTGTAGAGCGTGTAAGTCTTCCCGGCGACGCTAGCCCATGTGACGACAAACTTCGATGGCGAATTGGCCGAGGCGGCGGGCGTTTGCACGGCAAGGACGGAATCGGGATCGGACGGCGTGAGGCCGGCGATGTAGCTTTGCGCATAGGTGTATCCGTTTGCTCCCTCAGTGCCGGGCTGCACATCCCAGATCGAATGAATGGTTCCATTGGAATTGACGTTCACGATTTGCTGCTGCTCCCAGGTGTCGGGCAGGCCGTCCAGATTGATGTCGTTCGGGCTGGCGTTCAAAATCGCGAGACCCGATTCGTCCTCGGATGCGAGCGCTAGTCCGCCCATCGCGCTGACGCGGAGCGCGCCGGACAGCGTGGCGAATGTTCCAGCCGACACGGGCGTGAGCGGCGCGGAGACGTTCATCACTTGCGCCTTGCTGCGGGCGTCGGTCAAATATGCGAGCGAACCGGCGGCAGCAATCCCGAAGACGGAGCCGGCCGATGACTGCACCACAGTGGGCGCGGCGGGATTCGCGATACTCAACGTCTGCCAGCCGCCGAAACCGTTGGCGAGATATGCGGTCGAACCGTTGACAGCGACGCCGACGACGGGCGAACCGGAACTGTAATTGCCGATGATGTTCAAGTTGGCCGGATTCATGATGCGCACGCCCGCGAGGCCGCAGGCGGCCACCACGTTCGACATACTGGCCGCGATGTCGAACACGAAGCCGCCGGGCACATTCGTTGCGATGAGTGAAGGCGCGGAAGGCGTGCTGACATTCACCAACTGCAATTGCCTGCCATCCGTCAGCACCACGCGCGATCCGCTCACGGCGACGCGGCGGACGAGGCCGAGTCCTGTATTGGTGCCGGAATACATACCGACGATGGCGGGCGCGGCCGGATTCGTGGCATTGAGAATGGCGAGTCCGCCGATCGCGTCGCCAACGAAGACAAACGGCGCGGCCACCGCGACGCTGCGGGCATTGCCGACAGTTGCGACGGCGGCTTGAAGCGCGGGCTGCAACGGATTCAACAGGCTGTGAACTTGCAGACCACCCTCGTCGCCCGCAACAAAAAGTGCCGGGCCGATTGCCGCGGCATCGAGTGCGCGGGTGGACGTGCGGAACGTGCCGAGCAGAACCGGAGGCGTGCTGGAAATGGAGTATGCCTGCGCACCGCCGAAACCGTTCGCGAGATAAAGTGTGTTGCTGACGATGGCGATGTCGCCCGCGTCAATTCCTGTTGACGTATTTGTTGCGAGCACGGCAAGCGACGACGGGTTCAATGTCAACAATCCAGCAGAGCCATCGGCGACGAAGAGCGACGAACCGGCGACGGCGAGCGCCCGGCCCGCGGCGGGCAATAACACGTTTGTCGAGATCACGGGCGCGGAGGGCGCGCTGATATTCACGTTGAACAAATTTCCATTGGCATCGCTGGCAAGCGCAGCGCCTGCGGAAATTGCGAGACCGAGACCGGCGGTGATGCGGCTGCACGTTCCAGTCAACGTTGGCGCGACAGGATTTGTCGCGCTCAGAACCTGCAAACCGGAATGGCCATCGAGCATGAGAAGATTCTGGCCGGAGGCGGTGATCGCCTGCGCAGGGCCGACGGTTTGGTATGCGCCGGCGAGTGTCGGCGCGGCAGGATTTGCGACGTTGAGAATGCGCACGCCGCCAACGCCATCGGCGATGAAGAGGTTGTTGTTGACGAGGCAAAGTTTGCAGGCGTGGCCGGAGGTGTCATAGGTCGCACTGTGAACAGGCGCGCCGGGAGTGCCGGCATTGATAATGTGAACGCCCGATGCACCGGCAGCCGCGTAAACCCAGCCGGAAACGGCGGCCAGACTTTCGATTCTGCCCGGCAAACGCAGCGCACTGACGCGAGATGGATTTGAGGGAGTTGATGCATCCCATATTTCCAGCGTCGCGCCACAGCCAAGATAAACGTAGTTGCCGGAAGCGGCGACAGCATTGCAGCGGCCGCCAATCGAGCTTGCCGCATTGACGGTGCGAGCAGCGAATGTTGGCGCGGCAAGAACAACGGAACTTGCGGCCACATCGGTTGTGTTTGTGACGCCATTCACCACCGTCAGCGCCTGAAAATTATGTGTCGCGGCACTTGCTCCGAGCGTCGGCCACGTCAGGTGGACAACGGACGTTTCGCCGGGGGCAAGTCCCGTGATTTGTTGCGAGCCGATGATCGCGCCGGTGGTGACATCTTTGAGCAGCACGGTAAATGTTGCAGCCGCATTGCCCGCGTTGGAGACGGTTATGGAAACGCCGAGCGAATCACCCGTCTGAACGTTGCCGTCTGGCTGCACCGACGTGGCCGCAATTCGATAGTTTCGAGTGATCTTCGGGTTTATCTCAGTGAGATCGAGATCGAAGGCGAGCGTGGAGTTCGTGGGCGCCGCTTTGTGCAACTCCGCAGCGAGAATGTTGTGACCGATGACGAGGCTGCCCGGCGTAACGCTGAAGCCGACATAGTTGGTTGCGCCTGCACCGGTGACATTCGTGGTGGCCAAAGTGCTGTAACCGGGCTGCATGCCAATCGGCATATTGTGGCGGGCAATCTCGACACCGTTCAGATACAAAACGACGCCATCAACCCGCCGCACAGTTCCCGTCACTATCATCGGTGCAACATCCACCGTGAAGTCGCGGCGAAAATAGGTGGTCGTATACAGGTTCGTCGGATCGCTTCCGTAACTGACCGTCGTGGCAATGTTGGAAAGCGCATAGCCGAGCGCGCCGGGATCCGATGACCAGAATCCGTCGTAGTAATTCGCCGCCGGACGAATCCACGGCGCGGCGGAAATATCGAGGCCGTTGGCGAGATATTTCCACACGGAGCCGCGCGCAATGAGTGAGTTGGTTTCAAGCCCGCTGGCCACAATGGTCGTGACAATGTTGGAGTTGTTCGCAGTCAACGTTTCGCCGGTGACAACGCCGGCGATCGCAAGCAGCGTGTGGTAGCCAAGCGTAGCATTTGTCGTGTTCCACGAGAATATCACATTCGTCGCAGATGCCGATGGCAGGTTGGTGATGGACTTCGTGCCAATGGTTAGCGAAGCGGTCTGATCGGTGAACGACAACGTGAAGCTTTCCGCAAAATCGCCGGCATTGGACGCGGCCACGGTGATGTTGGTAGCCACGTTCGGCGGCACCATGGCCGGTACGCCAATCGAAGTGACCGAGATGTCGTGCTGGAGATTGCGGAGGGTCACAGTGTTGGTCTTCACATTGTCGAGGGCGAAAGTCTCGGCGGGAAGCGGGCCAGCCGATGCCCTCAGCTTGCAGGCACCCGTGGAGACGCCGGTGGTATTCCAATTGATGATCACATTCGTCGTCGAGCCGCCCGCCACCGCGTTGACCCGCTGCGTTCCGATCAAGGTCGCCGTCGAGGTGACGTTGCTGAGGAAAACTGTGAATGAAAGCGGATCGGTGCCGAGGTTGGCCACCGTGATTTGAACAGGAACACTGGAGCTGGTGAAGCCGCTGGAGGGACTCATCGCGGTGATGGCGAGGTCGGTCGCCGCCAGCGTGTACGCGAGCGACATGCTCGAAAAATTCCCGCCCCGCGTGGCCAGGTCCGGGTACGTATTGGTCAATGCGGCCGCGCCTTTGACAAACGAAACCCAGTTGGTCGTGTATGGGCCGTTGCCGTCGGTGCTGGCGTATTCGCAGCGGATGTAATACGTGCCGTCGGGGACGACGACGTTGTTCGTGTCGCGGCAATGCCACGCGAGATTCCACGTTTTCACACCGGTGATCGTCGCGCTGGAAACGCCGTCATATCCGCCGTACGTCCCGCGCTGGGCCTTCCACTGCGTCATGTCGCCATTGTTCCCGCTGTTCGCGTAAAGCATCGTCTGGATGAACTTGCTGCTGCTGTTCATCACCCACACCGCGTCGAGATGCTTCGTGCCGTAGCTGGTGCCGGTGATGTTGGTCAGCGTGACCGAAAACGCAACCGAGCCATCCGTGCTGACCGCGCGCGCCGGTTGCAAAGCCGCGACAACAAATGCAAACGCGATTGAAAACGAGAGCTTCGCGCGCGCGATATTTTTCGCCCGACGCAGATTTCCAATCATTGGAAAAATGCGGCTTCGGAATTTCCAATCATTGGAAGTCATGATGTTTTTTCTCCACAGAAAATCGGCTCGTGAAAGCCAGCGGGAATTTCTTGCCGGCCCATCCATCTGGCGACGATCACGCGCGCCTCTTTCAAAACGCGCGGCAGAATCGCCGCAACCGGCGGCGAAAGATCGAGGCCATAATCCAAATCGCGAGGTTCAACGCCGAGAATCAAAATCTCCGGCCATCGCGTGCCGGGAGCTTGCAGCCATCGCGCGGCGAGCAAATTTCCGGCGTGAGCTGACGATGCAGCGCGCTGCGCGGGAATTTCATTTTCCGCGAAACGGTAGATCGTGCCGGGCGCGCCGCCCGCCTGCACGGCGTCAATGATCAAGACGCTGTCCGCAGATTCGAGGAATGGCAGCGCCGAAAGAACATCCGTGCCGGCATCCACCACCTCGACACCCGGCGGCGGATCGGCGGCGAGCGCCTGTGCGGCGTGAATGCCGACGCCGTCGTCGGATCGCAGCAGATTGCCAATTCCGATAATGAGGATGCGATCAGCCATGACGTGAGCCGGCTTGAATAACGTGCGTTGCGCAGTCGAGACACGGATCAATCGAGTGAATCACGCGCAGGACTTCGACCGGACTGTTTGCATTCGCGACAGGCGTGCCCATCAGCGCCTGTTCGAGCGGGCCAAGCTGCCCCGATCCGTCGCGCGGAGAAATATTCCAGCACGTCGGCGTGATGACTTGATAACGCGAAATGTGCCCGCTCGTGACGTTGATCCAGTGGCCCAGCGCGCCGCGCGGCGCGTCGGTCAGCCCGGCCGCCGAGACCGGCGATGCGCCGCCCGGCGCGGTCCACGGCGTGTAAACCGACGCGCCCGGCGTCAGCGACGCAATCCAACCTTGCATCGCGTTCCCGATCAACTGCGCCTCGTAGGCGCGTGCGCGGATGCGATCCATCGCAGAAACGCCGTTGCTGTACAGGCCCTTGACCCACATGCGCGCCAGCGGGCCGCATTCGTAGGGCGCGCTGGTGTAGCGCGGCGCCTTGAGCCAGCTGTACGCGCCGTCCTTCGGATATTGCCCGATCGTGTCGCCGTTGGCGGGATTGAGATCGTTGAAGGAATTGCTGTACCAGGAATGCGTCACATTTTCCGTGATCGCGTTTGTGTCCAGCGCCTGCACCGCGCCGGCGCCGCCCACCACACGGCCCGCGCCAAAAAGTTTCGTCGTGCCCGCGTTGTCCAGTTCGAACGCGCCATAGGCCAGAAGATTTCCATAGCCGCGGCCGATGAAAAAATAATCGTTGTACAGCGAGGCCAGTCGCTCCGCATCGGGAAGATAGCGGTTGTTGATGAAGCTCAAGATTTCGGACAAACCTGTCTGAAATGAGCTGATCCTGTCCGCCGCCGGCACCGCCGTGAAACCGCCTGCGATCAGCGCCGGTGTGTGCGGAAGCTTGCCGCCGAAGAGCGCGCCGATTTCGTGGCAGCGCCTGCGGATGTTGATCGCTTCGAGGTAGTGCGACAGGAACAAATCCTGCGAAGCCTTGTCAACGCGGCGGTCCATTTCCGGCCCCGGCGTCCACGGCGGCATGCCGGGACCCTGGATGTAATCGGGTAGCGAGAGCAGGTAGAAATGCAGGATGTGCGATTCGAGAAAACACGCGCCATGCACGAGATTTCGAAGCACGCGCCCCGCATCCGGCGGCGTCACACTCGCGGCCTTGTCCAGCGCCAGCACCGCTGCCGTGGCATGCGAGGTGGGACACACGCCGCATATCCGCGAGGTGATGATCGGCGCGTCACGCGCGTCGCGCGTCTCCAAAATCTTTTCGAATCCGCGGAAGAGCGTTCCCTGCGTCTTTACATCCACCACCTGCTGGATGCCACCGACGGTGTCAACGGCAACCTGAACCTTGAGATGGCCCTCGATGCGGGTCACGGGATCAATTGAAGCAACAATCACAGGCATGGTTCAGTCCTCGTCAGGTATCTCGGCTGCACCGCTCATCAGGAATACAGGTCGTAAAATGATTGCGGACCGGGGAATGTTTTCTCGACGCAGCCGTTGCACGGCGCGTTGACGGAGATGCACGAATTCGCGCGCCAGAGATCGGTGGCCGGAATGCTCGAATCGGTGGCCTTGATGTTCCAGCAACCATCGCATCGCGCCTTCGTGACCGGTCCGCGGCAGCCCAGATTGCGAAGGCAATGCCCGTTGCAATCGCTGAAGCTTGTCGCCAGTGCCAGTGCCGCCGGATTCACCGACGAGTTGCGCGCACACTTGTCGTGAATGAACGACGGCGCGGAAGCTCCCGACAAATACTTTCCATACAAATCCACGGGCCGGTTGTCGCTGTCGAGAATCACCGGCGTGTTCGTAAGAATCTGCACAATCGCCCAAACAACCCAGTCGGGATTTGCTGGACAGCCGGAAATGTTGATCGTCGGCTGGCCGGTGAGATCATGTACGCCCATCACGCCCGTCGGATTCGAACCTGAAGCCGGAATTCCGCCGAACGAGGCGCACGTTCCGACGCAGACAATCTTCAGCGCGCGCGCCGCCATTTCCTGGACGGCCTGCTGATACGTGGTCTCCTGCCCATGCAAACTATAAACGATGCACGGCCCGCCGCCGAACGCCGTGGGCACGCCGCCTTCGAGCACGAGCACATAATTCCCGCTGTCATAAACGCGCTTCAATTCCGCCACCGCAGGATCACCCGCAGGCGTCATCAGCGTTGCGTGATAAATCAGGTTCACCGATTGGGTCAGCACTTCCTTGATGGTGAAAGGCCCGGAATCAGAGATTCGGTTAAGAAACGAAACCGAACAGCCCGTGCAGGAACTACCGTGCAACCAGATCACGGAAGGAGCCAGCGGATTGGCCAGCGCCTCGCGCACCAGTGCAAACTGGGAGGAAAATACCGCCGCAGTGGACAGCCCGCAATATCTCAGAAAATCTCGTCTCGAAATTGTCATGATGCCACAATGTAGTACCCAGTTAATGATGGTGCGTCAAAAAACGGAAGAGACACAAACGAATCTTCGGAACTGTGCTGATCGGGAGCCGTACAAGGCATGGTTTGAAAGATCGGATTTTTTACAATACGCGGCAAGTCCGAAAATCTGCCCCACCCAATCAGAAGAGCTGCCGACACCCAATCCGCGACTTCCAATGATTGGAAATTGCGTCTGTGAAAGCTTCCAATCATTGGAAGTTCCGTGGGGCAAACTTGCCTGATTAATAATTTCAGACCACGTGAGGGAGTGGTCGAGCGCGGGCGCGAAGTGGATGCGGTCGAGGCGAAGAGCGTTTCGAAGATTGCCGCAATGTCGACGGAGCAGGTGTGACGCGCGAAATCTTCGTTTGCGCCTCCAGACGCTTCGGACGGGTATTTCGGCGAGCATGACGGACGCCACACAGACACTGATGATCGATTCTTTTCCGCGGGCCATCGCGCATCTGGACGGGGACGCGTTCTTCACGTCCGTCGAACAGTCGTTGAACCCGGCGTACAGGGGCCGGCCGATGGTCACGGGCAAGGAACGCAACATCATCGCGTGTGCCAGCTACGAGGCGAAAGCCCTGGGCATCAAGCGCGGCGTACCGCTACACGAGGCGATCAGGATCTGTCCTGATCTGATCGTGCTCCCGGACGATTACGAAACGTACAGCCTGGTCTCGAAACGGATGTTCAACATCATGCGACGGTTCACGCCGCTGGTGGAGGAGCATTCCATCGACGAGGGGTTCGCCGATCTAACCGGCTGCAGGCGGGTGCATCACTGCTCGTACGAAGAAATCGCGCAGCGCATGAAGCAGGAGGTCTGTCAGGAACTCGGATTCACGGTCTCGGTGGGATTGAGTCTGAGCAAAGGGCTGGCCAAACTGTGTTCGAAATTCAGGAAGCCTGACGGGTTCACGGCGGTCGCAGGCTACCACATTCACC
>CAIVKH010000270.1 GCA_903906425.1 uncultured bacterium
CCACAATCTTCTCCATTCGCGGCACTTCATGGACGTTCGAGTACCTACGCTTTTGCTTCAGCGCGGGCACCACTTCTTTTACATATCTATCGTAGAGTCTGGCTTTCATTTCGCTCTTTCCCGGATTTTGCCGGAGCGTTTATTCAAAAACATTTCGTTTTATCCTCATCTTCAGGCCTGCACCGGCGCGGTCACGCCATGCCGTGCAGCCCGGGCGTCGAACTCTTCGCTTTTCATCACATTGGAAATGTGGATGGTGCCTTCACGTTCGGAAATCGCCCCCTGCGGGTTTTGCTGGCTTTTGCGCAAATGTTTTTTAATCATGTGCGCACCTTCGACGATGACCCGCTGTTTCTTGGGGGAGACAGAGATGATGCGGCCGCGTTTGCCTTTGTCGGCACCGGCAATTACCACCACCACGTCCCCTTTCTTTACATGAGATTTCGGCATAAGCTCAAATGACCTCCGGCGCGAGCGAAACAATTTTCATGAATTTCTTGTCCCGCAGCTCACGCGCGACCGGCCCAAAAATGCGGGTTCCGCGCGGGTTCAATTCCTTGTCAATCAGAACAATGGCGTTGCTGTCAAATCGGAGATACGAACCGTCGTTACGGTGAATCGCCTTGCGCGTCCTGACCACGACCGCATCCACCACTTCGCCCTTTTTCACCGTGCCATCCGGCGTGGCTTCCTTGATATGAGCCTTGATGATGTCGCCGATCCCGGCATAACGCTGGTTGCGGCCAAGAACACCGATGGCCGCCGCGCGCTTGGCTCCAGTGTTGTCGGCCACATCTAAGATGGAACGTATCTGTAACATAAATTAATTGGTTAGCGCCTGGTATGCAGCAATTTGCATCAGACAGCCACCCGCGCGACCCCGGTGCCTTTCTCGACCACAGCGACCAGGCGCCAGCGTTTGGTTTTTGACAGCGGGCGAGTTTCCTCGATTCTCACATGGTCACCCACCTTCGCCTCGCTTTTCTCATCGTGCGCGTAGAGTTTTTTATAACCGGTGACGACCTTCTTGAATTTCGGGTGGGCAAAACGGCGCTCGACGCGGACGATGATCGTTTTCGCCATCTTGTTGGAGATGACCTCGCCGACGCGCTCTTTGCGCTTGGCCCGGGCGGTTTGTGAGTTGGGTGTCGTATCAGCCATACAAAAGTATTATGCCGTTTTGTTGCGCAGTTGTGAAATGCGCGTTTCGATGCGGGCGATGTCGCGGCGCAACGTCCGGAGGCGGGCCGACTTTTCGAGCTGGGCACTGGCCTGCTGCAGACGCAGATTGAAAATCTCCTGCCGCCAGTTCCGGCTGTCGGCCAGCAATTCCGGCAGCGTTTTTTCCTGAATCTCTTTCCGTTGCGTCTTCTTCATAATCAAAATCCCGACTTAGCCCATACGATGACGCGAAATGAATTTCGTCTTAATCGGCAGTTTGGTGGCCGCCAGGCGCAATGATTCGCGCGCCAGCGTCTCCGTCACGCCATCAACTTCGAAAAGCACGTTCGCCGGGCGAATCACAGCAACCCAGG
>CAIVKH010000271.1 GCA_903906425.1 uncultured bacterium
GCGATCGAGCGGGTGATGGCCTGGCGAATCCACCACGTCGCGTAGGTGCTGAACTTGTAGCCGCGGCGGTATTCGAATTTTTCGACGGCTTTCATCAGGCCCATATTTCCTTCCTGAATCAGGTCGAGGAAGGAGAGGCCGCGGTTCGTATATTTCTTCGCGATGGAAATCACGAGGCGAAGATTCGCCTCCACCATCTCGGTCTTGGCGCGAAGGCCCTTGCGCAGCCACATGCGGAGATCGCGATAGGCCGACTCGAATTCCTTGATGTTCATTCGTTCGTCGAGTTCGAACTCTTGAAGTTTCTTTCGCGTTTCCTTGATGATGTCTGCGGGCGGAGTTTTCGCGGGGCCTTTGCTTTTCGGCGATTCGTAGCGCCGCAAAATATCATGCAGGCCGCGCTGAAACTGGTTCCGGTGATCGGCGATGGAGGCGAAATCCTCGACCGCCTTTTGTTTGAAGCAGAGTTCTTCCAGCAGGTCGGCGAGTTTTCCGCGGTTGTTTTCCAACACGCGCTGCGCGCGTTCGCGGGCGGCCTTGCTCAGGCTGTTTTTATTGCAATCATTGAATTTTTTCAGATTTGTTTCGTGCTGTTTGACGATCATCTTTTTCAGCTTGGGCACGGTCTTCATGTACCGTTCGCGGCTGTCGCATTGCTTGTCGTTGATGATGCGGTCGAACCTTTCCTTGCCTTCTTCGAGCCGCTGTGCAAGCCCGAGGTACGCGCCGGTCGCCCAGCCGAAGCTCGTGAACAGGCGGCGCGCGCTGATCTCCGCCTCTTCGATGCGCATGGAAATTTCGACTTCCTGTTCGCGCGTCAGCAGCGGCACCTGGCCCATTTGTTTGAGGTACATCCGGACCGGATCGTCGAGCACGTCAACGCGGCCGGTGGGGCCTTTGCCTTTTTCCTCGGCCGCCGCGATCTTCGCGGCCACAGCCTCGTCGTCGGCCGATTCGACCACATTCAGGCCCATATTCCGCAGCAGCAGCAGGACGGATTCAAATTCCTCCGGGCTGACGACGCTTTCGGGAAGATATTCGTTGATGTCGTCGTAGGTCAGGAATCCCTGTTCTTGCGCGAGCTTGACCAGATCCTTGATCTTGGCGTTCCACTTCTCGCGATTGATCTGCATCTGCGGCTCCGCCGCGGCTTTCGCCGCTTCGGCGGCAGCGTCCGCCTTGGCCTTTGCAGCCTTGGATTCCGTTGCTTCCCCCTTCGACTTCACCGATGATTTCGACATAGAAATTCCGTTCCCTGAATACACTTCACTCAATTATAGCGAAAAAACGCGGGACTATGCTTCGCCCGGTCCGCCCCGTCAAGTGAACGTTCCACTTTCCTGGCCGCGACCGTGCGCCCTCGCCAGCACATATCGCTTTTTTCCAATCATTGGAACATTGCCAAACAGTATTTTCCAATCATTGGAAATTCTTTCAAAGGTATTTCCCGTAAGGGCGGATTTTGCGATGCGATGCACCCGTCCACGCCTGTTCTGCTGGCGGAAATTGGCGAAATCCTGTCGCCGGCCGGCATCAGCCGATGCGCAGCGGATGGTTCTGTTCGTAATGCGCGATGCTCTTGCCGAGGACGTTGACGAGCCGCTGGTCGTTGGCGGCGCGGGCGATTTCGAGGCCGCGGCGGGCCGCGAGCAGCGCCTTGTCGAATTGCCCGGTTTCAGCGTAGGCGGCACCCAGCGTGTCGAGGATCGTGGCGTTGTTGCCCTTCGTGATGGCATAGGCGCGCTCGGCGAGGCAGACGGCGTCGGGGCCGTTGCGGAAACGGGCGTCGGGGCAGGTGGCGAATATCCAGGCGAGGTTGTTGAGCACGTCGAGGTTGTTCGGGTCGCGCTTGATCTCGTTGATGAACGCGATGACACGCGCCTCGATCTCCGACTGCTGCTGCGGCTCGAACTGCCGGCCCTCGGAGGGGGGCGCTTCGAGCTGGCTGGCGTCGAAGGTGATTCCGTTGTCGTTGAGTTTTTTTACGAAAGCCTCCTTCTCGACGGATTTCACATAGGATTCCTTCGGGTCCACGAGGCCGTCGGCGACGAGTTGGAAGAGCGCATCGTTGAAAACCTGCATGCCGATGTTTCGCGCCGTCTGCATGATCGAGGGGATCATGAAGGTTTTCGCTTCACGAATGTTCGCAGCCACGGCGTTGTTGACAACGAGAATCTCGAATGCAGCCACGCGGCCGGAGGGCTTCTTCTTGCAAAGAGTCTGGGCGACGACGCCTTTGAGGGAGCTGGCGAGCATCGAGCGGATCTGATTCTGACGGTCGGCGGGAAATTTGTCGATGATGCGATCCACGGTGGAGGCGGCCGTATTCGTGTGGAGTGTCCCGAACACCAGATGGCCAGTCTCGGCGGTTTCAATCGCGATCTCCATCGTTTCGAGATCGCGCATCTCGCCGACGAGGACGATGTCGGGGTCCTCGCGCAGCGCGGCGCGCAGGGCGTTGGGAAAACTACGCGTGTGACTGTGGAGTTCGCGCTGGTTGATGAGGCATCGCTTCGGCGTGTGGACGAATTCCACCGGGTCCTCGATGGTGATGATGTGCTCGGTACGGTTGCGATTGATGAAATCAATCATCGCCGCCAGCGTCGTGGACTTACCGCTGCCGGTGGGTCCGGTGACGAGCACAAGCCCTTTCGAGAGAAAACAGAAGTCGCGCACAGCCTTCGGCAGGCCGAGATCCTCAAAGTTCGGAATCTTTGAAGGAATGAGCCGAAGCACCGCGCCGATGCCAAAGCGGTCCATGAACACGTTCACACGAAAGCGGCCGAGATCTTGAAGCTCATACGAAAAGTCGGTGTCGAACTCCGCCTCGAATTCCCTGCGATTGTGTTCCGGCGCGATCTCGAAGATGAGCTGGCGGTTGAGCTCCGGCGTCAGAACGGGGAAGCTCTCGATCGTCACCATGTTTCCGTCTTCGCGGATGAACGGTTTGAAGGATGTGGTCAGATGCAGGTCGCTTGCGTTGCGAGCTGTCACTTCTCTGAGCAGGTCGTCGATTTGATTCATGTTTCCTTGCCAGTACCGATTGCTTGTTGGCGAGTATCAAGCAGGATCGGTGCCAGCTCTGCGCAAAGTCCGGCGATTGAGGAAGCGTCCCGCCCCGCCGCGGAAACTTCCAATGATTGGAAATCCGGCGCGCGCCACTACTGTCCGGCGTAAAACTCCTGAAAACAAAGCTGATTCTGAAGGGGGGCCGGTTCAGATTGGCAGAGATGGTGAGCAAAGGCCTGTGAAATGG
Organism: uncultured bacterium; assembly: GCA_903906425.1. GTDB lineage: Bacteria > Verrucomicrobiota > Kiritimatiellia > CAIVKH01 > CAIVKH01 > CAIVKH01. The sequence continues at coordinate 3,257 of CAIVKH010000271.1, forward strand.
GCTGATTCTCGAAAAGGGTGACGCTCAGAATCTGTAGA
>CAIVKH010000272.1 GCA_903906425.1 uncultured bacterium
CGGAACATTCAAAGTCTTTCTCGACAACCTCCGCATCCGCCACGCCGACGGCAGCACCACGCCGATCTGGACGAACGGGAAAGACACGCGGTTCCGGAAGATTGAAGACACCGCACTCTTCAAAGACATCCAAGTGCGCACCGTCCCGCGACCATGAATATCCAATGACTGGAAGTTTGCGCAACGGAGTTTTCCAATGATTGGAAGAATGAAGAGAATGAAATGACTCGAATGCACGCATATGCTCTCGCCGCCTTGCTTCTGGTGCCGGGGATTCTTTGGGCCGGAGGCGGAACTGAAGCGGGACCGGACGTGTCGGTGAGCGATAGCGGCGATACGGTGACAGTGGCGAGCGGGATTGCGTCCATCGTGATCGTGAAGAGAACCGGGCGGCTCAATTCGATTGCTTATTCCCACAGCGACGGACGTGCGACAAAGACGTGCGAGACGCTAAGTGGGAACGGGCAGTATTACTATGGCGGGTTCAGCCTGGGCAGCGGGGTCTATGCGTATTCGCTCGCGACCGATCCGGCGACCCATGGCGGCGACGTTGCGGATGTTAGGTTGCTGAGTGAGACGGCTACGAATGGTGTGATGGAAATCCATTTCTCGATGCTGCGCGGGTCGCCGGGTTTTTATTCGACGGCGATCATGACGCACCGCAGGCAGGACGTCCGGTTCGAGGTGGGCGCGTGGGGCGTGGTCACGAGAGTTCCGCCGGCCTTCAAGCGGACTTGCGCGCGTGGGGCTGGAGCAGCGTCGGACCGGGAGGTCTGAATGTCGGCAGGTGGATGATGACGACGATGGAGTTCAGCAACGGCGGGCCGCTGAAGCGCGACGTGTCTGTTTATCCTTATAGCGAATTGAACAACTCCATTCTCACGGGCGAAGTTGGGATGGGTTCGGATGGCTTTCTGGATAACGGTGAAGAGTGGTCGAAGACATGCGGGCCTTGGTTCATGTATCTCAATCACGTTTCCGCGTCAGTCGCGAATGCGGGGCTGACCCGTTTGAGAAATTATTTGGCGATCCGTCTGTCACCGGGCCGCTGACAGAGGCGTTGCAGGATTTCAACACATACGTCCACACCGCTGTTCCCGATGTCGCACCACAAGGCACCGTTCCGACCATCGCGGGAATCGCAGGCGGCGCGATGCCCTACATCGCCGGCGCGGAAATTGCCGGGAGCATGTCGTGGCTCGAACGCGCGATCTCCAGCATGGGAAAATTCGGCAGCGTCATTTCATCGTGGAAGACGCCGGTCGCATCGGGACTCGCCGCGCTCGGCATCGGAAAATATCGCGAACACAACCCGACGATGGACCCGAAGACCGAAAAAGTTCTCGCCATCGCGCAGCAGATTTCCGCCTTTGTGTCCGCGATCAGCGGCATCGGCGCGGGCAAGGGAACAATCAAAACGCTCGCGCCGAAGACCGTTTCCAAGACCTCGCAGTTGCTTTCCGATCTCGGCGAGGCCGCGTCGCTGGCCGGCAAGAAGATCACCGACAATATTCCCGCCAGCGTCCGCGCCGCCTTCGGAAAATTGTATTCGTTTCAGTCGGCGATCTCCGACATCACCAGCGCGACGTGGACTTCGCTGATGCAGATTCCGTATATCGCGCGTAGTTTGAAGCGCGCCGCGAAACTCCGCAGCGAAGCGGAGATCATCAAACGCAACGCCACGCGAAACGCCAAGGCCGTTGCCGATGACGTGAAGGCAATGGCGGACAAACTTCGCGCGGATGCCGACGCGATGCTTGCCCGCGAGGAGACGCGCGCACAGCACGAGTGGGAGCAGGCCGTCGAAACATCGGCGCAGGCGTTGAAGATTCGCAGCGGCGCGACGCTGACGGAGGCGGAACGAAAGTATGCCGCAACACTCATCCTCGACGCATCGCACAAGGGCGCGCTCGCGCGATGGAATTCGGCCAAGCGCATGTACGACGAGGGCGCGCATAAATGGTACTCCACCGATGCGGCAGCCGCGGACTCGCGTTCACTCGCGAACGAACTCGATTCCGTCGCGCAACAGCAGATCGAAACATCGCTCCGCGTTCAAAAACTCGCGACGCAAAATTATCGGCGCATGTATGACAAGGCGGCGAGCATTGAGGCCGACCACGCGGCCAGCGCATCGGCGACCGCCGCCTCACGAGCAGAGGACGCGGCGGCGCGCAGCGCCGAGGCCGGCGCACTCACGAAGCAGGCGCACAAAAATCTCACGCGCGCCATCGTCGTTGCGGGCGGCGCGACAGCACAGCAGTTGATTGAAGAGGCGCGAATCGAATCGGCACAGAACGACATGACGGATGCCTGGCTGCATGGCGATAATTACATCGTGCCGCCCACGAAACCGCGCAGTGCGCTTGGCACGGCGGGAGCCGCGGGCATCGGGCTTCTTGGACTGCCTGCGATTCGCCAGACACGCTACGGGCAGGACCAGTACGTCGCGCAAGTCGCAAATTACCGGGCGAAATACGACGCCATCGCACGCGCAGAAAATGCGGGCGAGATTTCCGACGCCGAGGCCGACCAGATGCGGCAGGATCTCGCCGACAAAGAGAAGCCGTTCAATATGGCCGGCAAAGGGCCGTGGACATTCGCGCCCGCAGCCGCCGCGCTTCTGTCATGGAAGGCGCAACAGCTTGCCGACACACTTTCGCGCACGTCGATTGATACGGTGAAACCCGGCTCGTACATGGACGGTGACACCGTAAATCTCACGGAACATTCCGGCCCGAATTCCATCCGCCTGCTCGACATCAACGCGCCCGAAGTCGCGCACGAGAATTTCCACGACCCGAATCATCCAGAGAGAACCACGGGCGAACTTTTCGGCGAGGCCGCGACGGATTATGCGCGCTCGCTTCTGCCCGACGGCCACACCGTGCGCGTGGTTCTCGATTCGCACAAGAAGGCCGCGGGAGAAGAAGTTCACGGGCGGCAGCTCGCATCGCTCGAAACATTGCCCGCGCCATTCGACAAATTGCTGAATATTCCGGTCATCGGAAAATTGATTCCGGCAAATGAATTTCAGACACAGATGATCAAAGCAGGACTCGCCGACATTCACTATCGCGAATTGTCAGGCCCGACCGACAATCAGAAGCAGCACGATGCCGCGCGCGCCATCGCACAGCTCGCAGGAAATCATATCTGGTCACAGGATGGCCGCGACTCGCTGCCGTGGGTGGGGAAGGAAAAGACGCTCGCGCAGATGATCGAGGCGAAGAACGCGAAACGCGCCCGCGCCGCCGACAACGCGGGACTGCCGCCGCCACCGATTCCGCCAACGACCGATTTGAACACCACGGATATTCTTCCCGAAATTCTCATGCTGGGCGGCAACAGCGGCGCATTCCGCACGATGGGATATTCCGGCCAGATGCTCGCGAAACTATTGCACGCCGCGGCCTCGACGGAAGGCGCGATGAAATTCAATGCGCAGGCCGCGGAACATCCCGACCCGTTTGTCTATCGCCCGCCGAAGGGAATTAGGACCGACTACGAAAAACACGCGGAAACCGTGCTGAAGAAAAGAAAATCGAAAAAGTACAATTTTGTTGTTGACGACAATAATGTAGTACCGTAGATTCGCGACAGATTGATTTAGCAGTTTGAAGGCCGAACGGGGCCGTTCCCTCGTTCGGCCTTTTTCTTTGGTCTGGCGGTGGGGATGGCCCGATGGAGAAAGACAATGCCAGATCCGAATGCAGTAGTGACCGACCCGAACGAAACGCCCGTGCCGTTGCCCGATCCGAACGCGCCGCCCGCGCCGACGCTTGATCTCTCGCAGATCAAATCCATGTTGAACCTGCCGGAGACGGCAAGCGACGTGGAACTCATCACCGCCCTGGTTGAATTGATTTCCAACCTGCAGCAGAAGTACGACGCGCTGCTTTCCGACGCGACGACGCTGCAAGGCCAGATCACCAACCGCGACCTTGAGGATTTCAAGGAGGTCATCACGCCGGAGACCACCGACTTCTGGCGCGAGACGCTGATGGCGAACCGCGACGAGGCCGTCCGCATCCTTGGCAGCATCCGCAAGGACAACTCCGCGACGCCGCCGGCCGCGCCCGCGCCTGTGCGCGTGCCGCTCGCCAACCGCATCCTGACGCTGCCGAAATCCGTCATCGAACTCGCTGGCGGGGCAAACGCCGCCGACAGCAACCGTGCCGTGGCGATCCGCAACCGGGCGCATGAACTTCGTAAGACCGAAAAACTTCCGTGGAGTGAAGCCTTCACCCGCGCTGAAAAGGAGCACCGACCATGAGCCAGACCAATACACGCAGCGGCGACATCCCCGTCACCGCCGGTGAAGACCTCACCGCAAGCACCGACCGCCTCGTCAAACTCGCCAGCGACGACGGAGCCACCGTCGCCAAGTTGCCCGAGGCCAACAGCGACCTCGCGCTCTTCGTCGTGATCGACGGCGCGGAGGCCGGCAAGAATGCATCGCTACGCCCGCTGAATGCGGAGCGCAATGTACGCGTGCCGCTCAAAGGCACCTGCAATCCCGGCGATGTGCTGGTTCTCGCGGACGTGGCGACCGCCGCGGACAAGGGCAAAGTCCGCACGCTGCCGACAGCGGCAGGCACGTACCGCGGGCTTCTGATCGCCGAGGAGGCCGGCATCGACGGCCAGCTCGTGCTGGCACGCCCCGCAACCGGAATCGGAAACATCACCGTCGCCAGTCCGTAACCACCATTCAACATCAACAAAACTCGTAGGAGATCACCATGAGCCGTCTTCAATCCATCAGCACCAGCCCGACCCTGAAAGAATTTGCACAGGGAGCCGCGCAGGAATCCATCATGCCCGTCGCGGACTTTCTCGCGCCGACCGTTCCCGTGCCGACCAGCACGGGGCGATTCAAGAAGTATTCGGAGAAGAATCGTTTCCGGATTCCGAACACGCTCCGCACACTCGGCGGACGAGCGACGGAACTTCGATTCGAAGCAACGGACGCGACGTTTAATTGCGAACCCCATGCACTCGATTATCCCGTCGATAATCTCGAACAGCTCGAAGCCGAGGGGCTGGAGGATACATTGCGCGAGGGCGCAGTCGCCGTTGCCGAAGTCGCCGCGCTCGCGCATGAGAAGACCGTCATCGACAAGGCGCTTGAGGCCGTTGGTGCGGGCACCGCGAAGACGTGGAACAGTTCCGCCGATCCGGTGAAGGACGTTGACGAGGCGATCATGACGGTCATCCGCAAGTGCGGCTACGGCTCGCTCATGGGCGTGGGCGTTCTGTACGGCGCAACGGCGTGGAGCGTGTTCAAGAACGCGGAGAAGGTTCGCAACCGCTTCATCGTCGGCAAGGGCAGCGCGGGTCTGGGCCTCGCCGTCGCCACCGAAGACACTGCGGGGCAGTTGTTCCTCGGCAATCCCGACGTGCGAACTTCGTACATGGTTTTCGATTCCGCGCCGGAAGGGAAGGATGCGGACTTCAATTTCATCCTCGATAACACGGTGCTGATCTTCGCGCGCAAGTCGAACCCGACCCGGCGCGATCCGTCGTTCATGAAAACTTTCCGGCTGATGAACAAATGGATGGTTCCGGGTTCATACGTGCGCGATGACGGTCGCGTCGAGGTCGCGAAATTTGACTGGTCCGAGGATGTGCAGATCACCAACGCCGCCGTCGCGGTGCGGCTGAACATCACCGGCTAAAAC
>CAIVKH010000273.1 GCA_903906425.1 uncultured bacterium
CGGTGGGGCAAAACTCGCTTTGCCGCCGCCGAGCTCCTCGACGTAGCCGGACAACGCGGCGGCTTGTTCGCTTGGATCGCGCCGACGTACTACATCGCGGAACGCGGCGAGGCCGCGGTCAAATTGATTGGCGGAGACTTCGTACAATTCCGCGGACAGAATCCCGTTCGCGCGACGCTCCGGGGCCTCGGCGTCGAGGCGGAAATCCGTTTCCTCTCCGCCGACAATCCCGACACGATTCTAGGCGACGGCTTCGACGGCGTGATCGTGGACGAAGCGGCACGCCTCGAAAAATCAGTGTGGGACCAGAACATCAGACCCGCTCTTGCTGACAAACAAGGCTGGGCCGTTCTAATTTCCACGCCGCGTGCGCGGAACTGGTTTTTCGATTTTCATTCGCGCGGACTCGACCCCGCCGAAAAACTTTACCGCAGCTACAGCTTTTCTAGTTTGGACAATCCGTATTTTCCGCGCGAAGAATTTGAGGAGGCGCGGCGCACGACGCCACAGGATATCTTCCACCAGGAATACGAGGCGCAGTTTCTTGAAGACAGCGCAGGTGTTTTCCGAAATATCGAAGCGTGTCTCACGCTGGCGACGCCCGCGCTCACATCCGATGTCGCCATCGGCTGCGACATCGCCAAACACACCGACTGGACGGTGTTGATTGCAATGGATCGAAAAACCGGCGCGTGCCTGGATTTCGAGCGGTTCAATCATCTCGACTGGCCGATTCAGAAGGAACGCATCCTCGCGTTCTGCAGGAAGTGGCGCGGTCTGCTTGTCATGGACGCCACCGGCGCGGGCGATCCCATTTTTGACGACCTTTCCGTCGTGTGGCCGCGCATCGAGGCCGTGAAATTCACGAACCAAACCAAGACCGAACTCGTTCAACGGCGCATCGTCGCGACCGAACAGAGACAAGTTTTATGGCCCGCCGCGTGGGACGTTCTGACGAACGAAATGAAGCGGTACGAGTACGCCGTCACCAGCAGCGGCACGATCACGTACAACGCGCCAAGCGGCTTTCACGATGATTGCGTCATCGCGCTCGCGCTGGCGAACAAGGCGCGTCACACGTTCACGCAAAACCAGAACATCACGATCTTTTTCTCCCAACGCAATGAACCGACGCTGCGAGTCCCGCGCCGCGCTTTGGCTCTTCGATAACGCCGCGGCGCACCGTCGGCGCGAAGCGACGTACGGTGGTGCCGGTTGTTGGGCCTTCTCTATGGCGCTGTTTCCCAGTGCCACGCTGATGGCGTGATTACGAGGCGGATTTTCTTGCCGCCAAACACTTGCTGACCCGCGGCGACCTGCCCCTGCTCTGCGATTCTCCACAGTTTCTCATGGTATCGAACATGATAGTGTTCGGTAGCATTCCATAACTTGTCCCAACTGAATTGGCCATCGATTTGATCTGTTGTGTACTTCTTGATGAACTCCTGCCCAGACCCACTAAGGAAGAGGTCTCCGCCAGGTGTCTTCGCAAAAGCGATCCCAGTTGGCTCCTTCTGCCACTTGACCTCAAGAATCGCTGGCGCGTCCTTTCCGCGTTCGAAGCCGCAGACCCAGAACGCGCAGTTCTTCGATTCCGCGATGTTATTCATTGTCCACCGCACAATGCTGTCCAGGTCAGTGGCCAGTCGATCCGCTATCGCATCTGGCTGTGCTGACTCAAAGAAAGACGGATCAGCAGCGTACTCGTCAGCAACGACCTGCTGAACGGCCTTTCCTTGCAGCAGGTTCTCTCCGTGGTGGGCAATGGCCACTGTCGCCTTCGGTTTGGGGAATACCTTCGTCAGGTCGGTCGCCGTGATGGTCTTGTATCCGCCTTTGGTTTCCATGCAAATGCCATCAGCCGTAACGACAACCTGTTTAGGCGAACATGAACCGATAAGTAATGTCATAATCCGTTTCATCCTAGATGTGATGGCCCAACGCCTCGGCTCATCTTTCGCCGAGTCTTCGAGGCAACAATCTGCGGCCGCTTGATGGGATCTGTTTCAAATTGTCCGTCCCAAATCTTTTTTCAACTTTTCAACGTCATCTAGTTCGCGGTTTAGATTCTTCGGGCAATCTCGTTCTAAGTGGAGCTTCATTTCTCTTTGCGCGAATACGGCTGCAAGGACGTCGCCCTCTGTCACTTCGCGCTTTCATTGATGAGTGCATCCAAGCGGGCAATTCAAATACGCATATCGAACTCCGTCATCTTCACCAAAATAAAGGTCTGACATAAGTAGGAGATCCGATCTTTCTTTATTGAGCCCTTGCACACAAAAGCCCGACAGTATTGTTGATATAGTATGGCGGAGTGTGAGGAGCATCCCCACGATAAGCACATCTACAGAATCCGGGGTTGTATTTCCAGCATCCACCGCGCGCAATTCTGCCACTTCCTGTGGCTGGACCTCTCGGATCAACGTCGTAATTAGAAGAATATGGCCCCCACCAATCCCAACACCAGACGAAGACATTTCCCGACATGTCATGGAGACCGAAACCATTCGGGGGAAAACTACCGACTGGACTCGTGTATGCCGTGACGCCGTCATTGTATATTGGATCGTATCCCTGCGGTCCCAAGTCGTATGGATAGGCGTTCGTATCTGCATCATAATTTGCCAGAGTATGAGATATAGTGTCGCCGCCCCATGGAAAGTTGTGTCCTTGCCTGCCACCGCGCGCCGCCTTTTCCCACTCTGCCTCAGTGGGCAGCCTGTAGCCGGAAACAGTCCAATTTACGCAGTTGCTTGTGAGATCAATGTCTCCGCTCCGCCATACGGTGGACTTCGTAGATGACGTGTAGTAACAGGGGTTCAGGCCTTCCTTCAAGCTTCGTGCGTTGCACCATTTCACACAATCATACCAATTGACATTTTGGACAGGATGATTTGTACCTTTGCCCGAACCAATGTTGTCATAATTGAAGCCATTGGTTAATGACCAAATATAGACCTGGTCCCACAACATTTTGGTGACGGGCATTTCTGACATCCAGAAACCGCTCACATAATTTGTATGCACGGGCTGCTCGATGGCTTGGCCGACTCCTAATGTATCGCCTAATACAACATCTCCTCCATCAATCCAGACCATTCCTAATGGTGGTTGATTTGTCATCATGACGACCCTGTAGAACATCGGAACTGACACCGTGAATGCTTTGTTGCTCAAGGCGTCAATCGTGTGGATGTTCTGAAAAGATTGTTGCCATGTTCCAGTTGGAGATGGTGCCCACTCCACACGGTAAATTGCGTTTGTGATCGCGGCATTTGTCCATGCAAGGTTCCCATTTCCCTGAAACAACGTGATTCCCGGCGACTGGCCCATGCTTTGCGTCTCCATCAAACCCGCCAGCGCCACCACTCCCGCCAATAGCCATTCCGTCTTTCTCATCGCATCATCTTCTTTCTTTTGTCCTGAGAACCACGCCGCCGATGAACAAACTCTGGCGGGTAAGGTCGTGTCGTCAGCATCTTGGTGCTACTAGCGAGAGCAAATGAAACGTCTGCTTCGGAAGCTCTCACCGTGAAATCAACATTCGATACTTTTCCAGTCTTGCTGTTGAAGATAGCGTCATACGTTTCCACGACTTCAATGTTAAATTTCGAAAAAACTATGAGCGCGTCGTTTTTGTCTTGCGCGTCCACAAGGATCGAGATCGTTCCGTCTCCGTTAGGATATGCTTCCATTTTATGAATACTCCTTCTGATTCTTCTCTGTCTGCCAACAAGTGATTGTATAGTTTTCTGCTTTTCACCGCCCGCCGGAACACGCGACAGCACTGAAAATATTGCGCAGACGCTTCGCCAAGTCGGGTATCAATTCACCTGAACCGGTAGTCTTTCCCCTCTAATTTCTTCTGGCAAGGATTTTGTGTACCTCGCTCGCCGTTCGAGTCGGCTCCGCGGCGGGTACTCCCGCGGGTGATCTCTTTCCTGTGAGCATCACAAACGGAGTGATAACAATAAAACTGTTTTTCGCCATTAAACAGATCGCACAAGCGCCCCATGCACCTCTTCCCGACCACGCTTGAAGTTGAAAGTTCAATTCGCACTCAGGGGATAGCTCTTTACATTTCGACGATGCTACAATAATGTAGCACCTGAAATTACGGCTGAACGGAGCCAGGGACACCGTTCATGCCGTTGCACAGACCGAATACATTTTGGCGGGATCAGAACAACCCTCTGCGGGGGTTGACCGTTTCACGCATCGTATCGTGGGAAACTGCCGCCGACCGCGGACAGCACTCCGACCTCCAGTGGTTCTGGCATCACATGGAGCGCACCGATGTCACGGTGCAATCTGCAATCGCCCGCCGGCTCGCCTTCGTTTCATCCGCCGATTGGGAGATTCGGACCGACGAGAACGCCGACCCGACGCTCGCCGCGGAACAGGCCGACCTGTTGCGCTACGCCTACAACCGCATCGCCAATTTCAAGGAGGCAACGCTTTTTCTGGCGTCGGCGCTCTTCCGGGGTTTCGCGCATCTGGAGAAGATCGGCACCGGCTACGCGAACCTCGTGTCACGTCTCGAACCCATCCCGCAATGGTTCTGGGTACGCGAGGGAACCTATGGCCGATGGCGTTTTAATCCCGAAAGCAAGTCGTGCGAACCGCGCGGCGAAATCGTCCTGCGCGACGACCTGTGCATCCTCGAATCGCCCGCCTTGAATCTCGCCATCTCACGGCACTTCTTTTCCAAGACCAATGGCCTCGTGGATTGGGATCAGGCCCTCGAACTCGGCGCGAACCAAAGCATCTTCTTCATCGAACCGCCCGGCACCACCGACGAGAAGCATCTTGAATATCAGAGCACCGCGGAACGCCTCGCGTCCAACGGGCGCGGCTCGCTGCCGCACGGCGCGGACGTGAAGATGATTGATCCCGGAGCGCGGTCGAAGCTCCCGTACTTCGAGCGCATCCGCTATGCCGACGAGCAGATCGTGATGGCGGCCACCGGCGGATTGCTCTCGATGCTCACGCAATCGGGAAGCGGAACATTGGCCGGCGGCGCGCACGCGGACGGCCTGCTTGCGCTGGCCCGCAGCGACGCGCAGCGATTGTCAGAGGTCTATCAGCGCGATCTTGACCGCCACTGGCTGACCGAGTTCTTCCCACGCCAGCCGCACGTCGCGTATTTCAACTTCGATGTCCCACAGCAGCAGAGCACGACCGATCTGCTGGCCGCCATCGGCAACCTTTCGTGGGCCGGCTACACGGTCGATCAAAAACAACTGGAGGAGAAGACGGGGCTGAAACTGCTTCCGTTGCCCGCAAAGCCATGAACACGAAACACGACCCGACCACACGCCACATGCTTGAACGCCCGATGTCGAACTCCGGCCCGATGTCGCCGCCGCAGGTGCGCGCGATGTGGGCCAAGCGGAACAACTCCGCCGCCAGTGCAAGCAGCACGACACCGCAGCGCAATTTCATTCCGGTTCCCCGCGTGCCGATTCCGGGCATCACGCCGAGGCCGCTGCCGACGACTGGCACCACGATGGGGGAATCGCCGGCCCGCCGAACGCCATCGCCGCCGCCTGATCCGATGCAGGAAATCCTGGACAAGATCAACCGCCTGCGTCAGGGCCTTCCGCAGGACCCGAACGCCACACTGCCGCCGACCATCACGGTCCCGCGCGGCGGAACGGTGCCGGCGGAACCGCGCATTCCCGCGCCAACGCCCGCGCCGCCGCCGAAACCCCGCATCATCTTGTCGGGACAATCGGGCAACGGCATCTGGGCGGGCAAGACGCCCGATCCCGCCCTGAAGAAAAAAAAGAAAGGCCGCGGCACGATCAACAATCGCGCCGTCGCGGCTCTTCACTTCCTCGAGCAGTTCAAATCCAGTTGAGGTGTCGCCATGCAGCTACTCACCAATTCATTTCAGTTGCCCGCCGATGGCTGGTATCAGATCAGTTCGCTCGGCGAGTTCCCGCACAACCCGACCGGTCTCGTTCAGATCGTGGACGAGGCCAGTTGCAGGAGCATGGTGGATTCGTTTCATGCCGCCGCGCAGCAGCCGAACTTCGCGGGCCTGTTGATCGACTTCGATCATTTCAGCTTGGAGCGCGACAAGCCCAGCGAGGCCGCGGGTTGGATCACGTCGCTTGAGCAACGGCCCGACGGACTGTGGGCGCAGATTCGTTGGAGTGACAGCGGCCAGCAGGCCGTCACCGGCGGACGCTATCGTTTTATTTCGCCCGTCTGGAAACAGGACGAGTGCGAAATGCTTGGCAACAATCGCGTGCGCCCGCTGAAATTGGTCAATGCTGCCGTCACCAACGATCCGAACATCCGCGGCATGATTCCGCTCTCGAATCGCGCGGTGCCGCCGGTCGCAGAACCCGCAAAGCCACGCGCCCCCGTTCTCTCGAACCGGCTCGCGTGCAACTTCGCCCGTGGCGTCGCGCTCGCCACCCGCGACCTTTACATCACGCCGCGGGGCGGACTTCTCCGAAACTCCGGTCCGATGACCGACGAGCAGCGCAAGGCGATGTTCGCGCGGTTGCGCGGCGGTGGCAGCGGTGGCCGTGGCGGTTCGCGGGGAGAGCCCGGGCCGTCGGGCGATAGCAGCGCGGGCGGCGTGGACAATTCGCCGTCGTCCGCCGACGCCACGCTGGATTCGCTCAGCCAGGGCTATGACGCTGGACCGAGTGAAACATCCCACATCCGCCCGCTCAACGAACCGCCGCCGTCGCAATCGCAGGACACGGCCGCCATCACCTACGACCCGATCCGTGCGAGCGACGAGCGCATCAAGGCCATCGAGGGACAGCGCGACGCGCTCATCGCGCAGCGGCCCGTCGAGCCGAAGAAATCCGATTTCACGCTCGTTGATACGCGCAAGCTCGAATCCGAACTCCGGGCCAAGGGAATGGGAACGAACGAAGTCGCCGCCGCGGTGAAGGCGGCGCAGGCGCAGAACATCGCGCGCAAGGCCGCGCTGCACCGGATCAAGAAGGAGATCGCCGACGCCTTCCCGAACAACGGGGCGAAGCAGGCGCAGGCGCTGAGCAAATACATGCAGCAGCTCGATGCGCAGTATCAAAAGCAGCACGACGCCTGGCAGAAGGTCAGCGACAAGATCGACGCCGCCGTCGCGAAGGCGAACCAGATGATCGCCGACGAGAAGGCGCGCGGCACCGAGGACGCGAAGCTCGCGCAGCAGAAGACGAAGAACGCCGCGGCGACCTCCGCGCAGAAGGCCGCGGACAAAAAATCCCGCGCCATCCAGAAGCAGGTTGATGCCGACAAGGCCGAGGCGCGCCGCAAGACAGCGTCGGCGGCGAAGACGAAAACCGCGGCACCGCCGAAGACCGCCGACGACCTCACGGCCCACCGCCGCGAGATGACGCGCCGGCAGTTCTATTGGGATTCGCTTTCCCGCGGCGAAGTCCATGCGGCGAAGATGCTCTATCCGAAGGCCGACACCGACGCCGACCTCCAGACGTTGAAGGAACTCGCGCCGAAGTCGCGGTCGAAATCCAATGACAAGGCGCACAAGTCCGCGCTCGCAGAACTCGCGAAACAACCGCCCGCCAGCCCGCTCGCCGAAGTGATTCCATGAATACACTTCTCACCAACCGACCGCCGATGACGGACGAACAGCGCCGCGCGATGTTCGCGCGCTTGCGTCACGGCGGCGGTTCCGGTGGCGGCGGAAATACGCCCGGCGAGTCGTCCTCAACAAATTCTCCAATCATTGGAACTTCGTCGTTGCAGGAGTTCCAATCATTGGAAACCAGCGGCAGCACGGACCCGGATCGCCTCGACTTGCCGCAGACGCTGGATTCGCTTTTCGGCGATTCCGTGGGCGGAGGCGCGAATATTGATCCCGCGTTTCTCTCCGCGGCGGGCGCCATCGAACACTACGGCATGTACGAAACGCCGAAGTCGAACACCGGGGCCGCGCTCGAAACGGCGATGTGGCTCGGCCCCGGCGGACTCGGCCGCATCCCGGCCATCGCCCGCGCCATCGCCGCGCTCGGCCCCGCTGGAAAAGTCATCTCATCATGGAAGACGCCGGTCGCCGCGGGCGGCACGGCCTACGGCATCGGGAAGTATCGCGACACGCATCCGACGATGGACCCGGAACTGGAGAAGGTCCTCGCCGAGGCGCAGCAGATTTCATCCTACGTCTCCGCGATTACCGGCATCGGCGCGGGCAAGGGCATGGTCGCGAAGGTTGCGCCGAATACCATCGCGCGCAGTTCCGCGATCCTGAAGGACATCGGCGAGGCCGCATCACTGTCCGGCAAGGCGCTCACCGAAAATATCCCGCCCGGCCTTCGCGATGCGCTCGCGAAACTTCACGGCGGCTACACGAAGCTCGCCGACATCACCGGCGCGAGCTGGTCCGACCTGAAGAACATTCCGCAGATCAAGAACCTGCTCGACCGCGCCGCTTCGTTGCGCGAGGCCGCTGCCGCCGCACGGACACAGGCCGACGAAATCGTCAGCGCGGCAAACGATTTGAAGATCGAGGAGCAGAACAAGGCGACCGACATCCTGTACGCATCGCACAAGGGTTCGCTCGTGGATTGGGAAAGTGCGCAGCGGATGTACGGCGAGGGCGCGGCGAAGTGGTACGCGGCGGAATATGGACAAGCCGCTTCGATGAGGACCGCGCGGCTCATGCGTGAGCAGGCGGAGAAGATGGAAGAGCAGGCCGTGGCAGTCACGCAGAATGCCTATAACGCTTCGATCAAGGCCGCGCTCGTCGTCGCGGGATTCACGACGAAGGAAATCACCGAGGAGGCGCGCATCCGCGATCTGCAGCAGCAGATGGAAACCGCATTCGCCGGCGGCGACAGCTTCACGCTGCCCGCCGAGGAACCGCGCGGGCCGCTCGGAACCACAATGGCCGCGCTCATCGGCACACTCGGCAATCCGATTGAAAAGCAGACGCGCTACGGAATGGATTCGTATGCGGCACAGGTCGCGAACTACCGCGCGAAATACGACGCCATCGGACGCGCGGAACAATCCGGCGAACTCACGAGCGCCGAGGCCGAATCGTTGCGCGCTGATCTGGCGACGAAGGAGAAGCCATGGAACATGGCCGGCAAGGGACCGTGGACGTTCGCGCCCGCGTCCGCCGCGTTCGTCTCCTGGCAGGCGCAGCAGGTCGCCGACTATTTCAACCACGAGGTTGAGGTCGGTCGCGTCACGCGCGTTCTCGACGGTGACACCATCGAAGTCGCGGGCCGCACCATCCGTCTGCTTGGCGTGGATACGCCGGAATCCGTCCACCCGACGAAGCCGCCGGAATATCTCGGCCCGGAGGCCTCACATTTTCAGAAAGAAAATCTCACCGGAAAGAACGTGCGCCTCGTGCAGAGCCCCGGCGTGGACACCGACAAATACGGTCGCACACTCCGCTACGTTGAAACACTGCCCGGCACGCTCGGCGATGCGTTCAATCTCCCCGGCATCGGGAAGTGGATTCCGGGAGCCGACGAAAATAAACGGCTGATCGATCTGGGCTACGGGCAGCCGCGCTACCTTGAACTCTCCGGCGGCCACGAGCGGAAGAAGGACTACGACGCCGCCACCGAACGCGCGAAGCGTGCGGGCGCCGGCGTGTGGAGTCCCGAGGGCCTCGATCAACTCGACTATCACTACACGCCGCGCGGAAACGTGACTCCGAACTTGCCGCTGTCCGACATCGGGAATCTTCTCGGCTCCGGTCTCATGCTCACGGGGCAGTCAGGCGCGCTCAAGGAAATGGGCCCGGCGGGCAACGCCATCGCGCAGGCATGGAACGCCGCGCTCGCCGGTATCGGTGCATCGGAATTCAATGCGAAGGCTGCGGCGCGAACAAACAACATCGTCTTCCGCCCGCCGAAGAAATTGAAGACCGATTACGAGCAGCACGCGGAATCCGTCCTGAAGAAGCGCCAGTGAAAGAAAGTACAATAATGTAGTTGACGACATAAATGTAATGCCGTAGTTTTCGCGTCAGTTGACTTGAAGGCCGAACGGGGCCGTTCCCTCGTTCGGCCTTTTTCTTTGGCTGGCAGGGGATGGCCCGATGGAGAAAAGAAAATGCCAGACCCGAATGCAGTGCAGAGCGACCCGAACGCAACGCCCGTCACGTTGCCGGACCCGAACCAGCCCGCGCCGGCCCTCGACGTGGCGCAGATCAAATCCAGGTTGAACCTGCCGGAGACGGCGACCGACCTGGAGGTCATCACGGCCCTCGCCGAACTCGTCTCGATCATGCAGCAGAAGTACGACGCGCTGCTTTCGGACGCCGTCACGCTTCAGGACAATGTCGCCAATCGCGACCTTGCCGACTTCAAGGATGTCATCACGCCGGAGACGCAGGAGTTCTGGCAGACTTCGCTTCTGGCCAACCGCGATGAGGCCATCCGCATCCTGACGAGCATCCGCAAGGACAACAGCGCGACGCCGCCCGCGGCACCGCAGCCGGTGCGCGTTCCGCTGGCGAACCGCCTCGCGGCAGCGCCGAAACCCATGAGTGAACTCGCAGGCGGTTCGACCACCGCCGACGACAAGCGGGCCGTCGCCATTCGCAACCGCGCCCACGACATTGCGCGCCTTGAAAAACGTCCGTGGTCCGAAGCATTCACCCGAGCCGAAAAGGAGATCAGTCAATGAACCAGTCCAACACACGCAGCGGGGACATCCCCGTCAAAGCCGGCGAAAATCTGAGCGGGAAGGAAAACCTGCTCGCGAAGCTCGCCAACAGTTCCGGCGCCACCGTCGCGCTGTTGCCGGCGGCAAACACCGATCTCGCGTTCTTCCTCATCATCGAGGGCGAGGAGAGCGGGAAGACCGCGTCGCTGCGACCGCTGAACCCGGAGCGCAACGTCCGCGTGACGTTGAAGGACACCTGCAATCCGGGCGACGTGCTGGTCCTCGCCGACGTGGCGACGCCCGCCGACATCGGCAAGGTGCGGGCGCTGCCCTCAGCCGCAGGCACGTATCGCGGTCTGCTCATCGCCGAGGAGGCCGGCATCGACGGCCAGAGCGTTCTGGCACGCCCCGCCACCGGAATCGGCAACATCGTCGTGACCGCACCCCAAACCTGAAACCCGTAATTCTGGAGAATCATCATGAACCGTCTTCAATCCATCAGCAGCAGCCCGACCCTGAAAGAATTTGCACAGGGAGCCGCGCAGGAATCCATCATGCCCGTCGCGGACTTTCTCGCGCCGACCGTTCCCGTGCCGACCAGCACGGGCCGGTTCAAGAAGTACAGCGAGAAGAATCGTTTCCGGATTCCGAACACGCTGCGGACTCTCGGCGGGCGCGCCACGGAATTGCGCTTCGAAGCCACCGACGCGACGTTCAACTGTGAACCGCACGCGCTCGATTATCCCGTGGACAATCTCGAACAGCTCGAAGCCGAAGGCTTGGAGGACACGCTCCGCGAGGGCGCGGTCGCTGTCGCGGAAGTCGCGGCGCTGGCCCACGAGAAGACCGTCATTGATAAGGCGCTCGAAGCAGTTGGCGCGGGCACGGCCAAGACGTGGAATTCCGCCGCCGATCCGGTGAAGGATGTTGACGACGCGATTCTCTCCGTCATCAAGAAGTGCGGCTACGGTTCATTGATGGGCGTGGGCGTTCTGTACGGCGCGACGGCGTGGGGCGTGTTCAAGAACGCCGCCGCCGTCCGCAACCGGTTCATCGTCGGCAAAGGAAGCGGCGGCGGCTTGGGCCTCGCGGTTCCCACCGAGGACACCGCCGGCCAGTTGTTCCTGGGCAATCCCGCCGTGCGGACTTCGTACATGGTCTTCGACAACGCGCCGGAGGGGAAGGATGCGGACTTCAATTTCATCCTCGACAACACGGTGCTGATTTTCGCGCGGAAGAGCAACCCGACGCGACGCGATCCGTCGTTTATGAAAACTTTTCGGCTGATGAACAAATGGATGGTTCCGGGTTCATACGTGCGCGATGACGGTCGCGTCGAGGTCGCGAAATTTGACTGGTCCGAGGATGTGCAGATCACCAACGCCGCCGTCGCGGTGCGGCTGAACATCACCGGCTAAAAC
>CAIVKH010000274.1 GCA_903906425.1 uncultured bacterium
CCAACCAGCCGCCGGAGATTCTCGCCTTGAAGACAAGGCGAAAACTGGAAGGGACGCTGAAGGCGTCGGCCATAGTAGCCCAGGGCAGCGCCCTGGGTTGAAGCAAAGATGAACACGTCTTCTTCCATTTTTCCATTCGCCCTGAAGGGGCAGTCCAATGGATCAGGCCTTCAGCCTGAAGATGAATTATTTTGTTCCGTTCCGTGGGCGTTGCCCACGGCTACGATGGTTCACCCCGTTGGGGTGGAAACAAGAAACCCCCAACCCTCCGCCTTTGCGCGCGCCGTTGGGGGCGCTTCCAATGATTGGAAGTTTGCGCAAGGGCCGTTTCCAATGATTGGAACTTGCCGGCGCGGGAATACCCCAAAGGGGTTGACAGCCGCCAGCCCAGGGTTGCGAGTCTTCGAGCCACCCTGGGATAAGAAGCAAGTGAACACTCATCTTATATCATATAACTACCCTGAAAGGGTTGAAGCCCGGGGAAGCAACCCCGTTGGGGTTGTGCCTGATCTTTTTTCGCTTTCCCAGGGTAGGCCGACGACGGCCAACCCTGGGCTGAAGGCTTGTCACCCCGTTGGGGTGGAGATAGGTGATGCCCAACCGTCCGCCGCAAATGTCCTCGAAGTCCGCGGGAATGGGAACGCGAAGGCTGCGCAGGCTGATTAGGAGACTGGCATGACGAAGGAGTGCGCTCAACTTGCGGCCGATGATCCGGCGATCCTCGCGCCGTGCGGCATTAATTGCAGTTTGTGCCGGGCCTATGTTCGCGACCGCAGGCGCTGTCCGGGTTGCCTGGGGGCCGACAGCCATAAGTCGGCGGCGTGCGTGAGGTGCGGCATCAAGAACTGCCCGGACCTTGTTTCCGGCCGGCATCGGTTCTGCTTTTCCTGCGCCAGGTATCCGTGCGCTGATTTGCGCCGGCTCGATAAACGCTATAGAATCCGCTATGGCGTCAGCGTCGTGGAGAACCTTGCGCGAATCAAGGCAGGCGGAGAGAAGGCCTTTCTTGTTGAGGAAGCGGCAAAGTGGTCATGCGCCGGATGCGGTTCCCGCCTTTGTATGCACAAGCCGGAATGCATGGAGTGCGGGGTTCCATGGCGGGCATCGAACGTTCCGCCTGTCCCAAATGACCGGGCCATGAAAGGGAGACCTGTATGAAGGCCGTTGAAACAACAAAGGCGCTGTCGCCAGAACAACGCGCGGAACTGCTCGGAACGTTGAAAGCCCGGTTTGAAGAACATATGAACCGGCATAAGGGTGTTGAATGGGCCGAAGTGAAACCCAATCTCGAAGCCCATGCCGGAAAACTGTGGTCCCTCCATGAAATGGAAAGAACCGGCGGTGAGCCGGATGTTGTCGGTCATGACAGGAAGACGGGCGAATACATCTTCGTTGATTGTTCGGCGGAAACTCCCGACGGCCGCAGAAGCTTTTGTTACGACCGTGAAGCGCTGGATTCGAGGAAAGAACATAAGCCCCAAAACAGCGCGCTCGGCATGGCCGCTGCCATGGGCATCGAGGTTCTGACGGAAGATGAATACCGGAAGCTACAGGAACTGGGAGAGTTTGATACGAAGACGTCGAGCTGGTTGCAGACGCCTGCCGACATCAGAAAACTCGGCGGGGCCATCTTCGGTGATCGCCGCTACGGCCGTGTCTTCGTGTATCACAACGGTGCGGAGTCCTACTATGGCGGCAGGGCATTCCGTGGCTCGCTGAGGGTCTGAATGCGGACGGTTGATATGCCGGGTATGGCCGCGAATATTGCGCGCCCTATTTGCCCCGATCCATCCAGTCTGTGATCGAATAGACGTTCTGATTGACCGGCTTCATCTTCTCGATCAGCGCCGCATACGGCTCGTAACGGATCGTCACGATGCCCTTGTTCGAATCGCGGTTGGATGGATCAACTGACGTGTCTTCGGGATCGTTGTCCATGTATTTGAACCAGTGCCAGCCGACGCACGATTTGGATTCCAGCAGGGCGAGCACGTAGTTCTGATAAAACAGCCCGCGGTCCTTTTGCGTCTTCACGATCCAGCCCGCGCCGGTCGAATTGGCCAGCGGCGTGTCCGATCCCTTCGTATAAAACTCCGTGATCATGCAAGGCCGGCCCGACCACTTCGCCCAGTTGTCCAGATCGGACGAGCGCGGCGTCCACGTGCCGTAATAATTCATCGCGATCGCATCGAGATATTTCCCCGCCGCCTCCCACACCTCGCGCCGCTCGCGAACCGGATTGTGGAACCGCGGGCCAAGGCAGAGATGATTCGGATCGGCCTTGCGAATCGCCGCCGTCGTGACGCGCAAATAGGTTTCATAGACGAAACCGAGAAACGCCGTGCGGTCCTCGTCCGTGATCTTCTCGTGCTTCCGCCCGCCCATCCATTTCTGCGCCGCCTCCCGCAGCGACGCGAACGCCTTGTTCGTCGCGTCCAGCGCGAGCATGTTGTCGAGCATCTTCATCGGCGCGGGCAATTCGTTGTCGGAAAAATATCCGACCAGCCACGCGTCGTCTTTCGACGCGGCGATCTTCTCGCGGCACATCGCATCGCAGAAGGCGGGGAAGTCGGGATGAAAGACGGGCAGGCAGTCGTGCGCATAGCCGGAGTGCCCCGGCTGCTGGTAGGTCAGATGAAATTTCTTTCCAAACGAACTCAGCAGGTTCAGCGATACCGTGTACGCGATCGGTTGCTTGGCCGCGCGCAGGTTTTCGACATCCGACCAGCCGCCGGTTCCGTTGAAGCCCGCCTCGCGCATCATTTGCAGCGTCCCCTCCGCCCACTTTCCCATGCTGCCGAATTTCTGCTCGAAGGCTTCCTTCGATCCATATTTCGCACGCGTCGTCACGGTGGCGACGCCCACGTCAATGAACAATCCGCCTTCGGGATCGACGAGCCACCAGCGGTCGCCGACTTTTTGCACGCGGAAAGATCCCGTCGCCTTTTCGCGCCGGTCCGCGCGCCCGCCGAATTTCGTCAGCGGAATTTCCTTCGGCGCGAAATCCTTCAAATCCTCGATCGTCCGCGTCGGATTCGACTCCCACTTGCTCTTAGCGCCGTGCTTGGACTCCACCATCACCTCGCCGCGTGCGGCCAGAAATGAAAGGGCAATCACGCCGGCGAGCAGCCGGCCGATGGTTCGGGTTTTCATGTTCATGCGACTCCGAGATTATTTCAGAACTTCGAGCAGCGATTTTGCGACCTGCTGGCCGAGAAACTGGTAGCCCGGTTCCTTGAAGTGGACATCGTTCGGATTCTGGAATTCCGAAAGCTTCGGCTGGATGGCCGAATAAAGATCATCGATCGCGACGCCGTTTTTCTGCATGACCTTCGCGGCTTCCTCGTTCAGCTTCTCGATCACGCCGGCCGGATAATCCTTCGTATCCGGCGGCGTCGGCGTGGTGCTGGCCCACACGATTTTCGCGCCGGTCTTCTTCAGACGTTCAACAATTTGTTCGAGATCGCGGACGTAATCCGCGGGCTTGTCCCTGCGATTGTGGATGCCGAAGTTGAAATGGATCACGTCCCATTTCCCATCGCCGATCCACACATCGAGTTTCTTCAAACCATTCCGGGTCGGCCCGCAATTTTCCGGCGCGCGATGAACGTTCGCCTTGCCGGCCATCGCCTGCCGCGTCGCGAGCGTGTAGCCGCGCGAGACGGAATCGCCGATGAGCAGCACGCGCGGAAGCTTCGGATCGTCCTTCAGGAAATCCCACGCGGTGATTTTGCCCGCGAGCTTGTCGCGCTTGTAGAGCGGCAGGTAAAACGAGCCGAGGTTGTCCTCGAGGACTTTTTCCCACGCGAGTTCTTCCGGCGACATCGCCGCTTTTCGTTTCGCGTCGGCATCGAGATTCCATGTGGTCGTCGCCGTCTTCTTCGTTGCGAGTTCCTTGCCGGTGGATGGCTCCGTGGTCGGGCCGGCGGCGAAGGCATTCAAAGCCAGTCCGGCGAAAAGGGCGCAGATGATTTTTTTCATGGATGTTTCCTTCGTGGTTTTTCAGACAATTTCAGTTTTGGGTTTGGATTGTTTGCCGGTCAGGGAATTGATCGTGATTTTCCATGCGCGAATTTTGACCGATTCGGCTTCGGGAAAGTTCCACGTCTTGCCGGAATATTGCCGCATGATTTCGTTTAGCGCGTGTTCCTTCGCCGCCGGTTCGACGAGTTCGCTGATGACACCGAAGCCGATGACACTCTGAAAACCGAGCGTCCACTTGCAGGCGATTTGTTCATCGCGCCGCAGCTCGACATTGCGTTCGAACTCGAAACAGACCTGCGGATTCGTCTGAAAGAAATCGATTTTCGTTCCCGTCATCGCGGTGTGAAAATAAATCGCCGCGCCGTCATAGCCGAACGACACCGGCACGAGATACGGCTCGTTGCCGCGCGCCAGCGCGAGCCGGCAGACGAGACATCCGTGGATGATTTCGTCAATCGTCCGCCGGTCGGTGATTTCTTTGTCGGCTCGGCGCATGAGCGTCGCGGCGAATCGCGATTACTCGGATTTGAGTCTGCGAATCCAAATGTTCCGGTAGTGCCCCGGATTGTGGTGGTCCTGGAGCAGGAGGTTGCCTTCGGTTGCGCCGCCGCCGAGATCCACGTGGTCCTGCACGAGCACGCCGTTGTGAATCACGGTGAGCGTGCAGTTCTTGATGAGTTTCTTCTGCGCATCATAGCGCGGCTGAATCAGCGTGATGTCGTAGCTCTGCCACTCGCCGGGCTTGCGGCAAACGTTCACGAGCGGCGGGTACATGCCATAGACGGCGGCGGCCTGCCCGTCGGCATAGGTGTCGTTCTGGTACGAGTCGAGCACCTGCACTTCCTGGTGGCCGGGCAGATAAACGCCGCTGTTGCCGCGGCCTTGGCCGCTGCCCTTGACCTCGGCGGGCGTCGCCCACTCGATATGAATCTGGCAGTCGCCGAATTTTTCCTTCGTGAAAATACTGCCACTGAACGGCACGATTTCGCCGTAGCCGTTCTCGGCTTTCCATTTCGGCTCCGGCGATTTGTCCTTGTCCTTCGCCTCCGGCTTGCGCTCCCACTGCGACCAGTCCTTGCCATTGAAAAGCACGATCGCATCGGCGGGCGGCGGCGCGAATTCCTTGTCCGACGGCGGGCCTGGATCGCGGACCGGTGGACGAGGGCGATTCATGTCATGCGGCTTCCACTGGGCGGGTGCCGCGGCTTTTTCCTGATCCGCCGCGAACGCTCCGACCGAGACTGTCGCGGCCGTGACTGCTGCCAAAATCAAACGAAGTGTTTTCATGTTATCTCCCTGTTGTCTTCAAGCGGTCCGGTTTCACAATCGCAAGATGGCAAACGGAACGGCGGCGCGAAAGAAAGTTCCAATGATTGGAAATTTGCGTGGCGGTCTTTTCCAATCATTGGAAGTTTGCGATCGGCGCGGGGGGGCGGTCAATAACTGGAGCTGTCGAGGCGGACTTTGCCGCGGAAAATCCAGTAGATGCTGACGGTGTAGGCCAGGACAATGGGCACGCCGATGAGCGCGATATTCAGCATGATCGAGAGGGTTTTCGGCGAGGAGGCGGCGTTGTAAATCGTGAGGCTGTGTTCGACGGCGGGATTGCTGAGTACGAGGTTCGGGAACATTTCGAGGCCGAAGAGCGTCATCAGCGCGACCATCGCGACGCAGGAGGAAATGAACGCGCGGCCGTCGCAGTTGCGATGGATTTCGCGCGGGACGTTGGCGATGGCCAGCATGTTGACCAACGCGATGCTGAAGAGCCACGGGTCGGCGCGGACGCGCGCGGCCATGTGCGGAACGTAGAGCAGCGTGGCCATGGTGGTGACGCCGTAGCTGATGATGAAAAAGATGATGGTGTTGTTGACCCAGCCGCGCATTTTGTCGTGGAGCGAGCCGGTGGTTTTCATGACGGCATAAATCGCGCCGTGCATCATGAAAAGCGCGAGCGTGGTGACGCCGACGAGCAGCGAGTACGGATTCAGAAGCGTCAGGAAGCTGCCGGCGTATTCCCGGTTCACATCCAGCGGAACGCCCCACGCGATGTTGCCGACCGCCACGCCGATGAGCAGCGCGGCCACGATGCTGCCAACGCTGAAGCCGACGTCCCACATTTGCCGCCACCAGCGCATCGGCTGCTTGCTGCGAAATTCGATGGCGACGGCGCGGAAGATCAGCGCGACGAGCAGCAGCACGAAGGCGAGATAAAAGCCGGAGAAGACGGTGGCATAAACATCCGGAAATGCCGCGAAAAGTGCGCCGCCGCCGGTGACGAGCCATACTTCGTTGCCGTCCCACACCGGACCGATGGCGTTGATCATCACGCGCCGGTCTTCGTCGGTGCTGGTGAAAAGGTGGAGCGCGCCGACGCCGAGGTCGAAGCCGTCGAGCATCGCATAACCGGTCAGGAGAACGCCGACGAGGACGAACCAGATCGTGTTGAGATCGAGACCAAGGATGGTGTTCATGACGCCTCCGTCGTGTGCAGGCCCAGCTTGCCGGTCGGCGTGAGGTCGGCCGATTGCGGGCCGAGCTGGATTTTGTCGTTGAGCAGATAAATGAAGACGGCGAAAAGCAGCACGTAGATCGCGAAAAAAAGGAAGATGGACGCGACGACAACATCGGCTTTCACGACGGCCGACAACGACGCCGACGTGCGCAGCAATTTATAAACGATCCACGGCTGGCGGCCAACTTCCGCGGCAAACCAGCCGGCCTGGTTCGCCAGTTGCGGGCCGATCACCGAAAGCACCAGCGTCCACAAAAGCCAGCGCCGCTCGAACAGCGAGCCGTGCCAGAAAAACAGGAAACCAAGGCCGGCCACCGCGATCAGGCCGAAGCCGATGACGATCATGAGGTGATAAAATTGGAACGACGCGTTGACCGGCGGGCGGTCCTCCCGTTTCGGCGCGGCGTCGCGCAGGCCGGTCACCGGCTTCGCGCTGTCCTTGTAAATGAGCCAGCTCAGCAGGCCTGGCCATTCGATCGCCGAAACTTTTTCGTTTTTCTCGTCAACCCATCCGACGATGGTGAGCGGCGCCTGGCTTTTTGTTTCATAGAGTCCTTCGAACGCGGCTAGTTTTTCCGGCTGGTTTTTCGCGACGCCGACCGCACTGCTATGGCCGCTGACGAGCTGCAACAGCGATGCGAGCATGCCCGCGATCAGCCCGATCCGTAGCGATGACCGCGCAAAAGCGATGTGGCGCTGTTTCAGCAGATACCACGCGCTCACGCTGACGACCAAAAACGCGCCCGCCTGCCACGCGCCGCAAAGCGTGTGCAACAGCCGGTCCATCGACGACGGGCTGAAAACCATCTCCCAGAAATTCGTGATCTCCGCGCGCGCCCGCAGGCCCTCTCCGACGATGTGGTAGCCCGCCGGCGTCTGCATCCACGAATTCGCCACGACGATCCAGATCGCGCTGAAATGTGCGCCGAGGCAGACCATGCACGTGGCGAAGAAATGCATCCCGCGGCCGACCCTGTTCCAGCCGAACAGCAGCACCGCCAGAAATCCCGACTCCAGGAAGAATGCGAAGATGCCCTCCGCCGCCAGCGCGCTGCCGAACACGTCGCCGACGTAGCGCGAATAGGTCGCCCAGTTCGTGCCGAACTCGAATTCCATGACGATGCCGGTGGCCACGCCGATGGCGAACGTCAGCGCAAAAACTTTCGTCCAGAACCGAGCCATCTGGTGATAAACGGGATTTTTCGTCCGCAGCCAGACGGCCTCTATCGCGACGAGCATGACGCCCAGGCCGATGCTCAGGGGCGGGTACAAATAATGAAACGACGCCGTGAAGGCGAATTGAAAGCGGGACAGCGTCAACACATCCATAACGCGTTTTCCATTTCTCCGGCGCGCCGGCCCTCCGCCAGCGCCAACCTCTTGCCGGTACTTCGACAAATCTTTCGCAACTTCCAATCATTGGAAATTACCTGACCGCGACTTTCCAATGATTGGAAGTTTGCGGCAAGCCAATTTCGGCGCGCCAGACCCGGCGCTTACTTCTTTTCGTTCGCCTCGCGCAATTTCGCGGCGATGTCGCAGCCGAGGATGCCTTGCAGTTTCATGAACAGCGCGGGCTTCGCCTTTTTCAAATCGCGAAGCTGCTGCTGCGGCCACGAGATGGCGCGTAGATTTCCGCCGCCGTGAATGTCGGCCGAGGCCGGCTGGCCGGTCAGGAAACTCATTTCCGCAAAGAATCGCCCGCGCGAAAGCGACGAGAGCACGCGGCCGCCGTGCTCGACGCGCGCCATGCCGTCAATGACCAGAAAAATATCGCGCGGTGTTTCGCCGGCGCGGACGACCACGCCGCTCTCCCAGTCTTTCACGATGCCGCTGCTCCAGAATGCGAGAAATTCCTTCGGCGAGAGCGCGGCGAAAATCTGGTCGTAGAGATCCCGGATCTCCGCCGGAATCGAGACCGGCCTGCGCTCGTGATAAATGCGCGCGGCCCACAGCGCGTTGATCAGCATGAACAGCGCGTTCCAGAACAGCACCCACGGCCGTCCCGCCAGTCCGCCCGAAACCGCGACGAATGCCTGGCCCGTTGCCACCGCCGCACGCAGCCACATCACGTCGCGTAGAAAAAATCCCGCGAGCATCAGCACGTAGCCGCAGTTCACGATGGTGTCTATCGGTGTCAGCGTCATGGCCGCGCAAAGTACCTGCTATTTCAAAACCGCAATCGCTTTTTTCACATTCGCCACGCGCACGATGAGCAGGCTGCTTTCCGGCGACGGGCTGTTCGCGGAATAGGCATATTCGATGTTGATGCCGGCCTTCGCCCAGCGGTCGCTCGCCGCCGCAAACCCGCCCGGCTTGTTCGCGACTTCGAGCAAAACCACCTCGTGATCGAGCACAAGCTGGCCCGCGTCTTCGAGCGCCTTCTTCGCCGCGTCAAGTTTATCGACCGTGACGCGCAGATAGCCGATGTCCAGGCCCTCGTTCAGCGTCAGCGCAAACATGTTCACCTTCTTGTCGCGCAGAAGATCAATCATCGCCGCCATGGAACCGGGCTTGTTCTCGATGAACACCGTGATCTGGTGCCCGATGCTCGCGCTGAAAAGTTTTTCGTCTTTCATCAGAACCTCAGTTTTGCCGCCGTTAGCCGCTGCGCCAATTCGCCCAGCACGCGGTCATCGTCCATCGCGCCCTTCGACTCGAACGTTGAGGAGAAGCGCAAAAATGCGCCGCAATCATCCCACGGCACCGTCGAGATCGAGCATTCGCGGATTAGAAATTGCGAGGCATCCTCGGCGTTCTTGAAATCGAGCGCGCCCGCGCCCTTCGGTGCCGGCATGTACATGTAAAAGGTTCCGCCCGGCATCCGCGCGTCGAAGCCAACGTGGCGCAGCACCGTCACCATTTTTTCGAGCCGGCGTTTGTAGTGCGCGCGGATCGCCTCGGAGAGCCGCACGTCCGCGATGCCCGCGCAGGCGGCGAGCTGGATTGCCTTGAACTGGCCGGAATCGCAATTGTCCTTCACCTCGGCGAACGCCTGCACGACGCGCTCCGCACCGGCGACGAAGCCGAGCCGCCATCCGGTCATGTTGTAGCTCTTGCTCATCGAATGCAGTTCGATCGCGTAATCTTTTCCGTCGGGCCGTGCGAGAATCGAAAGCCGCTCGCCCGCGTAATTCAGCGTCGCGTAGGCCGCGTCCTGAACGATCAGAATATTGTGTTGCTTCGCAAACGCGATCAGCTCGTCGAAGAACGCCGGTGTCGCCGAAGCGCCCGTCGGGTTGTTTGGATAGTTCACATAAAAAAGTTTCGCGCGTTTCGCGACCGCCGGATCAATCCTTTTCAAGTCCGGCAGGAAATTATTTTCGCGCAGCAGCGGCACCTTCACGATTTCGCCGCCGAGATATTTCGCGTGCGTGCCGAGCACCGGATAGCCGGGGACGGTCAGCAAAACGACATCGCCCGGATTCACGAAACACAGCGGCAGCATCGCCAGCGCCGACTTCGAGCCGATGCTGTGATTGATTTCCTTTTCGGGATTAAGATTCGTGACGCCGAAAAAATTCCGCATGTAATCGGCGGCCGCCTGCTTGAACTGCGCGAGGCCGTTGTCGGAGTAGCCGCGGTTCGCGGGATCGTTGGCCGCCCGCATCAGCGCCTCGCGAACGGGCGCGGGTGCGATCTGGTCCGGCTCGCCGACGCCGAAATCGAGCAGCTCGACATCGGGCCGCGCGGCCT
The DNA here is from genome assembly GCA_903906425.1 of uncultured bacterium. Classification (GTDB taxonomy): domain Bacteria; phylum Verrucomicrobiota; class Kiritimatiellia; order CAIVKH01; family CAIVKH01; genus CAIVKH01. The sequence goes on from CAIVKH010000274.1 coordinate 10,193, forward strand.
TCGCCGCCGCCTTCGCGCGCTTGATCTTTTCGAATTTATAAATTTCGTTCGACTGTCCGAACTTCGCCCCGCCGATGCGTTCGGCAAACAACTGCTGCAAATCCATGATTTTCTCCCGGAAAAAGAGCGCGCTTTATACGCCGCGATTCCGTCTTTGACAACACGCGAGCGCGATCGCGCCGCCCGTTTCCTACAGCAAGTTCGCCAGCTTTGCCCAGGTTTCCAGCGCAATATTTTCCGGACGCTCGCGGGGATCGAGGCCAACCGCGGCAAGCGGCACATCGGAATTATTCGTGAAGCCGCGAAGAATTGTCGCGATCTGTTTTCGCCGCTGGCTGAACGCGTGTTTGATCAGCGTTTTGAATTTCTTGCGGTCGGCGATCTCGACGCGAGGGTGGGGGAGGCGGTGAACGACGACAATCGCCGACTTGATCTGCGGCGGCGGAAAAAAACATGACGGCGAAATGACCTTCCTGACTTTCACGTCGTGGTCGAACTGCGCGAGCAGACTCAAAAGGCCATAATCGTCCGCGGACGGTTTTGCCGCGAGCCGGTCGGCAACTTCCCGCTGAACCGTCACGACGTAACGGCGCGGCGCGGGATTCTGCTCGAACAAATCCACGAGGATTCGCGTGCCGACGGCATACGGCAGATTCGCGACAACTTTCGTCACGCCGCGCGCCATGAGTTCGGGCAGCGAAACATCCATGATATCCGAGTGGATCAGCTCAAGTGACGCGATGCCGCCGAATCGCTCGCGCAGCAGGTTGAAAAGCGCCGCGTCTTTTTCGATCGCGATCACGCGTCCGGCGCGAGCGAGCAGCGGCCCGGTCAGCACGCCGAGGCCCGGCCCGATTTCCAGCACGACATCGTCCTTCGTCAGCTCCGCGGCGCTCAAAAGAATTTCAAGAATGTTCGCATCAATCAGAAAATTTTGGCCGAGCACTTTGTTCGGCCGGATGCCGTGCGTTTGCAGCAGCGCAGCCACATCGGACGGGCGCGTGAGCTTGAGTTCCAATGATTGGAAGTTCTGCTCTGTGTGTTTTCCAATCATTGGAAACTGCGGCCTATTTCCACGGATTCGAGCGGCGCGCGAGGAAGATCGCCGTCTTGATCGCCTCGATCATGCTGGCCGGATTCGCGCAGTTCTTGCCGGCGATGTCGTAGGCGGTGCCATGATCGGGCGAGGTGCGGACGAACGGCAGGCCGAGCGTGACGTTGACGCCGGTGTCGAAGGCGATGAGCTTCAGCGGTGCGAGGCCCTGGTCGTGATACATCGCGACGACGGCGTCGTATTCGCCCTTTGCCGCGGCGTGAAAAACCGTGTCGCCGGGATGTGGCCCTGAAACGCAAAGGCCTTTTCGTTTCAGAGCTCGAATGACCGGGGCGATGATCTCGATTTCTTCGCGACCGATGTCGCCGCCTTCGCCGGCGTGCGGATTCAATCCGCAGACGGCGACGCGTGCCCGCGGCGCGCCGAGCCACGGCAGCGACTCGGCGGCCAGTTGAATCTGTTCGCGAAGCGCGGCGGCGGTGAGTTTTTTCGGGACGTCGGCAATCGGAATGTGTCGCGTGGCCAGAACGACGCGAAGCGGGCCGCCGAAGAGCATCATCGCGTAGCGTTTCGTCTTGGTGAGCCGCGCGAGGAATTCGGTGTGGCCGGGAACATCGAGGCCGGCCTTGTGAATTCCTTCCTTGGAAATCGGCGCGGTGACGATGGCATCAATTTCACCTTTGAGGCAGTCGCGGACGGCGAGACGGATGGCATTGATCGCGGCGCGTCCGGCATCGGCAGATATTTTCCCGGGTTGCCAGCGGATCGAGTCGCCCAGCGAACTGTTGATGATCTCCGGCCACTTTGTCCGGAGCTTGCACCACGCCTGCCGAACGAGGATGTCGGCAGGACCGTAGAGGAGAAACTCGACATTCCCGGGCCATTTCGCCTGTGCGCAGGCTTTGAGCGCGATTTCGGGGCCGATGCCGTTGATGTCGCCCGCGGTGATGCCGATGCGAACGGTGCGTTTCATCGCCGGGTCAGGTGGAAGAGGCCGGGAAAACGTGGACGTTGTGCTTGAGTTTGAGCCGTTCGATCCACGCAGAAAACAGGCGCTCGCCCTCGGCCTGCCGGAGTTCGTCCTCGATTTGCTGACGGACTTCATCGAACGACTGCACGCCCGCAGTCTTGCGTTCGTCCAGCTTGATGACGAAGAAATCGTCGCCGGCATCAACGACCTCGCTCAGTTCGCCGGCCTTGAGATTCACAATTCCATTTTTAATTTCGGGCCGCAGGTCGGCCTCTTCGAGCCAGCCCCAATCGCCACCCTTGTCGGCCTTCATGCCTTCGGAGTGCTGCCGGGCCATGTCCTCGAATTTTTCGCCGCCGATGATTTTGCCGCGGAGGAGGACCGCGTCCTGTCGCTTGATCTCGGCATCAATACCTTTGTGCATCACGATGACGTGGAGTTTGACTTTCGCGGTGGTTGCGAACCGCGCCGCCTTTTGTTTTTCGTAGGCCTCACGAATGTCCGCGGGGGTGATGCGGAGTTTGTCGGTGACCTCCTGGCGCCGCAGCATGGATGCGATGAGGCGGGAGCGGATGCCGTCGCGCCATTCGTCGAGCGTGATGTGCTGCTCGGCGAGTGCCTTGAGAAAGTCCGCACGGTTGTTGTGAAAGCGGTCGTTGATGACTTCGTTGACGCGGTCGTTGACAAGCCGCTCCGGGATGCTGCCGCCGTTCTTCTTGAAATCCTCGACAATGAGCTGCTGCTCGACGAGCCGCTGGACGCCGTTGGTGAAAGCTTCGGTGCGTTTCGCGGCGAGCTCGCGGCCGGCGTAGTTGATTCGAAGTTGCTCCTCGACCGGAAGGATGAACTCCAGCACCTCGCCAACAGTGATGACGTGGTCGTTGACGATCGCGGCATAGCCGTCAATCGTCATCGGCTCCGCAGCAACGCGGCCCGCAACGACGGCCGCCAAAACAAGAACGGGCAACAATTTTTTCATTTGGAAGGGCGCACATTATGGCAAAGGCCACGAGCTGGCAACCGGCAAGAAGCCCCGCGGCGAAACCGCGGATACCGGCAATTTTCTTCATGTTGGCGCTTGCCCGCGCACCGCGATGATGTATCAATACCGCCGTGAAAACGCGAATGCTCATTCTTGCGACGTGTGCTGCATCACTTCTTGCGGCGGTCGCCGCAACAATGCGCCGCATATCCGCAACCGGACACGCCGGCTCCGTTGCGGCTTCATTCCAGGCGTTGGAAATTCTGGTTCACTCGGTTTCCAAACATTTGAAATCCCGCTCGCGCGGTACAGAAAGAGAAACCGGAAATTTGAGGAGAGAGGCGTCATGAATGCGAACAAAGACTGCGTCAGATCGAAGTTCTCCAGCTACGAGCAGACAAAATTCGTATCGCTGGCAGCCGCCGCCGGAATTTTCTTTTGTCTGGCAGCGCTGCCGGCGCGGGGGGCGGACACCGGCTCCATCATCGCGGTGACGGGCAATCTCGATTTTGGCAACGTCGCGACAGGAGCCACCAAGACGGCCGCGATGACCATCACGAATTCTGGCGACACCGACCTGACCGTTACGAACATCAATTATCCCGACTGCTTCAATGGTGCGTGGTCCGGCATCATCTCGCCGAACTCCGCGAGCAACGTGACCGTGATCTTCGCGCCTGCCGCGCTGTCAAACTATGTCGGCACCATCACTGTCCAGTTAGACGCCATCGCGAGTAACGGCACAATCGCCTGTTCCGGTAATGGCGTTGCATCAATCATTGGCGTTTCGGGCAACCTCGCATTCGGCAACGTCACGATGGGAGCCGTCGCGACGAACACCCTGACGATCACCAATGCAGGCAACATCGCCCTCACTGTGACAAACATTGATTATCCATCCAGGTTCAGCGGCGCATGGACCGGCATCGTTTCGCCCGGTGGCGCGAGCAATGTCACGGTGAGTTTTGCGCCAGTCGCGCTGTCAAACTATGGCGGCACCATCAGCGTGCAGTCGGATGCGGTCGACGGCGACGGTGCCATCATGGCGTCCGGCACCGGCACTGCGGTCCAGGCGACGCTGACCGTGATATCCGCCCATGGCGGCACGAATCCCGGAACCGTGACACTGAGCATTGGAACATCCGCAAACCAGTGGATCACCAACTCGCCTGTGGTCGCCGGAACTACGCAATACGTGTGCAATGGCGGAATCGTTTCGGGCAATGACTCCACGCAACACAACCTGACAAACATCACGCTGAATCTCACGAACAACGCCAGCCTGACATGGCTGTGGACGACGAACTTTCTGTTGCAAGCAGCCTCGGCAGGCGGCGGCACCGCGACGCCGACTGGAGGCTGGTGTGCGGCAGGATCGGTCGCAACGGTGACAGCGACACCCAACGCGAACATGATCTTCGCCGGCTGGAGCGGCAATGTACCAACGGCGAAAACGAAAGAAAACCCGCTGACGCTGAACATGGACGGCGCGCGATCCATCGTGGCCAATTTCACTCAACAGCTCGCCAACGTAATCGTCCTGGCCAGCCCGCAAGTCGCAGGAACCACGACCGGCGGCGGACCCCACCCGACCGGATCAAGCATCGTCATTTCCGCATCGCCCAACATCGGCTGGATGTTCTCCGCATGGAACGACGCCGATACACATGCGGTGCGCACGATCACTGTTCCAACTTCGAACATCACCTATACGGCTACATTCACGCACACGAAGACCCGCGGCGACATTGATGGCGACGGGCGTGGCGACCTGATCATGCGCAACGACACCAACGGCGTCATGACGCTTCTTTCCATGAACGGATACGCCGTGCTCAGCCAGACGAATCTTTTCGGCGGCCAGAGCATCGGCGGGTTCGAACTGGCCGCCACCAGCGATCTCGACGCCGATGGCATCGAAGACATCATCCTCAACTATCAGGGCCTTCATTTCATCGTCTTCATGGGATCTAACACGCCCATCGCCACGCTCCTCGGCGGCAACATCTCCCCCTGGCATGTCGTCGCCGGCGGCGACTATGACGGCGACGGCCACGGCGACCTCGTCTTCCAGGCCGGTGACAAAGACATCTTTTCCATGGCCCTCATGAACGGCACCAACGTCCTCGCCGCCGACTACCTCTGGGGCGGCACCGACATCTCCCCCTGGCATATCATCGGCGGCGGCGATTTCGACGGCGACGGCAAGGCCGACCTCGTCATCCAGGACGGCGCCAACGCCACCTACGGAATCGTCAACATGGACGGCATGACCATGACCAACGCCAACTACGTCATGGCCGGCACCCTCACCGATCTCTGGCCTTTCAACGTCAGCGCCGTCACCGACCTCAACGGCGACCACCACAGCGCGCTGGTCCTCACCAGCGCCTACGACAACAGAAATCTAGTTTTGTACATGAGCAACAGTACCGCCATTGCCGGCGCCTACATCAACGACACCCCCACCAACAATCTGCCCGGCCGCATCGTAGGCCCGCGCTGAACCGGCTGTCGCGCCGCCATCCAGGCTTGTGATGGCCGCGCCGTAAAGATCCGAAACGCAACTTCCAATCAATGGAACTTTCTGCTCGCGAAATTTCCAATGATTGGAAACATTCGCGCCGCATGACGCAGGCGGAAAAAAATGCGGGGAAACGGAAGCTGGAAATCCAGGCCGATCAATTCGTGCTGGACGGGCAGCCGTTCCGAATTTTGTCCGGCGCAATTCATTATTTCCGCGTGATTCCCGAATATTGGAAGGACCGGCTGCGCAAGTTGCAGGCGATGGGCCTGAACACGGTCGAGACCTACATCGCGTGGAATCTGCACGAGCCGAAAAAGGCCGAGTTCAATTTCGAAGGCGCGCGCGACTGCTTCGCGTTCATCCGCAAAGCCGGCGAACTCGGTCTGAACGTGATCGTGCGGCCGGGGCCGTACATTTGCGCGGAGTGGGATTTTGGCGGGCTGCCGTCGTGGCTGCTGGCCGATCAAAATATGCGCGTGCGCTGCCTGCACGTTCCGTTTCTCGAAGCGGTGGATCGCTGGTTCGACACGTTCGTGCCGCGGCTCGCCGAATTGCAGACGACGCGCGGCGGGCCGGTCATCGCGGTGCAGGTTGAAAACGAATACGGGAGTTTCGGGACGGACAAAAAATATCTGCAGTTCATCGAAATGGGCCTCAAGCAGCGCGGCATTGACGTGCCGATGTTCACGTCAGACGGCTGGACCGACGCGGCGCTTCAGAACGGAACGCTACCGCATGTTTTGAAGACGATCAATTTCGGGAAGAATGCGATTGATGCCTTCATCAAGCTGCGCCACTACCAGCCGCAAGGGCCGCTGATGTGCTCGGAATTCTGGAACGGCTGGTACGACCACTGGGGCAAGCCGCATCACACGCGCGCCGCCGCCGATGCCGCGCAGGCGCTCGACGAAATTCTCAGTGCCGGCGCGTCGGTGAATTTTTACATGTTTCACGGCGGAACAAATTTTGGATTCATGAACGGCGCGAACGATGACGGCCAGTACTGGCCGACGATCACCAGCTACGACTACGACGCGCCGCTGAACGAGGCCGGCGATCCGACCGAAAAATTCTACGCGTTCCGCGAAATCCTCCGCCAGCATTTCAACCTGCCGGAAACGCCGCTGCCGCGCGCTTCGAAAAAAATGGCGTTTCCCGGATTGCGGATGAGCCAGCAGGCGCCGCTGTTTGACAACCTCGACAAGCTCGCGCACGGCGCGCGCCGCACGACGCCGGAGACGATGGAAAAACTCGGCCAGTCCTACGGCTTCGTGCTCTACCGCACCGAAATCGCAGGCCCGCGCGGCGGCGAGGAACTTTTCGTCCAGGACGTCCGCGACCGTGCGCAAGTTTTCCTCGACGGCAATCTCATCGGCGCGCTCGAGCGGAGCCGGATGCCGGATTCGCTGCCGGTGAACTTCGACCAGCCGAAGGCGCGGCTCGACATTCTCGTTGAAAATATGGGCCGCACGAATTTCGGGCCGTACATTCACGACCGCAAAGGCATCACCGAGGGCGTCCGGCTCGGCCAGCAATTTCTCTTCCACTGGCAGATTTATTCGCTGCCGATGGAAGACCTCTCCAAGCTGCAGTGGCAGGATTTGAAGTCCGGCGCCGGCCCGGGATTTTTCCGTTCCATTTTACACATCAACGAAACCGCCGACACATTTCTGGCGCTGCCCGGCTGGACGAAAGGCGTCGCGTGGATCAACGGTTTCAACCTCGGCCGCTATTGGGATCGCGGCCCGCAGCGCACGCTTTATGTCCCCGCACCGCTGCTCAAGGAAGGCGAAAACGAGCTGGTCATCTTCGAACTTCACAACACCGACACGATGGCCGTCGAGTTTCGTTCCAAACCAGAATTGTACTGAAAATCGGCCTGCCGACTTCAGGCAAATTTTCGCATTTCAAGTGCCGATCCAATCCGTATATTCCTGAGCCATGAAACCAATCGCCTTCGCCACGATCATCGCTCTCACCATTTCGATTTCAGCATTCGCCGCCGATAAACCCGGCGCGCCGCCCGCAAAGAAACCGGCTGATCCTGCGTTCGCAAAGGTTGAGGACGTTGCGGGCCTGCCGCGCGTGCTGCTCATCGGCGATTCGATTTCCATCGGCTACACCGCACCCGTCCGCGAACTGCTCAAAGGCAAGGCCAACGTTCATCGCATTCCGACGAACGGCGGGCCGACGACCCACGGCCTACAGAATCTGAAGTCGTGGCTCGGCGATTCGAAGTGGGACGTGATCCATTTCAACTGGGGCCTGCACGATTTGAAATACGTCAAGGCCGGCACCGGCGAACTGATCCAGAACACCACCGAGCCCGGCAGCCATCCGCAGGTGCCGCTGGCCGATTACGAAAAAAATCTTACGAAACTGGTCGGGGAGCTGAAGGCCACCGGCGCGAAACTGATCTGGTGCTCGACGACGCCCGTGCCCGAAGGCGCGAAGGGCCGCGTGCCTGGCGATGAGATCAAATACAACGAAGCCGCCGCGCGCGTGATGACCGCCGCCAGCGTGAAAACCGACGATCTCTACACGCATGCGATGACGAAGATCAAAGAAATCCAGAACAAGGCCGACGTCCACTATTCCGCCGCGGGCTACAAGTACCTCGCCGAAAAAGTCGTCGCCGAAATCGAGGCCGAACTTCCGAAAAAGTAGCCGGGCCGGACCGCACAAAGCTCGCCGATTGGATCTTCTGACAGGCGCGTTGACTGGCAGGGCAATCCATCGCATTGTCCGTTTGAATTAATACACATTTTCCATAGGACTATTTGTGACTGATAAGCAAAAAAAATCCCGCAGGCGCGCGAAATCCCAGCCCGCCAACATCGAAATTCGCGAAATGCAGTTGAAGGACATCCCAGCAGTCTTCGAACTGGGCCAGAAACTTTTCACCGCCGAACATCTGCCGACGCTCTACCGCTCTTGGGACGAACACGAACTCGTCGCGCTCTTCGACACCGACAACGAAACCTGCCTTGTCGCGGAGGCTGACGACAGAATCATCGCCTTCATCCTCGGCCGCATCATGGAAAAGCCGCGCAACGCCTGGCGCTACGGCTGGCTCGAATGGCTCGGCGTTGATCCGGCCTTCAAGCGCACCGGCGTCGCCACGCGGCTGCTCAACCAGCTCACGAACCTTTTCATCGAGCGCGACGCCCGCATCATGCTCGTGGACACCGACGTGAAAAACCACAGCGCGCTCGCCTTCTTCCGAAAGAGCGGTTTCGGTCAGGAAATGCGCCACGTTTATCTCTCGCAAAACCTCGAGGCCCACCCGAAGTACATCGAGCGAAAACACGCCCAACGCAGCAGCCGCGCCGACTGACGCGCCGCCCGCGCCCGCCGCCGCGACCGTCAATTTCCAATGATTGGAAATTGACGGCGCGTAAGTTTCCAATCATTGGAAGTGGCGAATGCGAGGGCGACTCATGAAAATATTCATTCCGATCCTGACCGCCGCGATTTTTGCGGCGGCATCCACGGCTGTTGCGGTGACGAATGCGGTTCCGAAGGGAACGGTCACGAAATACACGTTCGACGGCAGCAAGATTTTTCCCGGCACGACGCGCGATTATTCGGTTTATGTGCCGGCGCAATACGACGGCTCGAAGCCCGCGTGCGTCCACGTCGAACAGGACGGCGTGCAGTTCAATCTGCCGGCCGTGATGGACCAGCTCATCGCGAGCGGCGAGATGCCGGTGACGATTGGCGTTTTCGTGACACCAGGGAAAGTAAAGGCGCTTTCGACGAATGCACTGGACCGCTTCAATCGCAGCTTCGAATACGACGGACTCGGCGACGGCTACGCGCGATTCTTGCTCGATGAGCTATTGCCGTACGTCGTGCGCGAACAAAAACTGAATCTCTCGACGAACGGCAACGACCGCAGCAACGGCGGATCGAGCAGCGGCGCGATCTGCGCGTTCACCGCGGCGTGGGAACGACCCGATGCTTTTTCGCGCGTGCTCAGTGCGATTGGAACCTATGTTGGACTGCGCGGCGGAAACGAATATCCGACGCTGATCCGCAAGACCGAGCCGAAGCCGATCAGGATTTTCATGCAGGACGGCACCAACGATCTGAACATTTATGGCGGCGATTGGTGGATGGCGAATCAGGAAATGGAACGCGCGTTCGTGTTCGCGGGATACGAAGTGAATCACATTTGGGGCACCGACGGGCACAGCGGAAAACAGATCACGGAAAATTGCGCCGATGCGATGCGATGGCTTTGGAAGGGCTGGCCGGAGCCGGTGAAAACGGGCGAGACGAAAAATCAGATGCTGCACGACATTTTGATTCCCGGCGAAAGCTGGCAACTCGTCGGCGACGGCTACAAATTTACGGAAGGTCCGGCCGCGAATTCGAAGGGCGAAGTTTTCTTCAACGACATTCCGAACAACAAAACTTGGAAGATCGGCCTCGACGGAAAACTCAACGTCTTCATCGAAAATTCGAAAAAGGGAAACGGCGAGTATTTCACGCCTGACGGCCGGCTGATCACCGTTGCGTGCGGGCCGAAGCAGATCATCGCGTACACACCGGACGCGAAGCCTACGGTCATCGCGGATGGAATCAACGGCAACGATCTCATCGTGCGAGCGGACGGCGGAACTTATGTGACGGAACCCGGCAGCGAAAACCCGCAGTCAAATCTCGTCTGGTTCATCAGCGCCGGCGGCGAAAAGAAAGTGGTCGATACCGGATTGAAATTTCCGAACGGCGTCACGCTTTCACCGGACCAGTCGCTGCTCTACGTCGCCGACTCGCGTTCGCACTGGGTTTACAGTTATCAAGTCCAACCCGACGGATCGCTGCGGGACAAACAAAAATATTATCGCATCCACGTTCCCGACACCGCCGATGACTGCGGCGCCGATGGAATTCGCGTGGACCGCGAGGGGCGGCTCTACGTCGCGACGCGGATGGGAATTCAAGTTTGCGATCAGGCCGGCCGCGTCAACTGCATCATCCCGACGCCCAACAACCGCATCGCCAATTTGTGTTTCGGCGGCGAAAATTTCGACACGCTCTTCGCGACGTGCGGCGACAAGGTATTCAAACGCAAACTCAAAGTCCGCGGCCTCGATCCATCAGCCCCGCCGTTGAAATCCGCGACGCCACATTTGTAACCGCGAGCCGGAATCACTTCGTCTGGGCTGGTGCCTCCGCGGCGGGCGCTGCTTCGGCTGTCTGGCCTTTTTTGTAGGTGCCGTAGCCGATAACGATCGTGGAGAGAATCAGCGCGAGAATGCCGCTTGCGATTAGGCTGTGAGCCTTCTTGCTCGATCCTTTCCACTCGTGGAAAATCCAGCCCCACATCGTGCTGAAAATGATGATGCTGGCCATGTGCAGCGTCCACGAGGCGAAGTCGTATTTTCCCATTTGCGTAGCGCCCATGGTGTAGAAGAAAAACTGAAAGTACCATGTCGTTCCGGCAAGGGCGGAAAAAAGAAAGTTGCTCAGATATGGAACGCTGTTGCCGCCGTTCTGCCCCCTGCCGGGGCTGTGTTCGACGACTTCCTCGCTCGGTGCATCAACGGCGGTCTCAATGATTGTTTCATTTTCGCGGGCGGGAGGCGTCTGACGAAGGGTTGAGCTGAAGAACTGATAGCCGGTTTTATTCTTCACGGCGAGCAGAACGCACCAGATGAAATTCGTCGTGAAGCCGCCGAGCAGAACGACAATAAGAACGGGCAGGCCGGTCCAAAGTTTGTGCTTCTCGTGGTGGGCGACAAAAGACGCACCGGACTGGACGGAAGAAACGGCGACTTCCTTGCGAATCAAATCCTTCATCCCGCCAATGATGTTGAGTTCCTTTGTTTTCCCGCGCAGGCTTTCGATGGCGGCCTGATATTTCAACAATCGCTGCGCGATGGCCGACTTCGATTGCTTGAGCACGGCGATCTGTGCCGGAAAACTGCGGTTCACCGATTCCAGATTTTCCTTCAGTTTCGCGACCTCGTTTTCCAAATCCGCCTCGTGTTCGGGTTTCGCGTCTTTCACATGCAGGCCGAGGTCCGCCAGCTTTGCATCCAAGGTGACGGGTGCTTCCAGCGCCTCAACGACCGATGCGAAGCCTGGATGTTCTTTCACATTTTTTTCCGCGTCTTTGAAGAATCCGCCGTCGCCGAGTTCCTTGACGATCGCATCGGCTTCGCCTGCGTTCACCACGGCGCCCTTCGGCAGGGTTTTGCCCTCGCCCGCGGCGGCTAGGATGATTTCGGAACAATAGTTGGAATCTTCAATCGGCTTCCCGGCGGTGAGGCCGAAGGCGAAGCAGGCGCTCATAATCCCGGAAAATGTCGCGACGAGTATGCCCTTTGCGAAATTGAATTCCTTGATCGCTTTCTTCTTCTGTTCCTCGGGCATTTCGCGTTCCTTGGTCAAACCCGCCAACGCGGCGACGCCGATGCCGAGCAGGCAGACCACAACGCCTGCGAGTGTGATCCGCCCGGAATGCGTCGCGATTATTTGACTGATGGTTTCGGACACCGGGATCGACGGCATGAAGGTTTTGAAAATCGGCGGCAGCAGCGTGCCAAACGCGGCGCAGTAGCCGAGCGCGACGCCCATGCCCAGCGACATGCCGAGGTACCGCATCGTCAGCCCGAATGTCAGCCCGCCGAAGCCCCACATCGCGCCGAAGAAATACGTCCACCACAGCGTTGACGCGGATTGTTCGCCCAGAACGCCCGGCAGATTATGCGTCAGCAAACTCGCCAGCACCGACGGGCAGATGATCCAGGAGAAGAAACCGCCGACGAGCCAATAGACTTCCCAGGCCCATTTTCTCACGCCCTTGTACGGCACGTAAAAACTGCCCGACGCCAGCCCGCCCAGCCAATGGAAGAAAACGCCCAAGAAAGGATTCATCGTCGATTCGTCTCCGTTTGTTTGCCTGACTCTGCGGCGAACCGCGCCCGCCGAAAAGTTCCGTGGATGAAACATTTCGCCGCCCGCAAGTTCAAGCCCGATTTTTGCGGCATTTCCAATGATTGGAAATTCGCGCGCCCGGTTCTTCCAATCATTGGAACTTGCGCTCGCGGCAGTTTCCGCCGGGATCGTAAATATGATCGGACGGTGCTTCGCAAAAAAGCGGGGGGACCGTTTCGGATTTTATTGAAATTCCTTCTTGCAAAAGCGGGCGGTGGGCCGTATTCATCCGCGCCGCAAACGAACGATAGGAAAGAAAGACAGGCCCATTTCGGGCTTGAGTGAAGTATGGAAACAGCAACGAAAGCATCATTGAAGAAGGAATACGCGCGCCACGAGAAGGACACCGGCTCGTCCGAGGTTCAGGTCGCCCTGCTCTCGCAGCGTATCAACGAACTGACCGGCCACCTCAAGAACCACATGAAGGATCACAGTTCCCGACGTGGTTTGATCGGCATGGTGGCGCAGCGCCGCAGCCTGCTCGATTATTTGAGCGCGACGGATGAGAAGCGTTACCAGACGCTGATTCAACGTCTCGGCTTGCGCCGCTAGTTCGGTCCCGCCCGGCTTGTCTTTTTTTCCTTCACGGATTTTTCCGGTGAACGCCGCGTTCCATTCTGCCTGCCGCAGAGACGCGGAAGTTTTGCCCGGAATCGTCCGGTCGTCTGCACAGGCAAAACGAAAGAAAAACAGCGGATGAAACCACGGAACACACGGAATACGCGGATGGCAAAACTGCCCTTCGCGTGCCCCGTGTGTTCGGTGGTTTGAAATTTTCCGCGCAACAGAAAAGGTAACCAGAAAATGCAAACACCAAAACGCGTCGAAGTAAATGTCGGCGGCAAAATCATCACACTCGAATCCGGTCTGCTCGCACAGCAGGCCAACGGCGCGGTCAGCGCGCGGCTGGGCGACACGATCGTCTTTTCCGCCGTGACCACGACGAAATCACCGCGCGAGGGAATCGATTATTTCCCGCTGCAGGTCGAGTACCGTGAAAAATATTACGCGGCCGGAAAATTCCCCGGCGGCTATTTCAAGCGCGAGGCGAAACCCAGCGAGCGCGAAATTTTGATCGCGCGCGTCACCGACAGGCCGATCCGCCCGTTCTTCCCGGACGGCTACCGGAATGACGTCCAGATCAACAATATGTTGATGGTCTCAGACGGCGTGAACGAGCCGGATGTTTTGAGCGTGATTGCGTCAAGCGCCGCGCTCGTCGTTTCCGAGATTCCGTTCTTCGGTCCGATCGCCGCAGTCCGCGTTGGCCGCGTTGGCGGACAGTTCATCATCAACCCGACGCACGAGGAAATCGCGAAGGGCGATCTGAATCTGACGTACGCGGGCAATCGCGAATATCCGATTATGATCGAGGGCAACGCCCGCGAAATTTCCGAAGCTGACATGGTTGCCGCGATGCGCCTCGCGCACGTGGAAGTCGTCAAGCTCGTCGATGCGCAACTTGAGTTGCGCCGCCAGCTTGGCCTCGCCGATAAGATCGTCACCGAAACGCCAGTCAATGACGCACAGCTTGCCAAGGCCCGCGAAATCGCCGGCGCGGAGTTGAAAGCCGCGTTGCACATCACCGCGAAGCTCGAACGGCAGGACAAGATCGCATCAATCAAGGAATCCCTGAAGGCGAAGATGCTCGACGCGTTCCCTGAAATGACGGGCGAACATTATTTCCGTCTTTTCGACGCTCTCGAAATCGAAGAGACGCGTCGCCTCGTGATCGAAGACAAGTACCGCATCGGCGGACGCCGCTTCGATGAAATCCGCGAACTGACCGGTGCCGTCGGCGTGCTGCCGCGCGTTCACGGCTCCGCGATTTTCCAGCGCGGCGAAACGCAGGCGCTCTGCACCATCACGCTCGGAACGTCCGACGACGCGCAGGAACTCGACTCCATCGCCGGCGGCCCCGATGAGAAGGCGTTCATCCTGCACTACAACTTCCCGCCGTACTCCGTCGGCGAAGTCGGACGTCTCGGCATGACCGGCCGCCGCGAAATCGGCCACGGCAATCTCGCCGAACGCTCCCTCGTTCCGGTGCTGCCCGATGATTTCCCGTACTCGGTCCGCATCGTCTCCGAAATCATGGGATCGAACGGATCAACCTCGATGGCTTCCGTCTGCGCCGGCACGCTTGCGCTCATGGACGCCGGTATCGCGATCAAAAAACCTGTCGGCGGAATTTCCGTCGGCCTGTTCACCGGCGACAAGGGTCAGGCCGAACTTGTCATTGATATTCTTGGTGCCGAAGATCACTGCGGCGACATGGATTTCAAAGTCACCGGCACGCGTGACGGCATCACGGGCTTCCAGGTCGATCTGAAAATCCGCGGTCTCGCATGGAACCTTGTTGAAGGCGCGTTCGAAATGGCACGCAAAGGCCGCATGCAAATCCTCGACGTCATGCAAGGCATCATCGCCGCGCCGCGCGCCGAGCTTTCGCAATATGCGCCGCGCATCACCGTGATTAAAATCAACCCCGAAAAGATCGGCGCGCTCATCGGCCCCGGCGGCAAAAACATCCGCCGTATCACCGAGGCCACCGGCGCGAAGATCGACATCGAGGACGACGGCACCGTCAAGATCTTTGCCACGGGCAAGGAAACGATGGATTCCGCCGTTCGCGAAGTCAACGCCAGCACGGCCGAGGCCGAACCCGGCAAGCTCTATCAAGGCACCGTCACCGGCATCAAAGAATTCGGCGCGTTCGTCGAGATTCTTCCCGGCATCGAAGGTCTCGTTCACATCAGCGAAATGGCCAATGTGCGCATCCGCAGCGTGGATGAAATTTGCAAGATTGGCGACGTGATGTGGGTCAAGTGTCTCGCCGTGGACGAAATGTCCGGCAAGATCCGCCTGAGTCGCAAAGCGGCGATGGCCGAGATGGATCAGCAGTCCCAGCCAGCTCAATAGCTCGGGCTTGCTTTCATCGCGATGACGATAATGCCCGTCGCGCACTGGCGCGGCGGGCATTTTTCTTTATGAACGGATTGTCATCGCTTCTAAATGGGTTTTGCATCCGAATGCACTTGACCGCTGCCCGTCGTGTGAGACAGAGTGCGGCGATTTTCCAAGAAATGGCTTTTTTTCATGTTTGGTAGTTTTTTAGGACTTTTTTCGAACGACATCGGCATAGACCTCGGCACCGCCAATACGCTGGTATATGTCAAAGATCGCGGCATCGTTTTGCGTGAGCCGTCCGTCGTCGCCATCCAGACCGGCACAAACCGCGTGCTGGCGGTGGGCGAGGAGGCGAAGCGCATGTTGGGCCGCACTCCCGGAAGCATCACTGCAATACGTCCGCTCAAGGCGGGCGTGATCGCTGATTTTGAAATTACCGAGGCGATGCTTCGGTACTTCATTCGTAAAGTACATAACCGCCGCAAACTGGTTCGTCCGCGCGTCATCGTGGCCGTGCCGAGCGGCATTACGGAGGTAGAAAAACGCGCCGTCAAGGATTCGGCAATCCACGCCGGCGCGCGGGAAGTGTTCCTGATTGAAGAGCCGATGGCCGCTGCAATCGGTGTGGGCCTGCCTGTGCAGGAACCCGCCGGTAATATGATCGTCGATATCGGGGGAGGCACCACCGAGGTGGCCTTGATCTCCCTCGCCGGAATCGTGTTCAGCCGCAGCGTCCGTGTTGGCGGGGATGAGATGGACGAGGCAATCGTCCAATATCTCAAACGGGTCTATAATTTGATGATCGGTGAACGAACGGCGGAAGAAATAAAAATCTCCATCGGCTCGGCCTATCCTCTTGAAGAGGAAATGACCATTGAGGTCAAGGGCCGCGACCTTGTTGCCGGCTTGCCCAAGACGCTCACGCTGACTTCCGAGGAAGTCCGTGAGGCGTTGCAGGAGCCGGTTTCCGCCATCGTCGAGTCGGTGCGCATCACCCTGGAGCGATGCCCGCCGGAACTCAGCGCCGACCTGGTTGACCGCGGAATGGTGTTGGCTGGTGGTAGTTCGTTACTAAGAGGTTTGGACAAACTGATCGCGGAGCAAACCGGCCTGCCGGTGCATGTTGCCGACGATCCTCTAAGCGCCGTTGCCGAGGGCACAGGCGTTGTTCTAAACGAGCTGAATTTTCTTAGAAAAGTTTCCAAATCCGAACGAACTTACTAAACGTTCACCCAGCCGCGGCGATCCGTCATCCCCCCAAAGTTGCCAATGATTGGAAGTTTGCGAAAGCGAAATTTCCAATGATTGGAAAATCTGAATCTTCAATCGAATTTTCCCACTACTCCAAATTGGAATTTTGGATACGTGCGGGACAATCAATTAATCGTCTGGCTCGTGGTCGCGGCACTGGTGCTGGTTTTCTTGAACCTTCCCTCGCCGGTCACGAACCGCGTGAAGTCGTTCGTTCACGAAGCCGTCGCTCCGTTGCAGGAGATCGCCGGCGGCGCGTGGACCAGCGTGCGGCAGGGCGCGTCGAACGTCCGCGGTTATGGCGGCTTGATGGCCGACAACGCGAAGCTTTCCGAGCAGGTCACGAAACTTCAGGCGCAGGTCACGCATCTGCAAAATCTCGAATCCGAAAACGCCGCTCTGCGAAAACAGCTCGGTTTCCAGCACGCCAGCGTGCGACGCCTGATCGCGTGCGAAATCCTCGGCCGCGATCCCGATGGCTGGTGGCAGATGATCCGCCTCAACAAAGGCAGCGCCGATGGCATCACGACGAATCGCGCGGTCATCGCCGTTGACGGGCTCATCGGAAAAACAGTCCGCGTTTCGCCGCACACCACCGACGTTTTGCTTTTGTCCGATCCGAACTGCCAGGTCTCCGCAAAAATTCAGCGCACCGGCGCGTTCGGAATTTTGTCGGGCCGCGGCCCGAACTGGCAGGGCAACGTTGTCTGCCGGATTGAATATCTGAACAAGAATGTCG
This sequence comes from uncultured bacterium, assembly GCA_903906425.1. Taxonomy (GTDB): domain Bacteria; phylum Verrucomicrobiota; class Kiritimatiellia; order CAIVKH01; family CAIVKH01; genus CAIVKH01. The sequence continues at coordinate 27,574 of CAIVKH010000274.1, forward strand.
AGATCGTCGAAGGCGATGAAGTCGTCACGTCCGGCTTCGGCGGAATTTTTCCCGGCGGATTGATGCTCGGAAACGTGGACCGAATCTACACTGACCGCAGCGGGCTTTATCAATACGCCGATGTCACTTCGAAGGCCGAAATCGGCATGATGAATTACGTTTTCGTCATCGCCGATTCCGCGGAGGACAAGCCGTGACGACCGTGATTTTCATTTTCGTCACGCTGCTCGCCGCCGCGCTTCAGGCCGCCGTTCCGACGTTCGCCTCGACCGGCTACGCACCGCTGCCGTTCCTGCTTGGCGTCGTGATTTATTACGCGCTCATGCACCGCCCATCGCGGATGCTTCAGGCTGCTGTCCTCATCGGTTTGCTCGACGACAGCCTCGGCCAGATGCCGCTCGGATTTTCGTCATTTTGCTACGCGACAATCTGCCTGGTCGTCGCGCGATTCCGCGATGCGATGACCGTCCGCTCGTGGATCACGCAGGCATTTCTCGGCGCGACCGCAAATTTTGCGACGACATTTTTCACGTGGCTGCTGCTCGCGAAAGACGGAGAACTTCACTGGCCGATTCACTGGCTGCTTTTCAAATTCGCGGGCTCATTCGTCAACGGCGCGCTGCTCGTTCCCGTCATTTTCGCCGCGCTTTTCAAACTCGACAACATGCTCGGTCACACGCACGACGCGGAGGAGGCTCACCCGCTATGACGCACAACAGCCCTCTCAGCGACGACCGGTTCCGCGTCTGGATCGTGTTTGCGCTCATGATCCTGATGTTCGGTCTTCTCGGCGCGTGGCTCTGGCACGTTCAGGTTTTGCGCGGACACGAATTTCGCACGAGCCAGGTCAAGCAGAGCGTCCGCCGCGTCCGCGTGCCCGGAACGCGCGGAAGAATTTTTGATCGCAGCGGCCTTTGCCTGGCCGACAACCGGCCGAGTTTCAACGTCGCTCTGTACCTCGAAGAACTTCGTCAACCCGGCAAATGGTCGAACACGATTTCACGCGTCGAGAAACTCATCGCCGAACTTTCATCCGTCATCCGCAAGCCGGTTGAAATTTCGCGCGAGGACATTCAGGCGCACGTTCGCAAGCGGCTCCCGCTGCCGTTGCTCGCGTGGCACGACATTGACAACGCCGCGCTCGCGCGACTTTCCGAACGCGAGGCCGGACGCGCCGGCATTGACGTCATCGCCGAGCCCGTTCGATTTTATCCGTTCAAAGATCTCGCGTGCCACTCTATCGGCTATGTCGGCCGCGCCAATTCTGCCGAAAGCGCCGGCGAAGAAAATGAGGAATACCAGTTTTTCCTTCCCGAAATGGAAGGCAAGAGCGGTCTCGAAAAAGTTCTCGATAAACAACTGCGCGGCGTCGCCGGCGGCCGTTTGATGCGCGTTGATGTCTCAGGTTTTCATCGCGACGATGTCGGACAAAAAGAAGCGCAGCCCGGCAACGACGTGATGCTCGCGATTGACGTGAAGATTCAAAAGCTCGTTGAGGACGCGCTCGGCGATGTTCCCGGTGCCGCGGTCGTGGTGGATCCGCGAAATGGTGACGTGCTCGCGATGGCAAGCTCGCCCGGTTTCGATCCGAATAAATTTTTGCCGTTCATTTCCGATGCCGACTGGGAAAAGCTTTCGACCGACGAAGCAAAGCCGCTGCTCAACCGCGTGATCGGCGAACACTACGCGCCGGGCAGTATTTTCAAGCCGATCACAATCATGGCCGCCCTCGATGCGGGAAAAATTTCTGAGGGCACGACGTTCAACTGTCCCGGCTATTTCGAACTCGGCCCGGTGAAATTTCACTGCTGGTTTCATCCCGGCCACGGCACGCTCGACGTGCAGCAATCGCTGCAATATTCGTGCAATGTTTTCATGATGAATTCCGCCCTGCTCGTCGGTCCGCAGCCGATTCACGATCTCGCGTGGCAGCTCGGCCTCGGCCAGCGCACGCACATCGAACTCGATGGCGAAACTCCCGGTATTTGTCCCGACGACGCGTGGAAGCGGAAACATTTTCACGACGGCTGGCGCAACGGCGACACGTGCAACATGAGCATCGGCCAGGGTTTCGTCTCCGTCACGCCGCTGCAAATGGCCGTCATGGCTGCGACCATCGCAAACGGCGGAAGCCTTTATCGCCCGCGACTCGTCGTCGGCTCGCGCGCGCCCGGCGAACGTTCATTCACGAAATCGCCGCCGGAACTTGTCCGGCAAATTCAGTGGTCGCTCGATAATCTGAATCTTGTCCGCCGCGGAATGTACGATGTCGTGATGACGCCGACCGGCACCGGAAAACTCGCGCACGCGCCCGGCGTGCAAATGGCCGGCAAAACCGGAACTGCGCAATTTGAACACCACGGCGAAATGAAACTCCACGCATGGATGATCAGTTTTGCGCCGTTTGCCGAGCCGCGCATCGCCATCGCGATGGTCGTGGAAGAAGGCGTCAGCGGCGGCTCCACGATCGCACCGCGGATCAAAAAAGTGATGTCCGGAATTTTCCCGCAAGCGGTCGAAACCGGGAACGGAGCCAGCGGATGAGCCTGCGGCGCGAACAGATTTTTTCCAATGATTGGAAGTTTGCGGAGGCGCATTTTCCAATGATTGGAAGTTTGGCAGCGGAGGCGACTCCATGAACTGGTCGCTCCTGAAACGTTTCGACTGGCTTTTTCTTGCGGCGATTTTTGTGCTGATGGGCATCGGCGTGGCGTTCATTTACAGCGCGTCGGCGCGCACGGAAGAGGCGCTGCAGGCAACAAAGGCCGGGATGCAGATCGTCTGGGTCGCGGTCGGGCTGATCGCGTTTTTTGCGGTGACGCTGATTGATTATGAGCAGGTTTCCGAGACCGCGTGGGGATTTTATATCGTCACGATCATCCTGCTGGCACTCGTGCTCGTCATCGGAAAAAAAGTTTATGGCGCGTACCGGTGGCTGAATCTTTTCGGCTTCAAACTCCAGCCGTCGGAGTTGGCGAAGCTCTCCGTCATCGTCGTGCTGGCGCGGTTTTTGACGGAGCCGAATCGCAACATGGAATCGCCCAAGACGCTGTTTCAGGTGCTGGCGATCGTCGGCATTCCGAGCCTTTTTATTTTGAAGCAGCCGGATCTCGGCACGACGATGACGCTGATTCCGGTCGCGATTGTTTTGCTTTTCGTCGCGGGCATCCCGGTCCGCTATCTCGTCATCCTCGGCGTCATCGGTCTCGTGGCGATGGTGCCGGCGTGGTTCGCGCTGGGCGATTATCAGCGCGAACGGCTTCTGGTTTTTGTGGATTCCAGCCGCGACCCGCTCGGCGCGGGCTGGAACAAAATGCAATCTGAGATTGCCGTCGGCTCCGGTGGGCTGACGGGCAAAGGGTATCTCATGGGGACGCAAAACATCCTGGGTTTCCTGCCGCGCACGGTGGCCCCGACCGACTTCATCTTCTCGGTGATCGCCGAGGAGATGGGCTTCGTTGGTTCGGCGACGCTGCTTTCGCTGTTTGCGGTGTTGATCCTCGGTGGAGTGCGGGCCGCGCATTGCGCGCGGGACAAGATGGGCCGCCTGATGGCGGTGGGTGTGGTCACGCTTCTGTTCAGCCACGTTTTTGTGAACATGGCGATGACCGTCGGCCTCATGCCGATCACGGGAATTCCCCTTCCTTTGATCAGCTACGGGGGCTCGTTCATGGTGTGCATGATGGCCGCGCTTGGCCTCGTGCAGAGTGTTTATGTGCGCCGTGAAAGGCGCGAATAGAAAAGGAGAGGAACAAAATGTTTGAGTTCCTGAAGAAGCTTATGCGGAAAAAAATAAAAAAAGAAATCGTGATCAATCACGAAGCGCTCGAAACGCGCGTCGCGGTGATCGAGGAAGGGCGACTGGAAGACTTCTTTATTGAGCGTACCAGCGAAGAGCGCCTCGTCGGCAGCGTCTTCAAGGGCCGCGTGCAAAATCTTGAAGACGGCCTCCAAGCCGCGTTCATTGACATCGGCCTCAAGAAAAATGCGTTCGTGCATTACTGGGACATGATCCCGGAAGACACGGCGCGGCTCGAAGCCGAGGAAGGCGTCGAGAGCGGACGCCGGCAGGGCAAACGGAAAAAATTTGGGCAGGGCGAAATGGCCCGACTGTTTCCCGTCGGCTCGGAAATTGTCGTGCAGGTCACCAAAGGCCCGATCGGAACGAAGGGCCCGCGCGTGTCGGCGAGCCTGAGCATTCCGGGACGCTACCTCGTGATGATGCCCGGCACGAAGATGAAAGGCGTCTCCAAAAAAATAGAGGACTCGAAGGAACGCGACCGGTTGAAGAAACTTCTCCAGCGCGTGCCGTCACCCGGTGGCAACGGCCTCATCGTGCGGACCGCAGGCGCGGGCATGCGCAAGACATCATTCGTCCGCGACATTCGCGCGCTCACCGAAATCTGGGCCGAGATCGAAAAGGGCATGAAGGAAACGCCCGCGCCGTGCCGGCTTTACCAGGAACCCGATCTGGTCGAACGCGTCGTGCGCGACTCGCTCACGGAGGACATTGACCGCATCGTCATTGACGACAAAAACGAATGCGAGCGCATCAAGGCGATCGTCGCGCGATTCTCCCGCCGCGCGCGCGGAAAAATTCAGGGCTACGACGGCACAGCCCCGATCTTCGAACACTTCGATCTCGAACGGCAGATCGAGAGCGCCTTCAGCCGCAAGGTCTGGCTCAAGAGCGGCGGCTATTTGATCTTCGACGAAACCGAAGCCCTCGTCGCCATTGACGTGAACACCGGTCGCCACAAGGGTGGCAACACGCAGGAAGAGGCGATCTATCAGGTCAACCTCGAAGCCGCCGAGGAAGTCGCGCGCCAGCTGCGCCTCCGCAATGTCGGCGGCCTGGTCGTCGTGGACTTCATAGACATGAAGAACAAAAAGAATCAGAACTACGTTTACAAGACGCTCAAGGACGGACTCCGCCGCGACAAGGCGCGCACGAACGTGCTGCAAATCTCCGCGCTGGGCCTGCTCGAAATGACGCGCCAGCGCCAGGAAGAAAGCAACCGCGCCGCGACGTACATGAACTGCCCCTATTGCGACGGCCGCGGAAAAGTTTTGTCCGGCCTGAGCATGAGCGTGGAAATCCAGCGCCGCATCGCCGAAGTCATGCGCCGCAACAAGCCGAAATCCGGCGAACCGCTGCAAGTCAAAATCACGGTCAACCCCTCCGTGCTCGACCGCCTCCGCACCGAAGACGAAGAAATTCTCGTCAAGGTCGAGGAAAAATATGGCGGCCGCCTCTCGTTCCGTTCCGACCCCGCGATGCACGTCGAAAGCTTCACGATCACGCGCGCGGAGACCGGCGAGGAACTGTACAGCTTCGGCGGCGTACACAAACAGCAGGCCGCGCAAAACGTCCGGTTGCAGGGCCAGCCCGCCGCGGCGCCGCAACAGCCGCGCCCGCCGATTCCGCCTCAAGAACAGCAGCAATAGAAAACGCGAAACGCCTGTCCCGCCCCGCCGCCCGGCTTTTACGCCTGCGGCGCGGTGGAAGGCGCATCGCAAACGGACAACCGCAAACTTCCAATGATTGGAAAAGTCGCTGACGTGAACTTCCAATCATTGGAAATGATCGCAGTTGAAACTGCTCAGTCGGACGCGTGCACCGCGGCGACGGGCGTTGAGGATTCCAGCAGGGAGTGGATGGCGGCGGCAAGGTCGGCTTGTGCGATCGGTTTCTTGACGACCAGACGGACGCCCGCGCGGGCGATTTCCTCGGGCGCGAAATCCTCCATGTAGCCGGTGAGCAGCAGGACCGGAATGTCGGGGCGCAGGGCGGTGATCTCGTGGGCCAGATCCAGACCGCTCATGTGCGGCATGGAATAGTCCGTGATCAGAAGATCGAAGTCCTGCGGCGCGGACTGAAACATGGACAGGGCGGGCTGCGGGTCGTTGAATGTCTTCACGATGTAGCCCAGTCCATCCAGCCGGCGCTTGGCAATCACGGTGAGCGTGACCTCGTCGTCCACAAACAAAATGCGCTCGCCCTTGCCGCGCGCGAGCGGCCGCGGTTTGTCTGGCTCCTCGACGGTCTGTGTTTCGAGCGCGGGGAAAAGGCATTTCACGGTGGTGCCTTCGCCCGGCGCGCTCTCGATCCAGACGATGCCGTCGTGGCTGTGCATGGTGTTGTGGACCATCGTCAGCCCCAGCCCGGAGCCCTGGCCGGTGGCCTTGGTCGTGAAAAATGGATCGAACGCGCGGGCCCGCGTCGCCTCGTCCATGCCCGTGCCCGTGTCGCGCACGGCCAGCAAGACGTAGCGGCCCTCGTGCAGGCCGGCATGGGTGCGCACGTAGCTGTCGCGCGCATAAAAATCCTCCAGCGTGAACGTGAGCTTTCCGCCCGATGGCATCGCGTGTGCGGCGTTCGTGGTCAGGTTCATGATGATCTGCTGGACCGAAACGATGTCGGCTGAAACCGGCGGCAGCCGCTCCTGAAAATCGGTGCGGATGTCCAGACCAGCGGGAAGCGTGGGGCGCAGAAGGCGCACGGAATCGGCCACCGTATGCCCGAGATCAACCGGCTTGCGCGAAATTTCTTGCCGGCGGCTGAAGCGCAGCAGCCGCTCGATGACCGCCTTCCCGCGTGTCGCGGCGACGAGAATTTCGTGCAGGTCCTTTTCGTGCTCGGCCGGATCATCCGAGTCCCGCGCCAGCTCGGCGAACCCGATGATCGCGCCCAAAATATTGTTGAAATCGTGCGCGATCCCGCCGGAGAGCCGGCCCACGGCCTCCATCTTTTGGGATTGCAGTAATTCGGCTTCGAGAAGTTTCCGCTCCCGCTCCGCGTTCTTCCGGCTGCTGATGTCCACAATCGAGCTGACCACCATGACGCCGCCTTCGGTCTCGACCGGGTTCAACCCGATCTCGACCGGAAATTCCGTTCCGTCCTTGCGCAGCCCGAACAGATCGCGCCCCGTGCCCATGGGCCGCCTGCGGGGATGGCCGAGGTATCCGGCCCGGAAATGCGAATGCACGCTGCGGAACTGTTCCGGCACGAGCATCTCGATGGGCTGGCCGGCCAGCTCCTCGCGCGAATAGCCAAACAGCCGCTCGGCCTCGCGATTCACCAGGACAATCTTGCCGTCGGAGCCCGTCACGATCAGCCCGCTCGGTGAACTTTCAATCACCTCCCGCAGCTCCCTGGCTTTGAAATGATCGTCATGCCCGTTCATTTTCGGCAGATCCCCTCGAAGGGATCCTCCCCACGCCGACACTATCCACCACGATGTGGTAGTTATCAAATGCGCGCGCGGTGATTTCCAATGATTGGAAGATACCGGACCCGAGAACTTCCAATCATTGGAAGTGCCCGGATCCCCGCAATGCGGGCTTCATTTTGCGGAGCGTTTTGAGCGCTGCGGATCAGATCGTCCACGGCTCGCGGCGCGCGCGGTCGAGCAGGCGGTTGGCCTGCTCGTCGCCGGGGAATTCTTCCTTCACCGGGTCCCATTTCAGCGGACGGTTCAGCAGATAGCAGATGTTGCCGAGATGGCAGATCGATGCGGTGCGATGCGCTCGCTCGATGTCGCGGAACGGTCTTTCGCGCGTGCGGACGCACTCGATGAAGTCGCCATAAATTCCGCCACTGCCCTTGTACTTCGGAATTTCGCGCGGCGCGACCGGCTTGCCGTCGCCGACCACATCAACTTTTTCGCCGTGGTAGAGCAGCATTCCGTCGGCGAAACGGTACGTCAGAAACTTTCGGTCCTTGCCGTCGGGCGGAAGAATTTCGACGGGGCCTTCCTCCATTTTGTTTACGGCAAACATCATTCCGCCGAAGTGGTGCGCGCCCCAGTCGGTCATGCCGCCGCCGGAATAGTCGCGCCACGAACGCCAGCTCGTTCCGTTGATGTTGAACGAGCCGCTGATGCGGTACGGATGATATGGCGCAAGCGGCGCGGGGCCGAGCCACATGTCCCAATCAATGCCTTCCGGCACCGGCTCGCCGGGCAGATAGCACGGCTGCGACGGACCGCCACAATTCACGAACACTTCCTTCGGCGTTCCGATTTCACCGCTCCAGCACTTGCGAACGGTGCCCATGTAGTCGCCCATCACGCGCTGGCTGCCGCCGGAAAATACGCGGTTGAAACGCCGCGCCGTCGCGACCATCGCGCGGCCTTCGTGGATCGTCAGCGATTCAGGTTTCTGACAATAAACATCCTTGCCCGCGCGGCACGCCGCCGTCGCGATGACCGCGTGCCAGTGATCGGGCGTCGCGATGTGAACCGCGTCAATGTCGGGCCGCGCGAGCAGTTCGCGGAAATCGTTGTAGGTCTGGCAATCCTTGTTTCCGTAGCGCGAATCAATCCGGTCCTTCGCTCGTTCGCGGACGTTCTTTTTCACGTCGCACATCGCGACATATTGAACGTCATCGCGGCCGAGAAACGCGCCCTGGTCGCCGCCGCCCTGATTGCCGATTCCGATTCCGCCCATCACGATTCGCTCGCTCGGCGGCGGGCGCCCGTCCTTGCCCATGGCGGAAGCGGGAATGAAATAGGGGAGTGCGACGGCGGCTGCCGACGCCTTCAAAAATTGGCGTCGGTTGATGGTTGTCGTTGATCGTTGAGTTGAAATTTTCATTGTGATTTCTCCGTTGGTCATTTCACTTTTTCCAGCGCCGCCTGCGCCTTTTCGCGCAAGCCCTGATCGTTCGTCATTGCCAGAACTTTTTGCAGCGCCTCTTTCGCGACGGCCGGCTGGCCGCCTGTCAGTGACTCAGCGATCTTCTCGTATGCTTGCAGCGCCTCGCGTTTCAAATTGTCGTCGGCCAGGCACGGCTCGACCATTTTCAGTGTTTTCACGTTTCCGATTTTTCCGATTTCGGAAAGCGCCTGCCGTTTTTCATCCGGCCGCGACGAAAGTTCCATCACTTCGCCGAACGCCGCGATCTTTTCGTCGGTCTTCAATCGCGACGGGCCGATCATTTTGATGCAGCCGCGAAGCGCGAGGACTCGAATTGACAGATCATTTTCCTCCTTTGCAATTTTTCGCAGGTCGGCAAGCGGCGCGGAATCCGGCCATTCGCCGAGTGCGCGTACCGCAGATTTTCGCAGCTCGCCCTTTTCGTCGAGTACGCCGCGCGTTACGGCGAGGGCCTTGTCGCCGCCGAATGCGGCCAGCACCGGGACCAATTGGACTTTTATCGCGGCGTCGGCCTTCGCGAACGCCTGCAAGACGGAATCATCGCGCTTCGTCTTGTCGGCCAGCCGCACGCCGATGGTCGAGATCGCGCGGGAAATCCTGTCGCGTTCGCCTTCGTTTGTTTTCGTCAAAATCGCGTCGCAGAGAAATTGCAGATCCTCCTGCGTGCCGAGTTCGGAAATCGCCTTCAAACCGGCGTCACGGATTTTCGAATCGGCATCGTTCAGGCTCTTTCGTGCGACCGGCAGCGCCTCAATTTGTCTTCTCTCGCCGAGAACGCCGAGAACTGCCGCGCGAACCTGCGCGTCGCCGCTTTCGGCCTGTTTGATCAGGTCGTCAACGACGCCATCGCCGCGCAAATCAACGAGCGACTGGAGCGCGACCACGCCGTTTGTGGCGTCCTTCAGTGCGCCGACGAGAACCGGAACGCTCGATGAATTTCCGAGGCGGCCCAGCGATTTGAGCGCCGCGGTGCGAACGGTTTCATTTTCATCGGACGCAAATTTATTTACCGAATCCGTCAGTCCTTCGGCATCGCCGCGCGCGGCGAGCGCGCCAATCATTGTCGCCTTCACGTCGGGCGCAAGTGACGCGAGCTGTTTCGTGAACGCCTCCGTCGCCACGTGGCCCTGCACCGAAATTACGGCCGCGAGCGCGGCGCGTTTCAGCAGCTTGTCGTCGGAGCCAAGCATCTGGATGATCGTCGGGACGGCCGCGTCTTTTTGATCGAAAACAATTCCGCGAAATGCGCCGGCGCGGACTTGCGACGGGCCGTTGCCGTCGAGCAACGCGTGATACATCTTTTGCGCTTTCGCTGTTTCGCCTTGCGCGGCCAGCCCGCTTGCGCAGCGGAGATACGCCTGCGCCCAAGCCGTCTTTGACACGTCTGGAACTTTCGCGTCATCCAAAATGTCAGCCGCTTTTTCGCCGCCGATTTTTCCGATGGCGTTGAGCGCTGCGCCGGCCGTGGCCTCGTCATCTTTCAGCAGTGCGGCAAGCAGTTTTAGCGCGCTTTGATCGTGGCGGTCGCCGATCGTGTTGACGATACCGGTGCGCGTGCTGCCCTGCGTTTTTCCGAGCGCGTCGCGCAGCGCGTCATCCACCGCGGGATTGTTCATGCCCAGAAAAATATTGCGCGCCATGTGCGAAAGTTTTTCGTCGGCCAGCAATTTCGCGACGGCCGGAATACATTTTTTCGAGCCGACGAGCTTGAGCTTCTGGCAGGCATATTGTTTGCCCGGCATCGTCGCGTCCGGCATTTCGAGCACGGCGATCAGGCGCGCTTCAATGGCCGGATATTCCTCCGGCTTGGCGTCCTGAATTTGTTTGTCAATCGCAGTCATTTCGTCAAGCGCAGTTCCGAATTCGCGTTTGACGAGCGCCTGATAAACGTCGTTGCTGGCGACTTGCGCGCGTAATGCCAGCGGTGCCACCGCCAGCGCGATGCCCAGCGCCAGCGCCAGAGGATGATTTCGTTTAAGGTTCATGTTTTCTCCGTATTCATTTTGAAAGCTTCTATAACAGGTTCCATTTATTCAAGAACTTCGAGCCGGGGAAAATCCGCGATATGTCGACCTCGGAACGTCTCGCGAAGTTACGGTTTCTCTTCCGGCGCGGGCCGTCGTTCGATGCGCTCGATGACCAGCACCGGCTCGCGGACGCTCTGTACCCAGTATTCGCGGCCACCAATCGAAAAATATTGGTCAACCAGCGTCGCGAGTTGCTGGCTGTTGCCGCGCAGGAAGCAGACTGTCTCGAGGTTGCCGCCTTTTTTCAGGGCGAGCCGGTAATGGCCTGGCGCGAGCAAATACGGCGACGGTTTCACAAAGCCTTCGTGCTGCACCACACTGCCCTGCCCCGGCAGCGGCACAAGTTTCAGATCCGCAACCAGGACGGATGCCGGGACGGCCGCATTCGTAGAGCCGGGCGCGAAACTAGGCGGCATCATCACGGCGTCGTGCGATGGCGCACCGCGCACCACCGACTGGCCCGGCACGCTCGGGCGGATCTTTTCCACTGCGGAATTTGTGACGATCACGGCTTCCGGCGATACTTCCGGCGGAAGGGATTCGAGCGGAATTCTGTTCGTTATCCGTGTCTCTGCTGATGTCACTGTCGCGATCACAACAACCGTTGGTGTGGCGGTGGCCATTGATTTTGATATCTCACCGCCGCTCAGGTCGAGCAACTCGCGATGGACCCAGACGACTGCATTCGTTGGCGGTGCGACGCAAATCCAATCTCCAAACGTTTCGCGCGGCGTCACCACATCGCCGCGCGTGAGCGAGCCGATGCGCGGATAGTTGATGCTCGGTCCGGCTCGAACGGTCAGCTCCTTCACCGTCACCTTGCCGTCCTGCAGAAAATCCTTGTGAATCCAGCTCTTTATTTTTTCGGGCGGCGTGATGCCAATCCACAGATCACCGGTCTGCACCACCTTGATTTCGTCGCCCGCCGAAAGCTGGCCGACCACCTCGCCGTTCGCGTCCGGGCGTCCGCGCAGATTCACGCGGTCGGCTTTCACGCGCACCATCGTGTCGTCGCCAAATGCGGCGCCCGCAAGCGCCGCGAAGAAAAACAAAAACAGAAAACGAGTCCGCACAGATTGCACCTTTCCATTTCGCAGTCCTTGCATACTACGAACCACTGCGCCGCCGGGCCAGATAAAACAAATCCGTCTCATTTCCTTCTTGAACGTTGAAACTTCAGCGATGACGGTGATCGGAAATCACGTCTGCAAAATGCAACCGATTGCTGAGATATTGCCCTGGCACCAAGGCTGGCTGATCACTGCGCCGTCGGGTACGCCATGTCGCCCTGCTTTCCGGCTCGGCGCACAGCCGGGCGAACTCGCGCCAAATGTTGCGGGCGTTTCATGGAAGATCCGGCTTGTCGCGATGCAAAATGCCGGCTGCCTGTCACACGGCTTCATCCTCGCCGATTCCGCTGCTGGAAAATTCCATCATGTTCTTTCCCCCGCGCCTGCGACGCTCTGCGGAGAGGCCGATGGCCCGGCCGAAATTCATCTGGTCTCATCGAAATATCAAATTCGCCACGATGGAAATGTGAGCACCATCTGCGGCGATGGTTTCTGCGTCGTCATGATTTTTCAGCACGAAGCCGGCCGCACGCGTTGGGCGCTGGTCTGGTCGCCCGGCAACGAACTCGAAACGCTCGTCCACGCGAAGGCCGCGATTGCGATCAGCGCAAGAATGGAATGGGAAAAACTGCTCGAATCACGGCGGCAGATTTGGGCGCGCGCCTCCTGCGACACGAGCTTTCGCCCTGCCATGATTGAAGCCGTCGAATGGCTGCTCGGCGCGTTACGTCCGCCCGACGGAACTCTTCCCGGAACGTGGATCGCCACGCGAGCCGACGAGCCGGCCATGGACTTGAGCCGGGCCATCGCAATCCTGCCGGCACTCGCGCAGATTGCGCCCGCGGACGCGCGAAAAGTTCTCGCGACAATTTTTCTTCTGGAAGAGCCCGACCATTCGCTGCCCGCTCATATCGCGCCCGACCTCACGCCCGTCCAGCGTTTCGCCCCGCTACCGATGCTGGCAACGGCAACGCTCGCGCTCTGGCGGCAGGATCCATCGCTCGAATTTGCCCGCGACGTCGTGCCGCGTCTCGCCCGCATGTTGCTGTGGCAGCTCGATCACTTCGAAGCGCAGGCTCAGGCCGTGTGCCGCTGGCGGCATCCTTCCGAATCGCTTGTGCCGGAAATTTACGACGACGGTCTGGCGACGCCCGATCTTTCCGCGCTGCTGCTTTTCGAAATTGACGCGCTGGCCGAACTCGCCGCGCCGTTTCCTGATTTCGCGCCGCTGATCGATCCGTTCGTCGCCCGCCGAACGAGCATCGAAAAAGCGTTGCTGAAATTCTTCTGGGATGCAAAGGAACACGAATTCCGCAGCCGCTATCTCGATGGCCGCGCCATCGCGCGCCGCAGCGTGGCCGAGGTCCTGCCGCTGCTCTCCGTCAAACTTCTCCCCGAACAAATCGCCGACGTGCTCAAATCCATCGCGCCGGGCGGCCCGCTGCATCAGCCGTTCGGCATCACCAACTGGGTCAAGTGGGAAGCCGACGCCACCGCACCGACGGCATCGCCGCTTGTCGAAATCTTGTTGCGCCGCGCGCTGCACCGGTTGGACCTCGAGGAGAGCACAGACGCATTCGAGCGTTATCTGATTGCGCAAATTCAAGCCGCACGCCAGACCCTCGGCCGGCTGCCTGTCGAATTTTCTTCGACGCCAACGCCCGGCGGAACGCCATACGAGACCGCCGCGCTTGTCGTTCATCTCGCGTTTGGCGACGACCTCGATTCGATAAAAATGCGCCATCAAGTCTCCCCATTTTTCAACTGGCTCGACAGGCAGCGCAACGGCATCGCAATTGCCGTGATGATCACCGCGATCGGGGCCGGGTTGTATCTGGCCTGGCCGCTGCTGTTGCAGCGCCCCGCCGTCGCATCGCCGGAAACAAGATTTGGTTCTGCGCAGATGAGCTACGGGCAGGGCGACTATCGTGCGGCAATCGGCCTTTACGAGGAACTGCGCGGCACGCCGCTGCGCGATTCGCAGGAGGTTGATTTTCATCTCGGCAACGCGTGGTTTCATCTCGGCGGCTGGACGCAGGCGGAGACGGCATATCGCATCGCGCTGACCCGCAATCCCGACCAGCCGCGCGCGTGGATGAATCTCGCGCTCTCGCTCGCCCGCCAGCGCAAATTTGACGACGCCGAAAAAATCTATCGCGACTTCATCGGAAAATATTCGAAGTATTATCCCGACCTCGCCGCCCGCGCGCAGACCGCAATCGAACTCTGCAAACAACAGCGGACGAAATAGTGACGGTGTAAGTTAGATCGGTCATGAGCATCGCGAAAACAACCGGGCCGGTGCTTCTCATCGCCGCCGCGTACGCCTCCGCCGAAACCATCGAATCGTGGTACTCGGAGGAAAACAACGCGCCCGCCGGCACTATCGCGGCAACGAGCGATTTTCATTCACCGGCCTGCAACCGCGGCACCCGCGCGATTCCGTCAACGTCATCAGCCTCTGCGTCGGCCCCATGAGCGGCGTGCGCGCCGCGACCATCGAAAGATGCCACATCACCTCGCCGTGAACGGAATTTCCAATGGCTGGAAATTTTGCTCCCGCGAGTTTCCAATCATTGGAAAAGACAGGCGCGGAAACTTCCAATCATTGGAAACTAGGGTTGCGCCGCGGGATTTTTTTCGCGCAGTGCGCGGAAGAAATCCTTCATGACCGCGGTGCATTCGTCTTCGAGGACGCCGGTGTAAAACGATGTGCGGTGGTTGAGCGATTCGTTCTGCAAAATTTGGAAGCGCGAGATCGCGCCGCCGCGAACCGGATCAGTCATGCCCCACACGACGATGGGCAGGCGCGCCAGCACGATCGCGCCGGCGCACATCGGACAGGGTTCCTTCGTGACATACAACACGCAGTTCTCAAGCCGCCAGTCGCCGAGCGAATTCGCGGCCTGCGTGATGGCGATCATTTCCGCGTGGGCTGTCGGATCCTTGAGCATCTCGACCTGGTTGTGCGCCTGTGCGATGAGATGGCCGTTGTGATAGATCGCCGCGCCGACGGGAACCTCGCCAGCCTCTGCGGCCCTACGCGCCTGCCGGAGCGCCGCGCGCATGGCGTTCGGGTCGGGCTGCCAGATTTCATCCGGTGGTCTCTCGAGCTGGTTCTCGGTCGGTTCGCTCATGGCAGAATGAAGTGATATGGCGGTAGAAAATTTCGCGGGCCAAAAAAATGGTCGGGGCGACTGGATTTGAACCAGCGACCTCTTGGTCCCGAACCAAGCGCTCTAGCCAGGCTGAGCCACGCCCCGAAAATCAAAGACCGCGCAAAGTATAGACGAAGCCGGTCGAAAACAAGAGGTAAAATTTCACGGGCTATTCTTTTTTCGGCAAACGTCCGGCTGGACTGGTTTTTCGGGCGCGATTGTTGTATTCGCGGCCGTCACCAGAAACATGGGGAGAAATTTCGATAAGGCAGGGAAGTGCCTGATTTTTTTTCTTTGTGAAAAGGTGTGAAATGTGGCAAATCGTTGGGCGGAGGAGAAACCATGAAAATGATTCGATTGAGTATTGTTGCACTGTTGTTGACGGCTTTTGCGGCGCGCGCGGCTGATACAGCTTCGCCCGATCCGTACGCAAATGAAACGAAGGAACAACGGGACGCGCGTATGGCGTGGTGGCGCGAGGCGCGCTTCGGCATGTTCATTCACTGGGGTGTTTATGCGGTGCCCGCCGGCACGTACAACGGCAAACAGATTCCCGGCATCGGTGAGTGGATCATGAATCGCGGAAAAATTCCGAAGTCGGAATACCGCACGTATGCCGACAAATTCACGGCGGCGAAATACGACCCCGAAAAATGGGTCGCGCTCGCGAAGGCCGCGGGCATGAAATACATTGTAATTACGTCGAAGCATCACGACGGATTCACGCTGTTCCCGTCCGCCGCGACGAACTGGGGCGTCGGCCTGTCGCCGTACAAAAATGATTTGCTCAAGCCGCTCGCTGAAGCGTGCCGCAAGAACGGAATTAAACTCGGCTTCTATTATTCGCAGGCGCAGGACTGGAACAACGGCGGCGCGGGCAATAGTTGGGACCCGACGAACAAGCGCAGCATGGACGAATACATTGACCAAGTCGCCGTGCCGCAGGTGAAGGAAATCCTCAGCAATTACGGCGAATTTCCCGCGGTGATCTGGTGGGACACGCCGCACGACATGAATCCCGAACGCGCCGCGAAGCTCATCGCGCTGCTGAAAATGAAACCCGGCATCATCCACAACAACCGCCTCGGCGGCGGATTCAAAGGCGACACGGACACGCCGGAGCAGCACATTCCGGCGACCGGCATCAAGGATCGCGACTGGGAAACCTGCATGACGATGAACGGTACATGGGGCTACAAGAGTTATGACGACAATTGGAAGAGCACGAAGACGCTCATCCAAAATCTCGCGGACATCGCCAGCAAGGGCGGAAATTATCTGCTCAACGTCGGCCCGACGGCCGAAGGCGAATTCCCGCAGCCGATCATCGAGCGCCTGACGCAAATCGGAAAATGGATGGACGTGAACGGTGACTCGATTCACGGCAGCAGCGCCAGCGCCTTCACGAAACTTGCGTGGGGCCGCTGCACGAAAAAAATCACCGCCGACGGCGGCACGCTTTTCCTGCACGTCTTCGACTGGCCCGCTGACGGCAAGCTTGTCGTCCCCGGCCTCAAGAGCAAAGTCACCGGCGCGAAACTGCTCGCCGGCGGCGCGAAGCTCGACGTCGAACAAGGCGCAGGCGACGTGACGGTCAAAGTCCCCGCCGCTGCGCCCGACGCGAACGACAGCGTCATCGCGCTCGATTACACCGGCACGCTCGACGTGAACAATCCGCCGCCGGATCCAGAACCCGCCAAGGCCGCGAAAGCGCCGGCCAAGAAAAAGAAATAATCGGCACTTCCATTGATTGGAAATTTGCGCGGGCGGAATTTCCAATCATTGGAAAAATGCGCGGCCGTAAAATCTCTGCGGTCAGGCGGGGGCCACGGTGGGCGGCAGCGGCCAATCGCCGAAATGTTTCTCGATGCCGCCGTCGCCGATGATGATCCGCGCGTCGGTGCGTCCGGCCATGATTTCCGAAATTTCATTTTCGGTCAGGACCATCGCTGCGGTGGACATCGCATCGCTCATCGCGGCCTTGGAGGCGAAGGCCCACGCGCGATGACGCAACATTGACGGCTGGCCTGATCGAGGATCAATGATGTGGTGGCCCTGAACGGCAATTCCCGATCCGCTGAGCGAGCCGTTGCGCAGCCACCAGCGCGATTTCACGACTTCGTCGCCGAGCCCGGTGTTCCAGCCGGTCAAGCCCTCGGGCGGATCGCCGGCCAGCACGCTGCTGCCGGCCGCAACCAGCAGATACGCGGGCACGTCCCATTCGTGCAGGATCTGGGCGGCGCGATCCAGCGCGAAGCCCTTGCCGATGGCGCCGAGGTCGATCCAGATGGGCGGATTCTCGCAGACGATGGAAAACTCCCGGGGGAAAAGCGACCAGCCGGAAAGGCCGATGCCTTGTTTTGCGGTGATTGAAAATGCGCCTCGCGTCAGTGTTTCATAGTCGCGCGCCTGCGTCAGGCAGTCGAACGTCGCCTCGGTCAGGCGCAGCGCTTCGCCCGCGGCCATGTTGCCGATGTGCGAAATTTCGCTGTCGGAACGAAAACGGCTGAACAGTTGTTCGAGGTGGGTGATTTCCTGAAAGCAGGTTTGCGCGACCGACGCCGCGTACTTTTTTTCCTGTTCGGCGATGCGAATCTGGAATTCCGCGCGCATGGCGTGGTGCCGGAAAATGTGGACGTTTTCTTCGACGCTCATTTGTCTTTCTTCCACGCGGCAAACAGCACGTTCGGCCGCACGCCGAAATACGTCTGGCGCCAGCCTTCGAGTTGGGTCTGCATCTTGTCGGTCGCGGCCGCATCGGTGATGTACACATCGGCTTTTGCGGGCATCTCGGACGGCTGCCAGTAGCCGACGCGCGTGAACTGGCGCAGATACCATGGCAGCGGCCACGGGTCCGCGGCGATGACGGAGATCGTGGCGTCGTGATTCGGAAACGACCGTTCGAGCCACGGCTGGAGATTTCTGGCGATGTCATCGTAGGTGTGGGAATAGACGTATGGATTGTTCTCGTCGCTGCACCGCCGATAGACCCATTTGCGGGAGTCGCGGCCGAGCAGCGCGAGCACGGCCGCCAGCATCGCGATGTGTATCGCGAAGCGGAATCGCGCGGCAGGCGCTGATGAGATCAGGACGCGGATTGGCGGCGACAGGAACAATCCGGCGAGGATCGCCAGCGGCATCCAGATGCTCAGCGCGAGCCACGGCGTTTTGTAGGGGATTGCGCTGTGCAGCAAAAACTCGATGGCGAACCAGGCGATGACTGCGCGGTCAAAACCGCGCGCGCGCCACGCACGCACCGCGCCGAGGGCTGCGGCGGTCAGGAATATTTTTCCGCCCCAGCCGTCGGCGAGCAGCTTCGCGAAATACCACCAAGGCTTTTCGTGGCCTTCGCCGCCGGCCCGATGGCCGAAGCGAACGACCGCTCGGACCAGATCAACGGGGCCGTGCCAGTCCGTGAAGAACCATGTGAACGTGAGCAGCAGGACAAAGACAAACGCGATGGCGCACATGGCGGCCATGCGCAGCCATTGGCGCGCCGGAATTTCATAGCGCGGAGGTGTGAGAACGGCGCACAGGAATGCCGCGCCGACGGCGACGAAATTGATGACGGCGGTCTCCTTGAACGCGAGCATCATCGCGGCGAAGATTCCGGCCGCCGCGGCCCATCGCGGCGATTGTCTTTCGATGGCCTGCCAGCCCGTCGCGACGAGGCCCAGCGTCATCACGACGAAGCCGGTCTCGTGGATCATGTAGCGCCCGTAAAACAGCGGCAGCGGCGCGGCGGCCCAGAAAAGCGCGGCGATGAGCGCGGCGTCATCACCGAGCGGATGCCGGATGCCGGCGAAAAAAATAACGGCCAGGCCGCTGAGCAGCGCGACGGTGAGACGGAACGTCCGCTCGTCCATTTCCGCGAGCGAGCGGGCCCCGCACACCCGCAGAATCGGCAGCGCGCTGAAATAGAATGCGGGTCCGTGGCGGTCCTGCGGGTCGTAGTGATAAACCTCGCCTTCGAGAAGCTGTCCGCAAATGAACGCGTTGTTTGCCTCGTCGGTGTGCATCGGCCGGTCGCTGAGATTCGGCAGGCGCAGCGCCAGCGCCAGCGCGGTAATCGCCAGCAGCAGCGGCCAGAAAACTGCATGCGGATGTCGTCGCTTGGTCATGTGATGGCGAAGATTGAATATTCACCGCGCAAAATCAACAAGCACGGTAATCGCAAAGAATATTTTGCCCCGCGCACGCCACCGCAATTTCCAATCATTGGAAATTTCCGCGAGCGCGTTTTCCAATGATTGGAAATGTTGATCGTGAATTTTGCCAATGATTGGGAAGTTGCGCCTTCGCATTTTTCAATGATTGGAAGTTTGCGGCGCGGTCACGGAGCCGGCTTGAGCCAGCCGATGTGAATCATGCCGTCGGTGAAATACGGATCGCCTTCGCCGTTGCGCCCGTGGTCGGTGGGGCCGATGCCGTTGACGATGAGGATGTGGTCGAGGTTGCCGGATCTTGTCACTTCGTCGAGCAGCGCGGCGCGCTCGGCGTCAACATCGGGGGCGATGTGGTGGGAGAATTTGCGCAGATAGATTCCGCGGTCGTAGGTCGCGCCGCCGATCCAGAGGGGGCGGTCTTCGGCGGTGATGTCGGTTTTCCACAGGCGCACGTGGTGGCGCTGGCGCGGCGAGTTGCCGACTTCTTTTTCAAAGGCGAGATCTTCGGGGCGGCCGAAGAGGCAAAGCGTGCTGACGGGCGCATCGGGATAGGGTTTTTTCATCACGACAGATCTTGCAACTTTTCTGGCGGTCTTGAACGTGAGCGCGTCGGCGGGCTGCCAGCCGGCGGCGGCGAATGCGATAAAAATTTCTTCGGGCCGGCCGATGAATCCAATGTTGACCGGATCGCCGTTCTTTCCGGACTTGGTCTGTGTCACCGCAGGCAATCCGAGTTCCTGGTACGAGATCGCATCGTGTTTACGCCACGGCCGCGTCGCGGAGCACGATGCAAGCAAGAGAACAGCGATTACAAAAATAAATGGCAATTTCGGACGCATGTGAACTGAGGTTCCTTCCCGATGAAATATCGGAAATACATCCGATTGGGAAAAGCCAAAATACGGTGAAAAGGAGGGGCATTTCAGCATCCCGAAAATGGTTGCGTTGTCTGACGTGAATGGCTATATGCGCGAGAAATCATTTCAGGTGTTGTTGGTCGCGGGCGCCCGAGGTGATCGAAAGAACGTTGGCGACTGTCGTGAGAAGGATTGAAGTAAGTGAATATATTTGTTGGTAATCTGCCGTACGGCGTGACCGATAACGAACTGCGGCAGGCATTCGAGGCGCACGGAGCGGTTTCTTCAGCAAGTGTCATCCTGGACAAATTCACCGGGAAGTCGCGTGGTTTCGGTTTCATCGAGATGCCGAACCAGGCGGAGGCACAGGCCGCAATTGGCGCCTTGAACGGGAAGGACATTCAGGGGCGCGCCATGCGTGTGAACGAAGCGCAGCCTCGTGAAGATCGTCCTCCTCGTCGCGAGCGCTCCGGTGGTGGCGGCGGTGGTGGCGACTGGGACGGTGGCGGCGGCGGCGAGCGTCGCGGCAGTAGTGGTGGTGGTGGTTTCGGCGGCGGCAGTCGTCGCGATCGCTATTGAGCGTCCGCGCAAGTTGACTTGCAAGAACGCCGGCCTTATATGGGTCGGCGTTCTTTTTTTGTCATCCGAACAGTTAATTTTTGCGTAGTGCCAATCTTGAAAAGGATATTTCCGTGATCGGTTCGTTACATCTGATTCCGCTTCCGCCGCTGGCCGTCAGTCTTTGGGACATCTTCGGCAAGGCCCATCTTTTCTCCGGCAAAGTTTTCGTCGTCGCGCTGCTGCTCGCGTCGGTTTATTGCTGGTCCGTCATGATCGCCAAGGGCCGCGAGTTGAAAATCGCCCTCGGCGGCGCGCGAAAATTTCGCGATCTGTATCGCGACGACAAAAATCCGCTCGGCCTTTTTCTGAAACGCATGTCCGCGCCGGACTGTCCGCTCAAGACGATCTACATGGGCGCCTGCCTCGAAATCGCGCAGGAAATCGAAAGCAGCGGCGAGGACGCCGCGCACCTGCTCGGCGGCGAACGCGGCCACGCGCGCCTGCGGCTCAATCCATATCAGCTCACCGCCGTGCGCAACGCCGCCGAACGCGCGATGGCCGACGAAGCGCTCAAGCTCGAAGAGCGTATGAGCTGGCTCGCAACCGCGGCGAACACCTCGCCTCTGCTCGGTTTGCTCGGCACGATTTGGGGCGTCATGGACACATTTGCCGCGATGGGCGAACAGGGCAACGCATCCATTGCCGCCGTCGCGCCCGGAATTTCGAGCGCGCTTCTGACGACGTTCTGCGCGCTCGTCGTCGCGATCCCGTCGGCGGTCGGCTACAACTGGCTCACCGCGCGCGTCCACACCATCGCCGTTCAAATGGACAACTTCGCCGACGAATTCATGTCCGACGTCCAGCGCGCCTTCATGCGCGATCCGTGAGGATTCCTGATGCGCCGCCGCGCCGCCATAACTTCGTTGCATCAGATGAAGGAGATCAACGTCGTTCCGATGATCGACGTGATGATGTTCCTGCTCGTCGTCTTCATCATCACCATGCCGCTGATCGAAAACGGAATCCCGGTGAATCTGCCGCAAGGCAAAGCCAAATCGGTTGACCAGAAAAAATCCCGGCAAATCACGATCAGGCTCGATGGTTCGCTTTATTTCGACCGGACGCCCGTGACCAAAGACCAGTTGACCGTCCAGATCCGCGCCATCGCCGCGGAATCTCCCGAAACCGCTATCCTCGTTCGCGGTGACGAAGGCATCGCGTATGGTAAAATCATGGAAGTGATGCGAATTTTGAATGACGCAAAGATCGCGAAGCTCGCGCTCGCCACGTCGCCAGAAGGCCCGGCGTCCGCGCCTGCTTCGTCATCGGCGCCGCGGCACAGGCGATGACGGCAACAACGGCAGATCCATTTCAGCGCGCATTCGTGCAGAGCACGGTGGGGCATGTTGTCATTTTCGGCTGCGCGCTTCTCGCCATGTTCCTGTCGCAATTTTTCACGCCCGTGCAGCCCGTCGAGGCACCCATCGAAGTTGCGATCATAGCCGGGCCGAAAGCTGCCGGCGAATTCGGCACGCCATCGCCGGATGCGAAAACGGAAGAGAATGTGCCGCCGCAAAACATCGCTCCGCCGCCAGCGCCGCCTGAACAGCCGAAAATCGAAGAGCCGATCATCAAGGAACCGCCGCCGGTAAAAATTGTCGAGCCCCCGAAACCGCCGGAAGTCATCAAGCAGCCTGAACCGCAAAAACCGCCGGAGGTGGTCAAACAGCCCGAACCGCCGAAGCAGCCGGAGAAGCCGAAGCATCAGGTCGAGGTTCATACGAACACAGTTCTCATCGTTCTGCCCAAGCCGCAGCAGAAGATTCAGACAGCATCAAGCGATTCGAAGAAACCGACAAAGTCTCCGACATCTGAGCAGATCGCGAAGCTGCTTGGAAAGGATCTTCCGATTTCAAAAAATGGTGGTGCAGGTTTTGACCACAATGCGGCACCGGGCAGCATCGCCCGCGGCACGCCTTCCGGCGCGATGGACCTTTATCACGCCAAGCTGAAGGCGAATCTCTACAACGCGTGGATTCGTCCGGCCGGCATCGAGGGCCTGATGACCTCGGTTCACATCAGCATCGCGCGTGACGGCCACTTCATTTCGGCCAGGATCACGCGTCGTTCCGGCAACGAGCAGATGGACAACACCGTCATGCAGGCCATCCGCTCGATCACGCCGATGCCATTGCCACCCGAGGCCAATGCGCCCTTCGAGGACGACTTGAATTTCGAAGCCAGCGGTGCGTCCGTCTGATTTGACCGCAAGCGTCCAATCATTGGAGAACAGGGCGGCGCAAACTTCCAATGATTGGAAATTTCCGCCGCGCATTTTTCCAATCATTGGAATTTCCGGGCGGCGGCACGGTTCGCGCGCGCCGAAGGTTCGTGACCGGCTTTGTCAATCTGCGGTTTGACAGGGTGGGGGCGGTGGTCTAGCTTGCAAATCAGATCAGGGCATCGCCAATGCTGGCGGTGCCTTTATGCGGAAACGAAAGGCGACTAATTGAGTCGGCTTTATGCTTACACTGAGCAAAAAAGTTGAATATGGGCTGATGGCGGTGCTGCACATGGCAACGCTCCGTCCGTCCGAGCTGGCGACGGCGAAGGATATTTCCGACGCGTACGATATTCCTGCGGAGCTGCTCGGAAAGGTGATGCAGTCGCTGGCGCGCGTGAATCTCGTCGAGGCGGTGCTCGGTTCGCGCGGCGGTTACAAGCTGCGACGGCCGGTGGAAAAGATCACGCTGGGCGAGGTGATCGAGGCGCTCGAAGGGCCGGTTCATTTTGCGCGCTGCCAGGAAAGTCCCGATCAGTGCGGGCAGTTTCACGCGTGCAACATCAAGGAGCCGGTGTACGCGATTCACGATCAGTTGATGACTTTCATTCACGGAATTTCGCTCGCGTCTTTTCGAAAGCCGGTGAAGCCGCAACCAGTATTGATGGAGTTGTGATGAGATGAACGAAACGACAAACGAAAATCCCGTGCCGAAAGATTCAGCGCCGTCTCAACCGATTGAGGGCGCGGTTCCCGATGCGCCGGTGAAATGGACGGCCGATCAGGTGCGCGATGTTTTGCGCGGCGTGTTCGACCCGGAAATCCACATGAACATCATTGATCTTGGCCTCGTGTACGGAATCGACGTGAACGACGCCTCGGTCCTTGTCCGCATGTCGCTCACGTCGCCGGGCTGCCCGTACGGACCGTATTTGATTCATCAGGTGAAGGACACGGTTCAATCGCTGAAGGGAATCACGAGTGCCGATGTCGAGGTCGTCTGGGACCCGCCGTGGGGACCGCTGATGATGACGCCGGAAGCGCGGCTGGAACTTGGATTTGATATTTGAGGAAACAAACGAGAAATGAACGACACACCATATTTTGAAATCCGAAACCTCTGCGCGCGCTGCGAAGAAAAAGAAATTCTCCGCGGCGTAAATCTCGTCATCAATCAGGGCGAAGTCCATGGCCTGATGGGACCGAACGGTTCTGGCAAGAGCACGCTGGCGAATGTCATCATGGGTCATCCGGCCTACGAAGTGACCGGCGGCGAAGTCCTTGTCCGCGGGCAGAACATCCTCGAACTCACGCCCGATGCGCGCGCGAGGCTCGGTCTGTTTCTTGCGTTCCAATATCCCGTCGCGATCCCAGGTGTCAGCGTAGCGAAGTTCTTGAAAAGCTCGTCCGATGCCGTGCTCGGTGAGAAGAAGAAGAAGCCGACGGAGTTCATCAGGCAGATGCGCGAGGATATGAAATATCTCGAAATGGACGAGGCGTTCGTGAACCGGAATCTCAACGACGGCTTTTCCGGCGGCGAGAAAAAACGAATGGAAATTCTCCAGATGCTTTCGCTTCAACCCGGCCTCGCCGTCATGGACGAAACCGATTCCGGACTCGACATTGATGCACTGCGTATCGTGTCGAAGGGCGTGAACAGGCTTTTGGGACCGAAATTTTCGCTGCTTCTCATCACGCACTACGAGCGCATTCTCACGTACATCAAACCCGAATTTCTGCACGTCCTGCTCGACGGCCGCATCGTGCATTCCGCCGGCCCCGAGCTTGTGAAGGAGCTTGAAAAGAAAGGCTATGACTGGCTTCGTCAGGAATTCGGCCAGGAGGCCGTCGTGGCGGAGGCGTAACCGGGAGCAGTGCCATGTCAAAGTTCGAAACAGACAGCAAGCTGGTGCAGGAATACCAGTATGGCTTCGAGACCCTCGTCGAGTCCGACACCTTCCCGAAAGGCCTCAACGAAGATGTCGTCCGCGCGATCTCGAAGAAAAAGGGCGAGCCGGACTGGATGACCGAATGGCGGCTCAAGGCGTTTCGCGGCTGGCTCAAAATGAAAGAGCCGCGCTGGGCGCACGTCACCTATCCGCCGATTGATTATCAGGACATCAGCTATTTCTCCGCGCCGAAACCGTCCGGCGAAATGGACGAGGAGATGAAGAAAACCTTCGAGCGCCTCGGTGTCCCGATTCACGAACGCAACGCGATGGCCGGCGTCGCCGTTGATGCCGTATTCGACAGCGTCTCCGTCGCGACGACCCACAAGGCGATGCTCGCTGAAAAAGGAATCATCTTCTGCTCGATCACCGAGGCGATCCGCGAACATCCCGAGCTGGTGAAGAAATATCTCGGCACCGTCGTCCCGCGCGGCGACAACTTTTTCGCCGCGCTCAACTCCGCCGTCTTCACCGACGGCTCGTTCTGCTACATCCCCAAAGGCGTCCGCTGCCCCATCGAGCTCTCGACCTATTTCCGCATCAACGCCGCCGAAACCGGCCAGTTCGAGCGCACGCTGCTCATCGCCGACGAAGGCGCGTTCGTCTCCTACATCGAAGGCTGCACCGCGCCCTCGCGCGACCGCACCCAGCTCCACGCCGCCGTCGTCGAACTCATCGCCCTCGACAACGCGCAGATCAAATACTCCACCGTGCAAAACTGGTACGCCGGCGACGCCGAAGGCCGTGGCGGCATCTACAACTTCGTCACCAAACGCGGCCACTGCCGCGGCGCAAGTTCGAAAATTTCCTGGACCCAGGTTGAAGTCGGCGCCGCCATCACGTGGAAATATCCGAGCTGCATCCTCGAAGGCGCCGGCTCCGTCGGCGAATTTTATTCCGTCGCCTTCACGCACAACAAAATGCAGGCCGACACCGGCACCAAGATGATCCACATCGGCCCCAACACCCGCAGCACCATCATCAGCAAAGGCATCTCCGCCGGCGAATCTTGCAACAGCTATCGCGGCCTCGTGCAAATTCTGCCCAGCGCCACCAACGCCCGCAACCACACCTGCTGCGACTCCATGCTCATCGGCGACAAATGCAGCGCCAACACCTTCCCCGTCATCGAAGCCGAAGCCCCGAGCGCGATCACCGAACATGAAGCCACGACCTCGAAGATCAGCGAAGAACAGCTCTTCTACATCCGCAGCCGCGGCATCACCGAAGAGAACGCCACCTCGCTCGTCGTCAACGGATTTTGCAAAGACGTATTCAAGGAACTGCCCCTCGAATTCAGCGTCGAAGCCATCAAGCTTCTCGAACTGAAACTGGAGCACAGCGTCGGCTGAAAACTTCCAATGATTGGAAATTCAACAACCACAAACTTCCAACCATTGGAAACTCCGCCCGCGCGCTATCGCGCACGGGCGGGACGGCGA
>CAIVKH010000275.1 GCA_903906425.1 uncultured bacterium
CGTCCGCCGTTGACCCCTTCCCGAGACTCCGGACGACCCCAACGTCCGCCGTTGACCCCTTCCCGAGACTCCGGACGACCCCAACGTCCGCCGTTGACCCCTTCCCGAGACTCCGGACGACCTCAACGTCCGCCGTTGACCCCTTCCGGAGACTCCTCCCCGACCAGATTTTCAAATTTCCTAAGGAAACCACGAAAAGCCGGGTTGAGATTTTGGAATTTCCAATCATTGGAAGACACCGGAACCGCAGTTTTCCAACCATTGGAAAGACCGCCGGAAGGCGGGACGACAAGCCGGCGGCCGCGCGTTCGTAGTTCCGGCTTCAGCCGGAAGGGAGCGCGGGCGATTGATCCGGTGAGTGCGCTCGGGTCATTCCCGAAGTGGTGGCGCGAGTTGGCGGGAGGTCACAGGCGAATCTGGCCGAGCTTGTGGCGATGCTGGCCGTCCTCGTTGGTGAGCGGGAGCGCGATCTGCGGGGTGCCGTCGCGCAGGCCGACGGAAATGAAAACGTCATAGGTGCCGGGCTTCGATGGCGGGGCGAAGGTTCCGCGCGGGTCGGTGTGGCGCATCGCGACGGTGATGGTTGATGTCAGCTTCTTCACCGGCGCTTGATCCGGCGGGCCGACTTCGAGATTGCGGAAGTCGAGCGTCTCGTCGGTGTTGACGGAAACGATGCCGCCCTTTTCATCCTTCAGCGTGAGCGCAAAGAAGCCGCCGCCGTAGCACGGGGCGACGCCGGAGTTGGCCCACGATGTCTCGACGGTGAAGGGAACGCCCGCGGTGATCGCGGCGGGCCAGCTTGCCTCGCGAAGCTGGATGCGGTAGCCGAGGCGGCGGTTGACGCGGGCGACGGCGTCGCGGTTCTCGGCGAGTTCCTCGCGCGGCCACCAGTGGATGGACATGTAGCTGGCGTGATAGTCCTCGACGGATTTCAGGAGCAGGTCGCCGCTCCACGCGTTGCGCGCCTTCGAGCTGCCGTAGTGCTCGTGCTCGATCACGACCGGCATCGTCGGCCAGAAGTCCTGCGCCATCTCGGCGTGATACCAGGAATTGGGCGGCGGCTGGACCATGATGCTGTCGTCGCGCAGCGTGACGTTGTTCGAGATCGCATAGACCATGACCGGCAATTGGCGTCCCGGCGTGTTGTGCCCGGCCACGTCGTCGCTGATGACAAGCTGCGTGTGTTTGAAAAGTTTCACGTGAAGATCAATGTGCCGCTTGACCGCAGCCAGCGTCTGGTCCGCATTCAACCGGCTGCCGAAACCCGTGTGGCCTTCGCCCCACATCCCGAACGATCCGATGTCAATGAACGCGACGTTGGGATTGCCGTCGTAGCGCGCCGCCATCGCTGCGAGGAAGTGTTCGAGCTTCTGGAGGAACACGGGATCGAGATAGTCCGGCTCCCAGAGCGGCCCGCCGGGCTTCGGTCCCTTGCCATATTCGAACTCGATGCCCTTCGCGCCCGCATCCTGCACCCACTTCGGCGTAGCGTTGCGCATCCAGCTTTCGCAGCAGCTCACGCGGATCGCGATCTTCTTCCCCTTCGCGATCCATCGCTGCGCGGGCGTGTCGAAGAGCGCCCAGTTGAACTTGCCTTCGCGCGGTTCGAGGAACGCCCACGGGACGCGGAGGTAGATCGTCGAAAGGCCTGGCCAGTCGTCGAGCGTGTCCGACGGTTCGAGCTTGGAGCCGTAGTTGCGGATTTCGTTCGAGTAGAAATGAAGCGTCCAGCCCATCCCCGGATTGACGAGCGCCTGCCCGTTGTCCTGCGGATGAACAATGACGCGGTTCTCCGCCGTCGCTCCGAACGCGAGCCCGAACACGACCAGTGCGGCAAATGTTGATTTCATGCAGAGATATTTTCCAATGATTGGAAACTCTCGCGGCGGAGTTTTCCAATGATTGGAAGTTCTCGTGTCGGCAATTTCCAATCATCGGCGGTGGCCGGCTCGGACCCGGCCGGCAGATTGGCCTGATTAGCGACCCATCCATTTCCGTGCCCGCGACATTGTGCCTATGAATTTCCAGTGGATGGGAAATTACAGCGGTGATACATCCATGAGGAATCAATGATGAACATCCGAAATCTGGCCGGCGTTTGCCTTCTGGTGGCGACAACGGCAGTGTTTGGGCAGGACAGCGCGCAGTCAGAGCTTAATCTCGATTTGCTTCCCGGCGAAGGCTGGTGGGGCGGCGCCGTCACGCTCGGTGGCAAGATGCCCTATGGTGTCGCGCCGATAGACATCAACCTGGATGGGGATAACCGCGGCAACCAGTATGCTCCGCTGCTCGTTTCTTCGAAGGGCCGGTATGTCTGGTGCGAGAAGGCGTTCAGGTTTGTGTACAAGGAAAATGCCCTTCGTGTCACGTCGCCGGGAAACACATTGCTTCATGGCCAGGCGGGATCGAGTTTGCGCGATGCGTACCGGCTTGCGTCGAAGAAATATTTTCCGACGGACGGCAAGATGCCGGACCGCGCGCTCTTCGCCACGCCGCAATACAACACGTGGATCGAGTTGATGTATGACCAGAACCAGAGGGACGTGCTCAAGTACGCGCACGCCATCGTGGACAATGGCCTGCCGCCCGGCGTGCTGATGATTGACGACAACTGGCAGGAGGACTACGGCAAATGGAGTTTTCACCCGGGCCGCTTTCCAGATCCCAAGGCGATGATGAGCGAACTGCATTCGATGGGCTTCAAGGTCATGGTTTGGGTCTGTCCATTCGTCAGTCCGGATAGCGATGTTTATCGCGCGCTGGCCAAGCAGAAGGCCTTCTTCATGGACCAGCCCGGCGATCCCGCGATGGTGAAATGGTGGAACGGCAGGAGCGCGATGCTTGATCTATCGAACCCGGCCGCCAAGACGTGGTTCACCGGCGAACTTATGCGTCTGCAAACGAACTTCGGCGTGGATGGCTTCAAACTCGACGCGGGCGACACACCCTTCTACAAGCCGCAGTATCTGGCCCATGAGAAGCTCGATCCCAATGAGCACGCCCGGTTGTTCGGCGAGACCGGCCTCGCCTTTCCGCTCAATGAATATCGCGCCACCTGGAAACTCGCGGGCCGCCCGCTCGTGCAGCGCCTGCGCGACAAGAGTCATAATTGGGGCGACATTGAGAAGCTCATTCCCGATATGATCGCGGCCGGGTTGATGGGTTATACGTTTGTCTGTCCCGATATGATCGGCGGCGGGGAGTTCACTTCCTTCCTCAATGAGTCAACCATTGACCAGGACCTGATCGTGCGTTCCGCGCAAGTCCACGCCCTCGCACCGATGATGCAGTTTTCCGTGGCGCCGTGGCGCGTGCTGGACGCCGCGCGTCTCGACGCGGTCAAGAAAGCTGTCGCACTGCGGATGCGATTCACTCCGCGTATTCTCGATCTTGCCCAAGCCAGCGCGGCTTCCGGCGAGCCGATCTTGCGCCCGCTGGCCTACGTCTTTCCCGAAGGCGGCTATGAGAACGTCAAAGACCAATTCCTGATGGGCGATGACCTGCTGGTCGCCCCGATGACAACCAAAGGCACTTCGCGCGCCGTACTGATTCCACCCGGCACCTGGAAAGCCGACGACGGAAGCGAGATTACCGGCCCCGTCCAAAGAACCTTCGATGTGCCGCTCGCCCGTTTGCTCTATTTCGGACGCCAGAACAAACGATAAGTGCAACATGAACGAAATCTCATGTGTCGCGCCGCGGAATGTTTCCAATCATTGGAAATATCCGGGCCGCTAACTTCCAATCACTGGAACTAAAAGGAAAACAAATGAAGCAGATCACACCCCTCGCCGTCCTATTGGTGAAAAACAAAATGAATGCCGCGTTTATTCTCACTCTTTTCCTTCCAGTGGCGTTCTCGCTTCTGGCTCAGGAACCGCTGGCGGCACCCTGGAAACATCAGGACATCGGAGCGGCGCAGGTGCCAGGCTCGGCAACACAGACCGCGGGCGTGTTCACCTTGAAAGGCACGATGGACCTCTGGGGCACGAACGACGGGCCGCATATCGCTTCGCAACCATGGCACGGCGATGCTGAATTCGCGGCCCGCGTGACCGCGATGGACAATCCCGGCGGAGTGGCACACGCCAAGGCCAGCCTGTGCATCCGCGAATCACTTGCCGCCGGTTCCCGCCACGTCACGATGTGCGTAACGCCGACAGACGGCACGCAGTTCCTTTATCGCGACGCGACGGATGGCAAGACTGTCCGCGTTCACCCCGATGCCGAAGCGCAGAAAACCAGCGTGCCGAAGGGGCAGTTTCCCTGCTGGCTGAAAATCGTTCGCCACGGTAATGAGTTCACAGGCTACGAATCCGCAGACGGCGAAAAGTGGCAACGTTCGGGGGCCATTACGTTGGACCTTCCAGTCGATGCCGTCATCGGGCTGGCGGCGTCATCGCACAAACCGGACATCCTCACCACGGTGACGTTCGATCACGTGATGCTTTCCAAGCCTTCGCATGAATAGGAAGACACCGGGGCGAGGCGCTCCGATGGCGGGGAGCAAGAGGCTGGAACCTGTTGCTGAGTGTCAATAGCCGGTGGAGGCCGCCCTGAAAAGGCCGCCACAGTTGTGACAAAAGAAAAGGCCGGCGGAGATTTTAGGATCGTGTGCATATTGTAATTCTTGCCGCATTTCCTGACATTTCGTCGCAATCAATCCAATCTCGCACCAGACACATAAGTGACTGACCATTTTGCTCCGGATCAGATCCCAGTTGAACGGCACGGCAGCCTTGGCGCACTGGTCAATCGAAATCAAGCCGGCGACGACGCTTTTTCTTGATTCTCGGGGCAGTGGAGTATAGCAAACACCAATCAAAGAAAGGATGTATGAAAACATCAAGCCCCACCAGCAAGTCCACCTCGCGACGTGAATTCCTCGGCAGTGCGGCAGCCCTTGCGGCGTATTTTGCCCTGCCTCGATATGCGTCCGCAGCCGAATCCTCCAAGCCGTGCTCCGTCTTCAACGGCGTGCGCATTGGCACCATCACTTACAGCTACCGCGGCGCGGCCAACACCGCCGAAGAGACGCTCAAAGCGTTGTTGCAGGACGGCCTCAGCGAATGCGAGTTGATGGGTGGCCCGATTCAGTCTTTTGCCGGTATCGGTGGTGGCCAGAAGAAGGGCGCGCCGCCGGCACCCAAGACCACCGACGCCCAGCGCGAAGAGCAGTTGGCCAAGTGCAAGGAATTGCGCAAAATGTTCAATGATGCAGGCGTGAATATTCACCTGCACAAACTCGGCTTCGGTTCGTCTGACGAAGAGATTGATTTCAATTTCATGATCGCCAAAGCGCTTGGCGCCGTCGGCATCACCACCGAACGCAACGAGACGCTGGCCCAGAAACTCGCCCCGTTCGCCGACAAGCACAAAATCTGGGTCGCATTCCACAATCACACCAGCAACTACCCCGTGATGGACAAGCCCGACCCGATCTTGGAGCACGGCAAATACATCGGCTTCAATTTTGATGTCGGACATTATTTTGCCGGAAGCAAAGGCCTGTCGCCGATTCCGGTGATTGAAAAATATCACGACCGCATCATCAGCCTGCATCTGAAGGACCGGACCGCCGACGGAGGTAACTTGCCGTGGGGCGAGGGTAAGACGCCGATCAAGGAAATCCTCCAGTTGATCCGAAAAGAAAAATGGACGTTCCCGGCCGACATTGAACTGGAATACAAGATTCCCCAAGGATCAGACGCTGTGGCGGAAGTGGCCAAGTGTGGCCGGTATTGCAAAGAAGCATTGGCTTAAGCAGCGGCTAATGGGGGCTGATGGCGTGACAGTGCTTTTCTTTCGCGGCATTGACCCAGCCTCCGCCGGATCATTTCCGACCATTCGGGCGGAACGCTGTCTTCGTAAATGAATTCGCCGATCTTGGACATTAATCAGAATGTCATTTCGTAGGCGACGGCGAGGGCGTCGGTGATCTCCTCGGCGGACTCGCGGTCTTCAAGCGGGCGCTTGCGCCGGCTGAACTGCGCGCGATTTATCAGAAGACCATGATGACGAATTTTCCAATCATTGGAAGAGGTCGGGTACGATGTTTTCCAGTGATTGGAGAATTAGGTCCGGAATGGACACAAGTGCTGCTCAAATCAAAACAGGTGGTGAAAAATGATGATGCGTTTGTCGCTGTGCCTTGCGTTGGGAATGGTTTCGTGTGCCTACGCGAAACTGGATTTGTATGTGTCGGCGGATGGGAACGCCGGCGGTGATGGCAGTCGCCGCCAGCCGTATCAAACGCTCACGCAAGCGCGCGATGGGATTCGCGCGGCTCGCAATGCGGGGTCGTTGCAGACCAATGAGGCGGTGACGGTCAATGTGGAGCCGGGCGTGTATTCGTTGACCAATTCATTTGAGTTGGGCGCTGCGGATGGCGGTACAGCTGACGCGCCTGTTGTCTATCGCGCAAGCAAGAGCGGCAAGGCGCGGATTCGCGGCGGAATTTCGTTGGAGGCTTCCGCATTCAAGCCTGTCTCGGATGAGGCCGTGCTGTCGCGACTGGATGCGGGTGCGCGGGACAAGGTGCTGGTGTGCGATCTTTCCGCGAAGGTGACGGCGGCATTTTTGGATTTAAGGACGGCGTTCCAAGGAACGCCGACGGCTCCGTGGCTCTACGTGAATCATCAGCCGATGACACTCGCGCGCTGGCCCAACGTGACGGCGACGAATAACGGGTGGGCGACTTTTTCAAAGGCGGTGGACACGGGTTTGCCCAAGCCCGACGCATCTGACCCAGCGATGCGCACGGCACATCCGGGCTCTTTCCTGTTCGATGATCCGCGGCCGGCGCGTTGGGATTTGGCGGCGGGTGTCTGGTTGCTGGGCTACTGGACGCACGACTGGAGCGACGAAGTGATTCGCATCGCGTCCTACGACAAGGAAAAGAAAGTCATCGCGCTGGCGGCGCCACATTCCTCCGGCATCAACAGCGGTACGTGGGGCGCAGCCAAGCGCCGGTTCTTTGCCATGAACGCACTGGAGGAACTGGACGCGCCGGGCGAGTGGTATCTGGATCGTTCCCGCAAGCTGCTCTTCTTCTATCCCGAAGGCGATCTGACCAACGCAGAAATTATTCTGGCGACGATGACCGAACCGCTCGTGAAGGTGAACGGGGCCAGCCATGTGAAATTCGTGGAATTGGTTTTTGAATATTGCCATTCCGATGGAATCTTGGTCCAGAATTCCGAACACTTGGAGATCGCCGGTTGCGTGGTGGCCAATCTCGCCGGCAGCGGCATTGCGATCAATGGTTCCTCGAACACGGTGCGTTCCTGTGATCTCTTCAATCTCGGCAGGGGCGGCATCTCGCTCAGCGGCGGCGACCGCAAGTCGTTGACGCCGGCGAAGAATCTCGCGGAGAACAACCACATCTATCACTACGGTCTGTTCCAACGCACGTATGCGCCAGGGATCGGCCTGAACGGCTGCGGCCAGATCGCGCGCAATAACTGCATTCATGACGCGCCGCACAACGCGGTCTTGTATGGCGGCAACGAGCATCTCTTGGAACTGAACGAGGCCTATCGAGTGGTCCTGGAAACAGCCGATGCCGGCGCTTTCTACACCGGCCGGGATTGGACGAGTCGGGGAAATATTCTGCGCAATAATTTCATCCACGATCTCGGTGGCAGCGACGACGCACACGTGAACACCATGGGGATGTATCTCGATGACTGTGATTGCGGCGACACGATTGTGGGAAATGTTTTCTACCGCGCGGGCCGGGCGGTGATGATTGGCGGCGGCCGCGATAATCCGGTCCTGAACAACCTGTTCGTTACGTGCCCGATTGGCCTGCACATCGACTCGCGCGGCATGACCTGGAAACAATGGAACAGTTCCGCCGACGACAGTTGGAGTCTGGAGAAAAAGGCCCAGCGCTTGAACTACACCCAGCCGCCGTGGAGCACAAAATATCCGCGGCTCGCGGCGATCATGAACGAGGAACCGCGCCAACCCTTGGGCAATCCGATTCGACGCAATGTGTTCGTCGATTGTTCCAAGCAGGTCTGCGACTTCGATGGCAACGTCATGAAGCTGCTCGATAAGTTCGAGATTGCCGAGAACCTGGCGGTGAACACAACGGGCGCAACCAACGGCACGGCCAGGGCGGTTCAAATGAAAGGCTTCACCAATCTCGCAGGCACCAAAGACACGCCGGTGGATCTTGGCTTCAGAAGCGTGGCGGCCCAGGACTTCTCGTTGCGTTGGCGGGCGCGGCTACGGAAAGAACTCCCGACCTTTGAAGAAATTCCCTTTGAGAAGATCGGACTCCACAAAGACGAATATCGCCACACGCTGCCCGCACGCTAGAGGACGAAAATGAACACAAAGACCATAATGACGATAGCTGCTTCGCTGTTACATGCCGCGCGCCGGAACTTTCCAATCATTGGAACTCTGGCTCTCCTGTTTTTCCAATCATTGGAAATCAACGCGGCCGATGCGGCTAAAGAACCGGTGCCGGTTTGGGATTTGGCGAAGGATGCTTTCGCCGCCACGACGGGAAAGATCGAGCGCGCGGGCGGACAAGTCCACATGGACGGGGAAAGTGCGTTCGCGATTCCGAACAGCGCGATTCCAGATCCGTCGTGCTTCACGATCACGATGGAATTTCGCTTTCACGAGATCGAAGACCGCGGCCATGTGCAACTGCTGGACCAGCGGGTTTCGGATACCGGTTTCTCCATTGATGGGCTTCACTGGGGGCAGGTCGGCAGTCCGCTGAGCACCGTGATCAATGGCGTCGCATATGGTCAGAACAGTTTCCGCGCCTCGACCAATCAGGTGTGGCAGTTTGTGTTCGCCGTGCGCGACGGCGCGGTTGCGGTGTATCAAAACAAGTCGGCGGGGCCGCAGTATCTGCTGCGCGTCACGCCGAATCTCGCGCCGATCTGGGTCGGGCGCACGCCGCATCGCAAGGACGGAAAGCCGATTGGCAACTACGAGATTCTCAGCCTGAAAGTGTTCGGGTCGGACTTCAAATATTACCTGCCGGGCGAGTCGGCGGACGCGATGAAGAACGGCTACACCGGCGGACAGGGCTGGCTGGTCCGCCTGCCCGGCAAGATCGAAAAGCCGCTGCCGCGCATCCTCTATTACGGCGATTCCATTTCCGGCGGCTATGGCGATCGCTTCACTGCGCTCATGAAGGACAAGGCCTACTGCTATCACTGGGTCCATTTCCTCGGCAGCGTCGCCGGATTCCCGACCAACGCGTTTGTCGCAGCGGCGGGCGTCGCCCCATTCGACGTCATCATCTTCAACAACGGGCTGCACTCGCTGAGTTGGTCGCCCGACAAGGTCACGGACGCGCAGATCGAAGACGTTCTTCGCAACATGGTCCGCGCTTTCCGCAAGGGAGCGCCGAAGGCCAAGCTGATCTGGGCATCGACCACGCCGCACACCGCAAAAGGCAAACCCGTCACCAGCTTCGGCGACCTGAATCCAATCGTCATCCGCATCAACACGCTCGCCGAAAAAATCATGAAGGAAGAAGGCGTGGACATCGTGGATCTCTATGCCTTGTTGAAGGACCGTCTCAATCTTGCAGCCGGTGATCAGTACCATTGGACGGGCGATGCCTACCAACTGATCGCCGAAGCGCTGAAGGCAAAGTGTGACGCCCTCCTGCCTCATCCATGAGTTCTTTTCGCCAAATCGCCAACTTCGCGTGAAAGTCATAGTCCCGTCCCGGCCCGCCAGCCCGCACGGATCATCTTTTCAGCGCACTTTTGCCCCGAAGTGCCGCACCGGCTGATCTACGCGCCGCACTGGCAAAAAAAATCGGCCCCCGGCTCATCTTTTCGCCGCACTGGCTGCCCGAATCGTCGCACTGGCAGGCTGCATCGCCGCGCTGGCAGAAAAAACGGCGCACCGGCCGGCTGAACGCATCTTGGAACCATCTTTTCGCCGCACTGGCAAGAAAACCGGCGCACTGGCTGAACTGCACTCCGCACTGGCAGAAAAAACGACGCACTGGCTGGGCATTGCTTCGCACCGGCTGCCCCCCCGCCTGAGATTTCTGAACAAACCCGGCGCGAAAAGGGTAATCCACAGGGGCGCAACTCCGTAAGACATCCCGCCCCTACAGGGCTTTGATGTTCTTTCGGGTCCGTTACCCGGGGCTGCGCCCCGGGCTATCACCTTGCGCCCCTTCGGGCCTCCACGCCGCCGGAGATGGTCGCGTCTTCCGGTATTTCCAATGGTTGGAGGTGTGCGCAAGGCACTTTTCCAATGATTGGAACTTGCCGGCGCGGGGAAAGTCGCCGATGTTTGGCGGAAGAGAAGAGCAGAAATGAAGGGTGATAGGGCATGAAGAGCAGGGCACCTGTTGCGCTGGTGTTGATCGGTCTCGCGGCGATGGCGTCGCTGGCCGGCTGCGCGACGGTGCGCACACCACAGACGCCGCCGGGTCCGTCGGTTCGGGTGATGAGCTATAACGTTCACGAGGGCGAGGGTGAGTGCAGCAACACGCTGGCCGTTGTGCTTGGGTCGAAGGCCGACGTGGTGGTGATGGTGGAGTCGTCGGGCGCCTGGATGCGGTTCATTCAGCCGGCGGTCACGGGGGACTATCCGCATGTTCAGTCATGTTATGCCGACAGCAATGGTTTCCCCAACGGCTTTAGCATCCTTTCAAAATGGCCATGCAAGGCGGTGGCGTTCGTTGATGACACTAGCAGCTTTTATGATGCCTGGCTGGTGGAGATTGAGTCGCCCGTCGGGCCGATGTTCGTACTGGCCGTGCATCTGGATTCGCCGGCGGACAAGAATGGGCGCCCCGCCATCGTACCCTATTTTCTGACGCAGTCGAAAAGGCGCGAGAGGATCAAACGGGATTTCAAGCCGGTCCCGCCGGGAGCGCCCCTGCTTGTGGTGGGCGATTTCAATGAGGGCAGCGGCGGTGGTGCGGTGTCGTGGTTGAGGGAAAGAGGCTTCACGGATGCGCTGCCGCAGTTTGGCCGCAGGACGCCCACATGGACCGGAACCTATTGGGGCATTCCAATATGGTTTCAGCTCGACCATATTCTATTTTCACGGGACTTTGTCTGCTATGACTGCGGCGTGAGCAAAGGCGGCGGTTCCGATCATCAGGCGTTGTGGGCCCTGTTGGGTTCTGTCCGGGACGATCCCCAGCTTTCGACGGGAACAAATCATGCTTCACCAGACCCGGCCGTGGAACATGCGCGCAGGTAGTCGGGCCAGAAGCGGGCAGTCGTGAAGGAATGCGACATAGACAGGGATTCGCCAGCCAACCGCTTTGCCCGCGCCACCTGGGGCGGTTCCAATGATTGGAAACTCTCGCGGCGGAGTTTTCCCAATGATTGGAAGTTTCCCGGCGAATATGCTGGCGTGAAGAGCAGCGTCAGGAGAAGCAAGTCATGAAATGTGTTCATATGAGTGGGGCGCGGTTTCCAATCATTGGAATTCTCGCGGCGGCATTTTTCCAATCATTGGAAGGTTTCGCGGCCGATGAAAAGGCCGCGACGCAGGAACAGGCGAGGGGACAGCATGCGCAAATCGGTGTCGCCGAGTCGAAGCAGAGCAGCAAGCATACGGAGCACCCGGATGCGCAGTGGTTCCCGGAGGCGGGGCTGGGTTTGTTTCTGCACTGGGATGAGGCGTCGGTTCGCTGTCTGGAAACTTCGTGGCCGATGATGGCGGGCACGGGGCTTTCATGGGCCAACCCGCCGCGGGTCATCAAGGATGATCCGGCGGAGTTCGCGCGGATTATTCGCGAGAAGGATTACAATCTGGATGGAAAGAAACCGCAGATCACGCCGAACGAATACTGGGCGCTGGCGAAGGAATTCAATCCAACGAATTTTCATCCGGAAGTCTGGCTGAGGAAGGCGAAGGCGGCGGGTTTCAAATATGCGGTGCTGACAACGAAGCATCACAATGGTTTCGCGTTGTGGCCTTCGGCCTACGGCGGGTTCAACACGAAGGACACGCCGATGAACGGGCGCGATCTGCTGAAGGAATATGTCGAGGGCTGCCGCGCGGCGGGGCTGAAGGTGGGGTTCTATTTTTCCGGGCCCGACTGGCACTTTGATCGCGACTTCATGAGCTATCTCTACGGCGGAACGGCATCGAGGTATCGCGGCAAGTTGCCGGACCTGGGGCCGGATCATGAGCCGCGCGAGTTGAAACACACGCCGGAGGAAATCGCCGCGCATCAGCAGGCGCTCAAGGAAATGGTCTGCGGTCAGGTCGAGGAGTTGCTGACGCGCTATGGCAAGATCGACGTGATGTGGTTCGATGGCGGACCGTCGCATCCGGAGCGCGGCGACATTTTTCCGATCGCGCGCATCCGCGAACTTCAGCCGGGCATCGTGATCAATCCGCGCTTCCACGGCCGCGGCGATTACATCACGCCGGAAGGGCATCTTCCCGAAGACCTGCGCTTGAAGAGCGACGAATGGGGCGAACTCTGCTCGTGCTGGGCGGGGAGTTGGTCCTACACCAAACATCCGTACCGTCCGCTGAACGATGTCGTCGGCGAACTCGTCCGTTGCCGCGCATCGGGCATCAATAACCTGCTGGACATCGGGCCAACGTCCAGCGGCGATTTCCCTCCGGAAGCCTATGAGAGCCTCGAAAAGCTGGAGGCATGGATGAAGATCAACAGCGAATCCATCTACGGCACGCGCGCGCTGCAAGGGCGCGAGACGGCAAGCGTGCCGGCAAGTTCGAAGGGCGAGGTCCGCTATTTTTATCTGATCCCCGGCAAGAAGGAGATCGCGACTGTCGCCCTGTCCGGCGTCAGGAAACCGGGACCATACCGCGCGCATCTGCTGGGCGATGAACGCGAGTTGTCCGTCACGACGGAAGGCGACTTTTCCGCGCCGCCGCCGGAACTCACGCTGAAGATCAGCAGCCCGAGCGGGCACGCGAGCGCGGGCCCAGAGAGCATCGAGTCCTCGAATGACGAAAACTCCGCGACGAAATGGTGTCTCGGCCACGGCAACCGGTTCCCGATCATCTGGCAGGCTGACATCCTCGAGAAACGCCCGGCGGTGACTTCCTACGCGCTGACATCCGGCAACGACATGCCCGAACGCGATCCCGCCGCGTGGCGTTTTCTCGGATCGCAGGATGGCGCGAACTGGACGCTGCTCGATGAGCGAAAAGACGAGCCGGTCTGGGAGAAGAGAAATTCACGCAAGACCTTTACCATTTCAAACAGCACTGCCTATTCTCACTACCGCTTTGAATTCCTGCGCGTGCACGACAACGCCTCCATGTTCCAGCTTTCCGAAATTGCCCTGCTGCCGATACCGGTCACGGGTGGCACGGTCGCGGTCGCCGTCCCCTCCGCGACGCCGGAGTCCGGTGTGCGCGTCGTGAAGCTCGAACCTCGGCCGTGATGCCGCTCGCGCCGGGGCTTGTGCATGCGCGGACGGCCGCATCGTGCATAAGCTGCGGCAACTCGCATCAAGGCAACTGCGCATCCTCGCGTTTCACTTTGTTGATGTCCGCCCGAGCGTCCGTTCTTTTGAGCGCCTCCGAACCCGGCTATCACAATTGTTTCTTGCGGCGCAGTTCTTCGCGCAGTGTTCTCAGCTCGTTTTCCAGCTCGATTATTGTTTCGGTTGCGTCGTGAAGTTGTGTGGCAAGTTCGCAAAGTGCAACCGGAACAACGCCCAGATTGGATCCAATTTGCATTTCCATACCCTTTTTCTCCGCGATCTTGTTGGTCGCTGGAAATCGGATCTGCCAGCTTGGTTTATTTTCAAGACTCATCTTTGTTCTCCTGTTGTGCTTGGAATCATGCGGAATGTTGAGTGCCGTTTATCTACCTTGCGCAGTCTTCAATAGCGAAGAAAAACGCCGCACGTGCGCGGCGCTTTTCTGTTTGAGATTTCGTCGATGTAGCCATGCGCGCCCGGCCCCGCTGCCGTTGCCGCAGCGATTTCACCTGCTCGCCATCCACCGCAAACAACATACGGGTGGCGATTCGTATCGTGGCTTTCATGGTCCTCTTTGAACTCGCGTCTGGCGCACGATTGTCACGCCTTCATCATTGATTGAAATTCGTATGTGAGGTTTCCGCCGCCCGCGCGAAATCAAGGTGCGCGTGAACGGCGAGCCGCAAGAACCGTCCGCCCGGAGATCACGAAATGAAAACTGTCAGGAAACTTCCAATCATTGGAATTGTGGCTGCCGTATTTTTCCAATCATTGGAAATTTGCACGGCCGCGGAGTTGTTCATCACGCCCGAAGGTGTGGGCGGCAGGGATGGATCGAGCTGGGAAAATGCGCTGGATCAATCGGCGCTTGCATCGGCGGTGAATGAACGGATGCACCCGGGCGACCGGCTGAATGTCGGCGGCGGGATGTATCGCAATGTGGAACTCGTGATTCAATCTGGCGGTCAGACGGAAAGACCGAAGATCATCGCGGGAGTGGATCGCGGCGCGGGCCTGCCGATTTTTCAAGCACGTGGAGCGCGGATATCCAGTCACGACCGATCAGGACGCGCGCGAAATGGAAAAACTCTCGCAACTGGATTATCGGTTATCCTCCGTTTTCTACTGGGCCAGACGGCGGGCGAATACAGCGGCGACGCCGGTTTACACCTACATCTTTCAGCCGGCGATTCCCTGGCCCGAGCATCCGGAGTTTGGCGCGTTTCACAGTTCCGATCTGGTCTATGCGTTCAACAATCCGAAGAAGCTGGACCGTCCCTGGACCGAGGATGACCGCCGTGTCGCCGACGAAGTCTCCTCCTATTGGGTGAACTTTGTGAAGACAGGAAATCCAAACGGCGCGGGCCTTCCTCATTGGACCCCGTTCAATGCAGACGATCCCGTGACAATGTCGCTCGGCACGAATCCCGGGCCGCGCCCGATTGCCGTAAAAGAGCGGTTGAATTTCTATCGCGACCTGTTCGAGCGATGAAGGCAGCGACGCGCATCCCCTCTACCGCCGACAAACTTGAAGGTTGGATTGTCGATCCGGTTCTGCTGACCACTTCATCATCATGAGTCTTGTCCAGATTATCAGCGATTGGTGTCGTGCTGGCGTGAAACGCTGATCATTTTCCAAACTGGGGCGTTTATGTGTGACTCATACAGCATCGCGGGTGATAGAGATTTCTCTCGGATGACTTGCAGTTCCTGCATGGAGGTTGGCTCACCTCCAGGGAACGGAGGACTAGGATGAAATTCTTCTACAGCGTTCATGTGCTGGCCGGGGTATTCGCCAGCATCACTGCGTGCGCCAGTGATTCTGAAAGGCTCTTTGAGGCCATAAAATCGTCTGACGCGGCGGCGGTTCGAGGAGTGCTTCAAACAGATTCTCATCTGGCAAATGCAAGGGATGAATCTATTGCACCGGCACTTGTCCACGCAGCTCGAAAGGAGGGAACCCTCGATGTCATACGGGAGCTCTTGCAAGCAGGTGCTGATGTCAATGCCGCCGATGCCATCGCAGACACGGCGTTGATGGTCGCCTGCCGCTACACAAATGCGGCAATGGCAAAATTGCTGATAGAACACGGAGCGAGCCTGAAAACTCACGACAAAGA
The DNA here is from genome assembly GCA_903906425.1 of uncultured bacterium. Lineage (GTDB taxonomy): Bacteria > Verrucomicrobiota > Kiritimatiellia > CAIVKH01 > CAIVKH01 > CAIVKH01. The sequence continues at coordinate 15,548 of CAIVKH010000275.1, forward strand.
AGGTCATACACCACTCATCGAAGCGGCCTTGCTCAATTCTCAGGAAGTTGTGCGTTTCCTGCTTGATCAGAAAGTTGATCCCAACGAGCAGGCCGGTGCGGGCGGAAAGCAGACTGCACTGGCTACCGCCTGCATGGCGGGAAATCCGGAGAATGTCAGAGCCCTGCTAAATGCAGGTGCCAGACCCAATAATACAGAAGCAGGTGACGCGACAACCATGCCTTTGCATGCCGCGGCATGTATGTTGATTCTCAAACAGAAAAAACGTGACGCATCCATGTCACGGCACAAATGTGGATCGGAGGACGACTATGTTCAGGTTGTGAGACTTCTCATTGAAAACGGTGCGAATATCACAAATAGAACAATACACGGCCAGATGGCACTTGCGATGGCTGTAGTTGGCGGGAATACGAACATTGTGAACTTACTGCTGGATCACGTACTGGATGTGAATGATCGTGAACCGGGTGGCTACACCGCGCTGCATCGTGCGGCACAACTCGGACCGCGCGCTGTTGTGAAAATCCTTCTCGATCATGGCGCGAAGCCGGATGTCAGAAGGGATGCGGGAGATGCTCCGTTGCATGATGCCGTGATTTGTGGTCAGTATGAAATCATTCGCGAGCTGGTCAGGAGGGGCGCCAATCCCGACATAAAAGATGATACGGGAGCAACACCTTTGATGCTCGCCGCGTTTGCACGTGACCCGCGTCTCATAAAAGACACCCAAGGATCGAAGTCACGAAGGTCGCCGCGATTCCAACTCGGCAGCAGCAATAATCTTCTCTCTGCGCAGGCACTTCTGGATGGCGGGGCTGACCCCAATCTCATTCTTCCGACTCGCGGCAATTCATTAACGATCGCGATCGAGTCCCACGATGTTGAAATGGCGGAACTTCTCCATTCACATGGCGCCAAGCTGGATTTGACTGATAAAGGAGTAGCCTCTGCATATAGAGAAGCCAAAGAGAAACTGGATCTTCCGCTGCTCAAACTAATCGAGTCTATTTCAAACAAGCAACCAGATGGAGGCAAGTGACGATAAGACGCCACCGGCGACACTCTCGACGCCATCCTCTGCGCCATCCAAGCCGCCTGGTCCCATCGAACGATGAATCCACCCAACGGAATGCGGCCCACTGCCGACAAACTCGAAGGTTGGATTGTTGATCCATGTCTTCTATCGTCGCGTCCTACGTGAAAGCCCACGACCACCACACAGAGGCGCGACTCGCAAAACTTCCTTCGTTCGACCTGCTCTCGACGCGCGGCGGGGACATCTCAGAATTGGCAAATTCGTAATGAAAGGATTGCTCGTCAGAGTCGGAATTGATTCAACCGATGGCGGCATGAACGCACCCATGCGGCGAGCGTCGGGCGAGTTCGCCTACGTTACCATCACGGAACCCAAGCCACTGCCCCCCCCCACAGGGCCTGCCTCTACGACGAATTCATTCCCGCAGTCGCGCGCTTCGGCGAACAAATGCCCTCACGCCTTCTTGGCAAACCAACGCATCTCGATCCCGATTTCGGCTACCTCACCTACGGCGATCAAAGCCAGCGCGGCAACCGCATCAACGGATTGCTCGGTTCCGGCGATTTCCTCGCCTTCTTCGCTGGCTTGCGTCCTGTTGATGAGCTCTCGCAGCGCCTCATTTACGCCCTCATCGGTCTGTACGTAATCGAAGAAATCATTCCTGCAAAATCAGTCCCGAGATCATGCTGGAACGAGAACGCCCATACCCGTTGCGAACCGGGCGACAGTGACATTGTCGTGCGCGCGAGGTCCGGCGTTTCCGGTCGCTTGCGTCATTGCATTGCCATCGGCGAATACCGCAACCGCGCCTACCGCGTGCGGACTGACCTGCTCGACACATGGGGCGGCCTCGATATCAACGATGGCTACATCCAGCGCACGTATATCTGCCCGCATTCAAAGACGCGGACAAATTCCACGCATGGCTTCTCGCCCAGAAACCTGAATTGATTGCGGAGAACAACCCCGCGTCAGCGCTCTCGCCGACTCCAGCGTTTTCGTAAAATACGGCATGATTCAACTCGGTTGCGATCTTCTGCCGTGTCGTCTGCTGTCGGGGCCGATTGAGGTTTGACCGGCAGGCATCAAAGCGGCATCTTCAGTGTGAAACATGATCGCAACACGTCAACTGGCCTTCACGTTCAAGGCAAAGGTAAACGGGCAGGAAATCAGCCCTGAGACCATCGGTCTGCACAGTTTCAACCGGTTCAATCGTGAGGTGGAAGAGTTTGTTGCTGGAAACGGACGGAAACTGCCGATGGATGAGGTCCGTGTTTCCATCGAGTCGGGTTCATATAAATTACTGGTCGCTTTGCCCGCGCTTTTAGCGAGTCAGGTGGAACCAGACCTCCAGCGGTTGGCACGTGGCGAATCTTTGCGTGATGTGGATCAGCGGAGGACCATCGTGGTGCGGCACTGGCAGCAACGTGCGAAGACGGAGGACGGCTTTTCCGTGGAAATCGGGTCGTCGGGTTTTTCGCTCAGTACGATCCGCGTCGCGCGCGACACGGATTTCCATACCCCGGATGAGGACGAATGGGTCGAAGTGGAAAAATATGTTGTCGGCACCGTGGTTGACATCGGCGGTGCGTCGAAGGCCAATGTTCATCTGGCTCTCGACGACGGAGGGACGCTGATCGCTACGAGCACGGAGGATTACCTGCGCGATCAGCGGCAGAATTGTCTCTATCGGAAAGTCCAGTTGCACATCGCCGCTCAATAGAACATTCGGACCGGTCAACTGCGTGATGAACGATTGCTGGCATTCGTTGGTGAAGGCCCGTCCTACGACGGCAACGAACTCGATGTGCTGATCGACAAGGGATCAAGAGCATGGGCTGATGTTCCCGAGGCGGTCGCATGGGTACGCGAACAGCGAGGCGACTACCATGTCTGACGCCGTCGTTCTCGATACCAGTTTCCTGATCAGTCTGGCCGACAGGAATCGTGGCTGCCATGGGGCGGCAAAGGCGTATAACAAATATTTTCTCGATAAGAAAATTGTGATGCTCCTACCCACTGTCGTTGCGGCTGAATTCGCTTTGAAACAACCCATCACGGACTTGCCGTTGCGAAATTTTCGTGTGCTTCCGTTCAATCTCACCGAAGCGCAACGCTGCGCCGATCTGAATGTGACCTATTTTCGTAAAGCCACGGGACTGGTTGGTCAGCGTGACGCCGTAAAGGATGACTTCAAAATCATCGCGCAAACCGTCGAACAACAGGCGGGCTTTCTCATCACGGAAGATGAGGAAACGCTGGCGAAATATTACGATCTCTTGAAGGCAGAAGGAAAACTGCGATTCGCAGTGATCCCTCTCAAACAAGGTTTCGATGAATCGCGAGCGAACGAGAACGGCCAATGCGGTCTTCCGATGGACATCTGATCGACTTCACCAGCACACCCACCGCCCGCAAATCCATCACGTGTGCGCACGCAACGCTGACCGCCGACCGCCTCTCCATCGAACGCATCGAGTCATGGTCCTCCTTCACCGAACTCGAATCCTTCCTCCAACGCAAACGCCCATGGCGCGCCGGCTTTGATTTCCCTTTTAGCCAGCCCCGCCGCCTGCTCGAAAATCTCGGCCACGCCGCCGTCTGGGAACGCTGCTCACGCAGCCAACAGGAGCCGATGCCAAGGCCGACGCCAGCGCCGCAAAAACTCTTCCTTATGGTGAAAGGGCGAAGCGACCGACGAAGCCGCCTCCTTTGCGCAGTTTCAGCGTCAGTGTGTCGGATGGGCCGAGGGGCGTTTCCTTGCGGTCGAAGGCATCATCCTCTTGTTTGTCGTCGTAGAGAAGGGTGGCGACAGATTTTCCGGAAAGAAAATTGAGCAGGATGTTGAAGTTGGCGTCTTGTCCGCCGTTGACGATGCCGATCCACCAGGTGCTGCCCTTGCGCCGGGCGAAGCCGATGGTCTCTCCGATTTTCGTGCCGGGAAGCACGCGGGTTTCGTCCCACGTGACGGGGAATTGCGCGAAGAGATCCTGCGCGGGATTTCCGACGAGGAATTTGTATTGGTCGTAGCAGCAGGAGCACGGCGAGAGGGTCGTGAATTCCTGCGCGAACTCGTGCGCCCATGTGTAGCCGCGCAGTTGAACGGGATCGAGCACCATCGGCGTGATGTCGCCCGCGCCGGCGAGGAATCGCGTGAAGGGCTGAACGACGTCGTGGTCCATCGGCAGCAGGCGTTTGTAGCGTGTCATCTGCCATTCATTGCCGCGCACACCCTCGCGCGTGAGTGCGTGGGGCCAGTGGCGCTCGCGACCGGTGGGTTTCACGCAGCCGTGGAAGACGGTCATGAGTTTCAGTTCGGCGGTGTCGCGGAGTGTATCGTCGTACCACTTCATGACGTTCGCGTCCGCGTTGGGAATGAAGTCAATTTTGATGCCGACGGCACCGCTCGCAGCGACTTTTTCCAGATAGGCGCGACGGCTCCTGGCATCTTGCATTTCCTTGGAGTTCACCCACGCAAAGGTGGGGACGCCTTTGGTCTTGCCGTAGTCAATGACTTCCTTGAGCAGTTGCCACTGATCGAAGCCGGGCTTGCGCCAGTCGCGCCAGCCGTCGTCAATCATGTAGTATTCCCACTTGAGCGCGGCCGTGGCGTCGTACCAGTTTTTCTGGTCTTCGTATTTCGGCGCGCCGACGCTGCACCACTGCCAAAGAATGCGACCGGGCTTGACGAACGAGAAATCGTATTTTTTGTCAGGCGGCGGACACAGGTTGATGATGAGATCGGAATTCACGAGCGCGGTCAGATCGCGGGCGATGGAGGTTATGCGCCACGGCGTTATCACCGGCACGCTCGGATCAACATCGAATCCCTTTGCACTCGCGTACCAAACAGGCCGCACCGTGTTGTTCTCGCGCGTGAGCGAGAAATCCGGGAAGTCGGCGTTGTTGGCTTCGGACAGAAAAAGCGTGTGATCGGAAAGTACCGGCGTGAGGAAGCCGGATATTTGTTTGCCCTGCGGGATGTCAGTCCACGGCGAGTAGTGGTCATTTGCTTCATAGCAGTTGGAAAATTCCTGCCACGCGGCGGACTTGACGGTGTCGGGAAGAATCCACGCGGTGTCTTCGCGTTCGATATGTTTTGTGCCGGAGGGCAGCGTGTAGCGAACGGCGACGCCATCGTCCTGCACGCGGACTTGCAACGTCCAATTTTTCCCATGCGATGAAACGGGAATGCTCGCTTCAGTCGCGCGGCTGACGGACATGGCGTGATTGCCGCACACGGGATATTTCTCGTCAATCTTCTTCAGGGAAACTTTTCCAAGCTGAACCGCGTCGCCGAGAGCTTCACCATCGGCAACGATCCCCAGCGGTGAAGCCATCAGCACGGACGCACCGCCTTCGGTGACCGCATACGTCAAATGCCCCTGCACGGAGGCCGCGACGCTCACTCTGATGTTTCCACCGGGACTTGCAATCTCCACTCCGTTCGCTTCCACAGAAACCGGCGCACCTATGAGCGCGATGCAGCCGAATACAGTTGCGGCAATCGCAAACGAGCGGGAAACGGATCGCGAGCGTGATGCTGATGTATTCTCATTCATTATGATCTCCTCTGGCAAAGTTTCAGACCTATTATCCGCAACAATGGTTTTTTCCAAGCATTGCAAATCTCAGCGTGCCAGATTTCCAATCATTGGAAGAAATTCCTTCCTGCTGTTCCACCACGTAACGATGGGAAGCCTGACAATTCTCGCATAGCCGCCATCACCGACGAAACCGGCGACAGACTTGAATGCTGGATTTTCGATCCGAGCTTCCTGCCGCGAGTCTTTGGCGTAAACGCCGCTCGTGTATTCGCGGCATCGAATGCGATGCCTTTCCGAGAACTTCCAATCATTGGAGACAATCGGATACGATGATTTCCATTGATTGGAAATGATCAGGAGCACCGAATGAAACGAAACGCATTGCTGACGCTGACCGCTCTGCTGCTGAACGGAAGCAGAGTTTGGGCCGCAGGTACGAGCAACTCAAATGAAGTGCCGGTTTATCCCGATGGCCGGCCGACGGCGACGTTTCGGATGGATGCAAAAGATCAGGGTGTCGTGCTCAAGCACGGGGATGGGCCGGGGCAATGCGACCTGCTCGGCGCGCGCGATGTCTGGGTGTTCGAGGATGGCGGAACGTTCTTCATGCACTACGACGGGGCGGGTCCGAAGGGCTGGCTCGCGTGTCTGGCGACCAGTACCGATCTGGTGCATTGGACGAAGAAGGGACCGGTCCTGGATTTTGGAAAGCCGGGCGAGCCTGACTCGGCATCGGCATCCTATGGCGTGACCTATCACGAGGGCGACACATGGCACATGTTCTATCTTGGAACGCCGCACGTGTCGCCGGCGCCGGATCTTATCCCGTCGTTTCCGTACTTGACGATGAAGGCCCGCAGTTCGTCGCCGGGCGGGCCGTGGATCAAGCAGCGCGATGTCGTGCCGTTCAGGTGCGAGCCGAAGACGTATTACGATGTGACCGCAAGCCCGGGGCAGATTATCAAACAGGGCGACGAGTATCTTATGTTCTTCAGCGCGGCGGCCAACGACAAACGCGGCACGCATCGTACCATCAGCATCGCGCGCACAAAGGATCTCAACGGTGCTTGGCGCATTGATCCCGACCCCATCGTGTCGCCCGCGGAACAAATCGAGAACACCTCGCTTTACTTCGAGCCGGCAAATCAAACGTGGTTTCTGTTCACCGACCATATCGGCCTGCAAGGCTCGGAATACACCGATGCTGTTTGGGTTTATTGGACGAAGGATTTGGACAAATGGAACGCGATGGACAAAGCCGTCGTGCTCGATGGCCGGAACTGCTCGTGGTCGAAAACTATCATCGGCCTGCCGACCGTGCTAAAAGCCGGCAGCCGCCTCGCGATCTTCTATGATGGCCGCGAAGATCCAAAAGACAAAGGACACATGAGGCGGAACGTTGGTCTGGCATGGCTTGACCTGCCCTTGATTCCTCCAGCGAAGAAGTAGCCGTGCAAATGAATGGGAGACCATCTGTGAAAAAAAGAATATTTGGAATCGCCGCGCTGCTCGCAGCGACTTTTCTTGGCAATCAGCCGATTCGCGCCGCCGACAGCATGGAGCGTGATTTCTCGTCGCCTCCGAATTCAGCGCGGCCGTGGGTGTACTGGGTTTTCATGGACGGCAACATGACGCGCGAGGGCATGACCGCCGATTTGGAAGCGATGAAGAGCGCGGGTATCGGTGGGCTGATCACGTTTGAAGTTGACGTTGGAATCCCGCGCGGGCCGGTAAAGTTCATGAGCGAGCCGTGGAAGGATTCGATGAAGTTCGCGGTCTCGGAGGCGGAGCGGCTCGGCATTTCGGTTGCGCTGGCAACAGGTCCGGGGTGGTGCGGTACGGGCGGGCCGTGGGTGAAGCCCGATCAGGCGATGCAGCATCTTGTGTCCAGTGTGACCAACGCGCACGGTCCCGCGCATTTCGACGCCGTGTTGCCGCGTCCGCAACCGCGTGCGCCGTATTTCGGCATGGGCACGCTGACGCCGGAGACGCAAAAAGCATGGCAGGAATTTTATCGCGATGTGGCGGTGATTGCGTTTCCGACACCGAAAGGCGGGCCCAGCATTGCCAACGCCGACGAGAAGGCGCTGTATTTCCGCGAACCCTTTTCCTCGAAGCCCGGCGTGAAACCATTTCTATCCGCACAGGCTGATTGGCCGGCAATTCCGGCGGACGAATGTATCGCGGCGGAAGGTATTGTTGATCTGAGCGGGAAAATGTCTGCGGATGGAACGCTGTCGTGGGACGTGCCGGCGGGCGACTGGACGATCATGCGTTTCGGGCGAACGCTGACAGGTCAGATTACGCGGCCCGCACCGCAACCGGGACTCGGCTTTGAATGCGACAAGTTTGACCGCGCCGCGCTCGACGCGCATTTCGATTCATACATCGGCGAACTCCTGCGCTCATTCGGTCCGCGGAAATCTTCGGACGGCGGACTGAAGATGATTCATTTCGACAGTTGGGAAATGAGTTCGCAAAACTGGTCGCGGAATTTCCGCGATGAATTTCGGCGGCGGCGTGGATACGATCCGCTGCGATTTCTTCCGGCGATGTCGGGCCGCATCGTGGACAGTCTCGAAATATCGGAACGGTTTCTTTGGGATTTGCGACAGACGGCAAAGGAACTGGTTGTCGAAAATCATGCGCGTCACCTGGCCGAACTCGGCCGCAAGCACGGCCTCACGCTTTCCATAGAACCATACGATTTGAATCCTGCTGGCGACCTCAGCCTCGGCGCGGCGGCGGATGTGCCGATGTGTGAGTTCTGGTCGAAAGGTTACGGATTTAACTCTGAGTTCAGTTGTTTCGAGGCGGTCTCCATCGGCCACACAATGGGCCGCAACATCGTCGCCGCGGAATCGTTCACATCGGGCGGCAACGAGGCGTGGAGACAATATCCCGGCTCGATGAAAGCGCAGGCTGACTGGGCGCTCTGCTGCGGCGTCAACCGCTTCGTATTTCATCGCTATCAGCACCAGCCGTGGCTGGATCGCAAACCCGGCATGACGTTCGGCCCGTATGGCGTCCATTGGGACCGGACCGAAACGTGGTGGGAGATGGTGCCCGCATTCCACACCTATCTCGCGCGCTGCCAGATGATGCTTCGCCGCGGACTGCCGGTCGCCGATATTTTGTATCTCGCCGCCGAAGGCGCGCCGCACGTCTTCCGCCCGCCGGGTTCCGCGACGCACGGAGAATTGCCGGACCGCCTCGGCTACAATTTCGACGGATGCGATCCGAACACGTTCATCGAACGCGCGTCGGTGAAAAATGGCCGTATCACGTTTCCCGACGGTATGAGCTATGGTCTTCTCGTGCTGCCACAGTTCGACACGATGACGCCCGCGCTTCTGCGCAAAATCGAATCGCTCGTCGAGGACGGAGCGGTTGTGATCGGTGCGCCGCCGAAAAAATCTCCGGGCCTGGAAAATTATCCGCGCTGCGATCAGGATGTGAAAAACCTCGCGGCGAAAATCTGGGACACGACGCGCAAGCATCATCCGATTCTTGATCCCGAAGCCGCGATGACAGAATCCGAATCGCGGAATCCTCTGATTGGCGCGAAATGGATCTGGCATAACGAAGGCAATCCCGCCGCGAGCGCGCCCGTCTGCACGCGATATTTTCAGAGAACGTTTTTCATGGAGACAAGCAAGGCCATCGCGTCTGCGCAAGCTGCGATGACGGCCGATAATTCATTCGAGCTGTTCGTGAACGGCCGCTCCGCCGGAAGCGGAGACAATTTTCACAATATTTATCCAATGGAGATTTCTTCACTGCTAAAACCGGGAACGAATCTGATTGTCGTTGTCGCGGAAAACGGCGGCGAGCAGCCGAATCCCGCCGGCCTGATCGGTTCGTTGACGATTCGATTCCGCGATGGAAGCGAAATGATTGTCAGCACCGACGCGAAATGGAACAGCGCGATTGCGAAGGGCGGCGCGTGGAGTACCGCACGCGAACTCGGCCCCGTTCAAATGTCACCGTGGAATCTTCCCGCAGCGATTCCGAAGTCGCAGGGCATCTATCCGAGCTACAACTTCACCGCTCAAACGTTCGCGCAAATTGGCGTACCGCCGGATTTCGAATCGGATGGAAGCGTGCGATACATCCACCGGCATGACGGTGATGAGGAAATTTATTTCCTCGCAAATCGCGAGAATCGCGCAACTTCGCCCGCGTGCCGTTTCCGCGTGACAGGACGGCAACCCGAATTGTGGGACCCGCTCACCGGAGAGCATCGCGTGTTACCGGATTTCGAACAGCGGGACGGCGTAACGATCGTGCCGTTGGAATTCGCGCCGTTGCAAAGCGCATTCATCGTGTTTCGTGAAAAGGTGTCAGGTGTCGGGTGTCAGGTGTCAGGGAAGAACTTTCCGAAATTGAGAACAGCGGCTGACATTTCAGGGCCTTGGGAAGTTTCGTTCGATCCGAAATGGGGCGGACCGGAAAAAATCACGTTCGAAAAACTGGACGATTGGAGCACGCGTTCCGAAGATGGAATCAGGCATTACAGCGGAACAGCGGTTTACCGGAAAACCTTCGATTTGGAAAAATCGCAAATTGGAAATCGCAAATCGAAAATGTTTCTCTCGCTCGGCTCCGTGAACGTCATGGCATCCGTGAAACTGAACGGCCGCGAACTTGGCATTGTTTGGCGCGAACCGTGGCGCGTAGAAATTCCCGCGAATCTTTTGCGCGAGCGCGACAATCAGCTTGAAATCACCGCCGCGAATTTATGGATCAACCGCCTCGTCGGCGATTCCGCTCTTCCCGCCGAAAAACGGCTGTCGTGGACGACATGGAATCCGTACAAGAAAAATTCGCCGCTGCAGCCGTCAGGTCTCGTGGGGCCGGTGACCATTCGAGAAGAGAAGGATTGAGCGTGATTGCAAAAAAAAAATCCGCCGTCACAGAAATCGCCGCGCCGCATCGCGCCGATGAATTTCCAATCATTGGAAAAATAGAAGAGCGGAACTTCCAATGATTGGAAATGACGAAGGGAACCCTGTGAAACGAAATATGTTTTTGTTCGCCACGCTGCTGTTGATGCCGCTGACTGCGCTCCATGCTGCTGGCGACAAGCTGGCGTGGCCGACGCCGGAACAGGTTGCGTGGCAGGATATGGAGCTGGAGATGTTCATCCATTTCGCGCCTTCGACGTGGCAGGACTCGCAGCACGACAACCTCTCCACGCCGCTGTCGGCAATCAATCCGCAACAGCTCGACACGGAACAGTGGGCCGATGTCGCCGTGGCGATGGGGGCCAAGCAAATTGTTTTCGTCGCCAAACATGTCGGCGGATTTTGTTGGTGGCAGACCGACACGACCGATTACGGCGTCAAGAATACGCCGTGGCGCGATGGCAAGGGCGACGTGCTGAAGGATCTGTCCGTGTCTTGTCGCAAGCGCGGTCTCAAACTCGGAGTCTATCTGAGTCCCGCCGATGGCAAACATGGCGTCGGTGTCGGCGGGCGCGCGAAGACTCCGGCGGAGCAGGAAAAGTACGATCAAATTTATCGCCAGCAGCTCACCGAATTACTTTCGCGTTACGGCGAGATGGGCGAGGTGTGGTTCGACGGCAGCAACATCGGTCCCGTCGGAGACATTCTGAAAAAATACGCGCCGCACGCGATGATCTTCCAAGGCCCGCAAGCGACCATCGCTTGGATCGGCAACGAAGAAGGCGTGGCACGGTATCCGACATGGAACGCGATGCCCGCGGAGAAGGCTCGTTCCGGTGTGTCCACCGGCTACGACAGCGATCCCGACGGCGATGCGTGGTTGCCCAGCGAGTGCGACGCGCGCATCCGAGCTGATTGGTTTTGGAGCACGAAGAACGCCGCGACGCTCAAGTCCGTCGAGCAGTTGATGAGCATGTATTACCGCTCCGTGGGCCACGGCGCGGTGCTTCTGTTGAATCAAACACCCGATACCACCGGACGAATTCCTGAAGTTGACGCGAAACGAGCGGTGGAGTTCGGCGCGGAAATTCAGCGCCGGTTTGGCAAGAGCCTCGCTGAGACCACCGGCCACGGCAACGTCGTCGAACTCGATCTCGGCAAACCGACCCGGCTCGATCACGTCATCACCGCCGAGGACATTGCCGAAGGCGAACGCGTTCGCGAATACGTCATCGAGGGTTTTATCGACGGCACGTGGCGTCAGCTCTGCGAAGGCACTGCAATCGGCCACAAAAAAATTGACCAGTTCTCGCCCGTGGAAATTTCAAAGCTGCGGCTCCGCGTGACGCGAGCGGCAGCCGAGCCGCAGATCCGGCGGCTGACCGCATTCTCCGTTTGGGGCGAACATGTGCCGGATGAGAACATCGCCGAGATGTCCGCCGCCACGCACACGCTCTGGCACTGGTCCGCCGACAATGTCCAGCCACAGTGGACAACCGTGAAGATTCCTCTGACATCGTTCTGCAAGGACGCCGGCGTTTACGTGTTCGAGTTCGCCCGCACCGCCGGCAAAGATCTGGACGTCCAATCCGTGAACCTCGTTTCGCACGGCCAGAAGATCGACAAGTTTGTCGTACGCCGGCTTGTGCGGGGCGTGCCGCAATATCACGTCACGATTACCGAGGAAGGCAGCGACGTTGCGCTGGAAATTGTCGTGCGCATACCTGAACCCGCATCCCGAGGCCAGGCCACCATACATCGCCGCGAGTAAAGAGTATCGTTTGCCAGGACCGGCAGGCATTCTGCCCGAACAGGCTCCCGGCTAGCACGCCGCCGTGTTGCGCGTGAAAACATTGCCCGAAGGTTTGTCATTCTATAGCGGTCAGATCCTCATCGTCGGCACCGCAGCTCCTTGATCTGACGACGATACAGCGCGTCGTGGAGCGACGCCTTCCATCCGTCGCATGAAGATGCTGAAGCGGTACGACGCCGCGACGAAAGGCGTCGAGCCTTACGTTGCAATGTGCCGGGCCACCGCAAACCGGTTACAGATTGCCTCATCCGTGGTCAAAGTCGCGACCAACTTGCCCAAGACTGCGACGGACTTGCCCAAGGATACAGCAGACTTGCCTAATGACGCGACGAACTTGCCCAAGGACGCGACGAACTTGCCTAAGACTGCCGCAGACTTGCCCAAGGTCATGGCGGACTTGCCCAAGGAAATGGCAAACTTGCCCAAGTTTATCGTGACCGGAAGCTAAAATACGGCCCATTTATTCAATTATTAGGCTAAACAAGAGAATCTTACGATAAAATTACCAAAATTGAGGCTCACTGTCGTTCATTCCTCCGAACCGAACGCAGCAGACTGGATTCCGACGGGCGGACGGCTTCGCGGGGGCGGCTGCGGCGGCTTTTGGACTGCGGCGGCTCGACGCCGCTTTCCAAATCAAGATGCGGGCGGCGGGCCTTCGGGCGTACGGCTCTCCGGCTGGCTGGTTGCCGGTCGCTTCGCCGCCGCTATGTCCGTGAAATCCTCAGCGTGATTTCCAACGACTGGAAAATATCGGCGTCGAACTCTTCCCACCAAATGAAAATGTACTGACTATCGTCCTGCTTGAGACAATAAGATCTGTATAGCAAAGACAGAAGCCAGATTCACATCGAGAGGTATTTCGCGTTCTCCAAGTGTTGAGAAGTAAAACTTACCCGATATTTGGTCGATGGATTTTCGCATCTCCACAGGCAGCATTTTCCTGACATTGGAATCTGAAACACATTCATAGGGCACAGTGATATTCTTGTACCAAGATTTCCGTTCTCCCCGCAGCGGGCATCCACTGAACTTTTTCCAACTAATTACATGGAGGAAATAGAGCCAATGGCCTGCACTGGGGAAATCCTCGGAGATTGGTACATCAATAACTACACCTTTTGCGAAAGTATTAATCCCAGCAGACCATCCATTCGCCATGAAGTGTTTCGGAGGCGTGGTCACATCGCCGAAAACATATCGAACGCCGCTCTTCGGCAGGCGGAACAAATCGCACAATATAGGTGCCAATGGGTGTTGCAGTAACTGGTGCTGATTTGTGAGGACTTGACTAGCTGCGTTCGCGAGCGACTCAAAGCTCATACTCTGAGAAGAGTCGCCGCAGAGATACCCAACTCTCAGTCGCATCGGCACTGCAATTGCGCGTGGGACTTTTGAACTATCGCGAATAATGCTGGCTTCTGGCACGTCATCTAAGTTTTCGCCCGTAATTATTTCCCTGGCCCCGGGCATATTTTTTCACTCATTTTGTCAGTGAGTGGGAACCGGCAAGTGAAGAGGAGATGCACTCTGCTTGCAATTTACGTGCCTAAATATGCCTAAACATGCTCGAAAAGTGAAAACTGACAAACTCGCGAGCAGCGAGCAATATATTGATTATAGGCTTGATTATATTGGTTAAAA